>NZ_JAVIWJ010000001.1:2317500-2617500 GCF_034314105.1 Pseudomonas sp. AB6
CGGGCATCGCACCGACCACGGGTTGTATGGAATCAACCGTGGCCGGGTTGATCCCCACTGTCTTTAGTGGTTGCCTGGGTGCATCACTGCTGTCTGCCGGGCGGAACGCCAGCATTCGCAACAGGACCATTTCAAATCCCCCTCGCGGGTCGGGCGCCAGGGGCAAGTCGCGACGACCAATCAGGCCCATTTGGTAATAAAACTGTACGTCTTCGGCGGGCAACGCTTGCGCCAATGCCAACACTCGATCACGGTCACCATGACCGTTATCAACCGCTTCGGGCAGGGCCTGAGCAATCGCTACGCGGTGCAGTACGTTAAGAATCTCCGACAGCACGCCATTCCAGTCCGGCCCTTGCTCGGACAAATGGCGCACGGCTTCGAGCATTGCCCGCGCATCGCCGTCGAGCAATGCCTGCAACAGGTCATAGACTTGCCCGTGGTCCAGCGTGCCGAGCATGGCCCGAACATCCGCCGCCATGACCTTGCCTTCACCGAACGCAATCGCTTGATCGGTCAAGCTCATGGCGTCACGCATCGAGCCATCGGCCGCACGACCTAACAGCCATAGCGCATCGGCTTCAAACGGCACATTTTCGACACCCAGTACATGGGTCAGATGTTCGACCACACGCTCCGGTGTCATGTTTTTCAGGGCAAACTGTAAACAACGCGACAGGATGGTCGGCGGTAGCTTCTGCGGATCGGTGGTTGCCAGGATAAATTTGACGTAGGGCGGTGGCTCTTCCAGGGTCTTCAACAAGGCGTTGAACGAGCTCGTAGAAAGCATGTGCACTTCGTCGATCAGATAGACCTTGAAGCGTCCGCGGCTCGGCGCGTATTGCACGCTTTCCAACAGTTCACGGGTGTCTTCGACCTTGGTCCGGCTTGCCGCATCGATTTCGATCAAATCGACGAAACGCCCTTCGTCAATTTCACAACACACTGAACAGGTGCCGCAGGGAGTAGAAGTAATACCTGTTTCACAATTCAGGCATTTCGCGATAATGCGAGCGATGGTGGTTTTACCCACACCGCGCGTACCGGTAAATAAATAGGCATGATGCAACCGTTGGCTATCCAGCGCATTGATCAGGGCCTTGAGCACATGGGTCTGGCCGACCATTTCGCGGAATGAGCGCGGACGCCATTTGCGTGCAAGAACCTGATAACTCATCGATAACCATCGCGACTGAAAGCGGAAGACCGCTAATGCTAGCGGAGCAGGGGCAAAATTGCATCCGGTGTCCGGCGCTAATATAGCTACGCTCATCAATTGAATGCGTCCAGGAGTTGGGTCTGACTTGAATAGCATCGTAATGCTCACGCCGATAAACCGAATGCGGCTGCTATTGAGTGTCTTGTTGCTAGCGTCCTGCTCAAGTTTCGCGGCGGATGCTCCGTTGCGCTTCTCGATTGCCGACAGCTGGTCTATGCCCATTGTGCTTATTGACGGCGACAAACCCCGCGGCGGCTTTTTGTTCGACATCATGGAAAGCCTAGGCCGCCACATGGGCTTGCCCACCGAATATCACGTTCTGGCGCGTCTACGCGTGCAAAGCGCTTTGGAGAATGGCGAGGTCGATATTCGTTGCTACGCGGCGCAGTCCTGGGTGCCGAACATGTCCGGCGACTACATCTGGAGCTTGCCGCTGATAACTCAGCGCGATTTATTGATCAGCACCGCAGACAACCCAACGCCAGTCGACCCCAAACAACTCGCGAAAGAAAGCGTCGGCACCGTGCTGGGCTACGTCTACCCTACCCTGCAGACGCTGTTTAATAGCCACCAATTGGTGCGCGAAGATGCTCGCAGCCAAGACCTGGTGTTGCAAAAACTTATCGCCGGGCGCTACCGCTATGCGGTGGCCAATCAATGGTCGATGCGTTGGTTCAACCGCAGCCTTGCACCTGACAAACAGCTACGCGAGGTTGCCATCATTCAGGAACAACCGGTAGGCTGCGTCCTTCGCAACGACCCCAGTGTCCCAGTACAGCGAATTCTGAGAACCTTGCTGCGAATGAAAATGTCCGGCGAGATAGATCAGATTCTAGAACGTTATGGCGCTCCAGCGCCGTTGGCCGTTAGACCCGTGTCTGAGTCGCAATCTCGCTGAATGCCGTGTTTTAGCGTTTATACATCCTCACTCTGCGCTGTAGCATCACCGTCACATTGCCTCGCTACGCTCCTTCGAAATCAGCATTTACGATCTCAGTCAAGTACGCAGGTAACCTGTCATGAGCGACAAAAAAGAAGAAGAAACCTCGCAACCACTTGCTGGCGACAATCCTCCTGACGTCAGCAGACGGCGTTTTCTCGGCGGCGTCGCAGCGCTTGGCGTGAGCGCTACCCTCAGCGCTTACGTCAGCGCGGACGACAAGCCCATCGCACCGGATGCTTCACCGCTAACCGGCGCGGCTCTGGACCAGGCGTTGCGTGACAATGTGAAAACGGTCGTCGTGATCTACGCCGAAAATCGCAGCTTCAATAACTTGTTCGGCAACTTTCCCGGCGTTGAAAAGCCGATGGCAGACCTTGATCCTGTCGAGTACCAACAACGTGACCGCGACGGCAAGGTGCTGGAAGGCCTGCCCCCAGTATGGGGCGGTGTATTGCAAATCGGACCGCAGACCGTCGACGGCGTGACCTACCCCGCCGGCACCCAATTCCAGGAACACCTGCTCAACCAACCCTATGCGCTCCAAGGCCCCGACGGCGAAGACCTGCCACTGAGCCTGGTGACCCGCGACTTGTGGCATGTGTTTTACCAAAACCAAATGCAGATTAACGACGGCAAAAATGACAGCTTCGTCGCGTGGGCGGATTCCGGTGGCTTGACCATGGGCCACTACGGGCAGACTGAATACTCCTTACGTCTGTGGGACGTGGCGTCTGAGTTCGTCTTGTGTGACAACTTTTTCCAAGGTGCTTTCGGCGGCTCGTTCCTTAACCATCAATACCTGATCTCCGCTGCCGTACCGTTCTACCCGGACGTAGCCAACTCCCCGGCTAAACAGCAGATTGCCACGTTACAAACTGACAACCCCCGTGACACTCGACTCAAGCCGTTAGAGAAATCTCCCGCCAGCGCCATGACCGGGCCGCCCCAATTTGGTCCCAGCTTGCTGACGCCGGATGGCTATGCCGTCAACACCATGGCCCCGCCGTATTGGCCGACCTGGATTCGTGACCCCGACCGCCCGCAATATGCGAAAGCGGACGTGGCTAATGTGCTGGTGGCGCAAAACCACGACCACATCGGCGACAAGCTGTCGAAGAAAAACGTCGATTGGGCCTGGTATGCCGGCGCGTGGCAGGCCACCATCGACCAGTTCAAAGATTCGGCGGGCATTCCGAAAATCCCGAGTTTCCAGTACCACCATCAGCCGTTTAATTACTTCAAGAAACAAGGACCGGAAAACCCGGGTGAACGCAGCAAGCGCCTGCGTGACGCAGGCTTAGGCGATGAATCCAGCACCAATAAATTCCTCGCGGATGCCCAGGCCGGCAAGCTGCCCGCCGTCACGTTTTATAAACCTCAGGGCAACCTGAACATGCATGCCGGTTACACCGACGTAGCGGCGGGTGATCGCCACATCACCCGCGTCATTAAAGTGCTGCGTAACAGTCCGCAGTGGGAAAACATGGTGATTGTCATCACCGTTGACGAAAACGGTGGCTGGTGGGACCACGTTGCTCCACCCAAAGGTGATCGCTGGGGCCCTGGCACTCGGGTTCCGGCGCTGGTGGTCTCGCCATTTGCCCGACGGGGCACGGTGGACCACACCACGTATGACACCGCTTCGATTTTGCGCTTGATTACCCGGGTGCATGGTCTTGAAAAGCTGGACGGGCTAAAGATGCGAGACGAAGCGATGGCAACCCGAGGCCAAGAGCCCATGGGCGACCTGACCAACGCGCTGCAATTTTTTGGCTGATTGATGGCAATACCCAAAAACCGCCATGCCCATGGCGGTTTTTTTATGGTGCCTTGCCCCCCGCTTCGTTAAGCTGCCGCCAAACTCATTACTGAATGTAAAGGACTACGATGAATTGCGTGCGCTTGCTGATGGCGGCTGTCGTGTTGTGTGCCTTAACCACACGCGCAGACGCTGCAACTCCCACCTCTGGCGATTCTGCCAAACCTCGGCAAACCGCCGCCCAGTTCATGGCAACGCTGAAACCGCAGCACGGCACTGTTGATCTGCCAGGCGGCGTCGCCACACTCAGCCTGAACGACGATTTCTATTACCTCACCCCGCAAGACACTGAGCGTTTGCTCGTTGAAGGCTGGGGCAATCCACCGGGCCATACAACGTTGGGCATGATCGTACCGCAAGCCACCAGTCCGATGTCCCACGGTGGCTGGGGCGTACTGGTCAGTTACAAAGACGATGGGCACGTATCCGATGAGGACGCCGCCAAGATCGACTACACCGAAATGCTTAAGCAAATGCAGGAAGACGATGTAGAGAACAACAACGAGCGGCGCAAACAAGGCTACGCCGGCCTGCAACTATTGGGCTGGGCCGAACCGCCGCACTATGACGATCAGAGCCATAAGATGTATTGGGCGCGCGAACTGAAAGCTGACAACACCGACGAAAACACTCTCAACTACAGCATCCGCGTGCTCGGTCGCCAAGGCGTGCTAGAGCTGAATGCCGTCGCCTCAATGAGCGATCTTGCAACCATTCAGCGGGAAATGCCTCACGTCCTGGCGTTCACCAACTTCACCGACGGCAATCGCTATGCCGACTACGAACCAGGCACCGACAAACTGGCCAAATATGGCTTGGCGGCCCTGGTTGCCGGTGGGCTAGCCGCCAAGGCTGGGCTGTTCGCCAAAATTGGAGTGCTTTTGCTAGCGGCGAAGAAGTTCTTGGTGGTCGGGCTGATGGTTGCAGTGGGGGTCGTTCGCAAGTTTTTTAACCGCAATAAGTAACCACTTAGAGCGGTCTTGTCATGTGTGACGCGAACCCGGATTATGCGGACAGCGACTTGCTCAGCTTTTTATGCCTGCAGATCGACGTCGAACAAATCGACAAACACCATATCAACAGCCTGCCGGATGTCAGATGAGTTATTCCGGTAGCATCCTCTCATCTTCGGCGCCTGGCCTAAACTGACCAAACGCCGACACACGCCCCACTTACCACGAGTAGTCGCTGCCGCCATGACCGCCTCCTTCCGCGTATCCAGACTCGACGCCGCCCATCGGCAACTCAACCTTGCCATTCGCTTATTATTCGCCAGCGCCGACCCAGTGGCGATCCATACGCTGGTGGGGGCAGCAGCGACGATTCTGCACAACGCCTCGCCTGAACATGACAATGGCCTCGCGCCCCCGGAGTTTCACCGGATGACGCACAAGGCACACAACCTGTTTAAACAGGCAGGGATGGACTTGGAAGCGATGTTCGAACTGGACACCAAAGACAGCGAATCGCTGGCGTTTTGGGCCGTGATGAATGCCAGCGAACTTGGGCCGCTGTCGCTGGAAGAGCAGCTGTATCGGCATTGGTATGTCGCCGCGCACCTGTTACGCGGCGAAGCACACGAAACCTTGCTCAGTGCAGCACTTCAGACCTTCGGCAACTTAAGTGCCAAATCCCGCCGCGAGCAAATACAAGCCGGCGCCCGTGGCCTTGCTGAGCTGGACGCCAGTGGTCCTTCGGATTCGACGCATTGGAAGAGTCAGGGCGATTATCAGTAGCTGCGGGGGTACTCCACAGCACAAGGAATGGAGTCGCTGACGATAAAGCGGTTTTGGTCTTACTTGCTCTGCGACTGCTGTCAAAAAACGACCAGAAAGATGGCAATACGACATCATACCACAGCCCACACTAAACGCATCTGACGGTTTTCAGTTGAGAAGGATTGCAGAAGTTTTTAAAACACTCATTGAGAACCAATGAGTAGCGTTATGGAGGCAACCCCACCAGCCACACCCCGGCACACAATGTTCCCGCTGTGGCTGCTTCCTTCCGGATCTGACCAGGTTCACGGGTAATCGTTGCGGGGGGACCGATAGGGTCACCATAACGACGCTCACCTGACGGTGAACGGCGCCATTGTACCGGTCTGGCGGTAACTTACAACCGTTGCTTGCGATTAAAAATACGAGGGAGCTCAGGCACTTGTACGACAAGGGTTGAGCCAAGACACCCTGCATGTAGACCAGCTGCCGAAAAATCCCGGTAAACTCCCCGTCCTGAGCAAACGTAACGCGCTTTTGAAGGATTTCATCGATGCACATTGAACTGGTCTGCTATCAAGACCTGTCAGACATTCAGCGACAGCAGTTAACGAACGTTAAGGTGATGGACGCCCAGCGGTCGTTTTCCGGTGACATCCACGGGGCATTGAACTCACTGTTAGTCAACGCCACGTCGGACATCCGCGGGTTTGCGTTGCTGACAAACGCGGTGCCGGTGGGTTTTTTGCTGCTCAAGCGCGGCATTTATCTACCGGCGTGGGCGGATGCTGATGCGGCAACGTTGCATGCGTTACAGATTGATCGGCGCAAGCAGGGCCAAGGATTGGGCAAGGCTTGTCTGCAGGCCCTCCCGAACACGACGCGGCGAGTTTGGCCTGATATCAAGCAACTGATGTTGTCGGTGGATGAAGATAATACGACGGCGTTAGGTTTGTATTTGAGCCACGGCTGGGTGGATACCGGCGAAGCGTATCGAGGCAGGATTGGGTATGAGCGGCGGTTGGCGTTGAAGCTTTAGGGTTTCGGTTTGGCCCGCTACTAAAACTACTTCGTTTGCAGCGCCTCATCCGCCTTGCCGCCAGCCTGTTGAATAACCAGGTGAATGAAATGCAGCTTGGTGATCACCGCAGGGGACAGGACGAACGGATAGAAATCCGGTTGACCCATGCTGCGGGACAGTTCGTTGAGCATGCCGGCAAGTTCGATCCAGGCGTTGAGGAATGACAGGAACGCCGGACCACCGGGGTGCAGGGGGTCGTAAAGGGTTTCCAGTGTGAACGGCTGATAATCGAAGTCCATGTCCCGGGCGCTCATGCCGAAGCCGAGCGCGGTGTCGACCGAATCCATCATGTGCAGGTAATGCGCCCATGTTTCTGCCCAGTCTTCCCAGGGGTGCATGGTCGCGTAGGCGCTGACATAGTGTTGTTGCCAATCGGCGGGGGCACCATTCTGGTAATGATGTTCGAGGGCGTCTGCATAACTGGCGCGTTCATCGCCGAACAGGTTGCGAAAATTATCCTGCCAGTGGGTGTCAGCGATTAGCCGGTCCCAATAATAGTGGCCGACTTCATGCCGAAAATGCCCAAGCAAGGTGCGATACGGTTCATGCAGCTGGACGCGCATGGCTTCGCGGTGGGCGTCGTCTGCTTCTTCGATGTTAAGGGTGATCAGGCCGTTGGCATGGCCGGTGGTGGGCAGTTTGCCTTCAAGGTCGACGCCGACGAAATCAAACGCCAAGCCGGTGTCTTCGTCTTGGGATTTCGAAATCACTTTCAAACCCAACGATATCAACTGCGCGACCAAGCGCCGCTTGGCGGTTTCGACTTTGCACCAGCGCCCGGCGTTTTCCGGGATCGAGAGATCGGGGATAGTCCGGTTAAGGCTGCAGGCAATGCAGAATTCGCCCGGTTCACTGTCGGGGAACAGCCAATTACAGGCTGCGGGCGTGTCGACGTTGGCACAGCGCCGATAAAGCCCTGCTTGGGGCTCATCGGTCAGGCGCCAATTGTTGGGCTGCGGCCCGCCCTCCAACGTTACCAACCTGCCCTGCTCTGGCACATAGCCCAAGCAGGCCGAGCAGGCCAGGCACTGAGTATTGGCAAAGAAGATCGGCTGCCCGCAGTGACACTGCCAAACCTTGCTGTTGCGCTTGGTCTCGCTCACAAATGGCGCGCAGATACGTGAGCTGAGTTGTTCGAAAAAGCGGAACATGACGATCTCCTTGTGGGTGCCAGCACTAGATCACGTGTCGCTGCGGGGGTTCCTTGTATTTGATCAAGCGCACGGGTGAGGCCTACGGCACCTACCGTGGGCCGCAAACGCTGATCAATTCACGTCGATACCGTGGGTGTTCAAGAACACCACAAACGCCTCTTCATCCAGCACTTTAAGGCCCAGCTCGCTGGCCTTGGTCAGCTTTGAGCCGGCACCCGGACCTGCAACCACGCACTGGGTTTTTGCCGAAACCGAGCCGGACACCTTGGCACCGAGGCTTTCGAGTTTTTCCTTGGCGATGTCGCGGCTCATCAATTCCAGCGAGCCGGTCAATACCCAGGTCTGACCCGCCAGCGGCAAACCTTCGACGACCTTTTTCTCGCTGTGCCAATGCATGCCGAACGCTTTCAACTGCGCCTCTATTTCCAGCGCACGCTCGGCATTGGTTTTGATATCGAAAAAATCACGTACGGCTTTCGCTTGCTTCTCGGCCAACGCCTGACGCATGTCCAGCCAGTCAGCGTCGAGAATGCCCTGCAAGGTGCCAAATTTGTCGGCCAATTTCTGCGCGGCGCCGGGGCCGATGGCCGGGATGTGCAGCTTGTCGATCATCCCGCCCAAGGTGGTGCTGGCTGCGAACTCCGCGCCCAACTCACCCTGTTCTTGAATCTCCAACCCGCGCTCGAGCAGTTGCTCAATGACCGTGATGTTGTGCGCGTCGGTAAAGAAGCTATGGATTTCGTGAGCCACTTCCAACCCGACATCCGGCAGGTAGGTGAGGACTTCCGGCTGCGCTTGTTTGACCCGCTCCAGTGTAGCCAGCGAACGCGCCAACACTTTGGCCGTCTCTTCGCCGACATCGGGGATGCCCAGTGCGTAGATGAAGCGCGCCAGGGTCGGGCGCTTGCTGTCGAGGATCGCCTTAAGCAGCTTGTTACTGGAGACTTCGGCAAAGCCCTCCAGGTCGACGACTTGTTCGAAGGCCAGCGTGTAAAGGTCTGCCGGAGAAGCCACCAGCCCTTCGTCGACCAGTTGTTCGACGCTCTTGTCACCCAGACCTTCGATGTCCATGGCGCGCCGTGAGACGTAGTGGATGATGGCTTGTTTGAGTTGCGCGCCGCAGGCCAGTCGACCGACGCAGCGGTAGACCGCGCCTTCGCTGATGGTTTCTTTGCCTTTGCTACGCTTGACCAGTTGCGTGCGCTCGACATGGGAACCGCACACCGGGCACTTTTCCGGAATCTGCACCGGGCGAGCATTGTCCGGGCGGCGTTCGAGAACTACTTGCACCACTTGCGGGATCACGTCACCGGCGCGACGGATGATAACGGTGTCGCCAATCATCAAGCCCAAACGCGCCACTTCGTCCATGTTGTGCAGCGTAGCGTTGGCAACGGTGACACCGGCAACTTTTACCGGTTTCAAGCGCGCAACTGGGGTGACGGCACCGGTGCGCCCGACCTGGAATTCAACGTCGAGCAATTCGGTCAGCTCTTCCATCGCCGGGAATTTATGGGCGATGGCCCAACGCGGTTCACGGGCACGAAAACCCAGCTCGCGCTGGGACGCTAAATCATTGACTTTGAACACCACGCCATCAATTTCATAGGGCAACGAAAGACGTCGCTCGCCGATGTCGTGATAGTAATCCAGGCATTCACCAATGCCGTTGGCGAGCTTCAATTCACGACTGACTGGCACACCCCACTGCTTGAGCTTTTCCAAGTTCCCAATATGGGTGTCGGCAAACACGTCAGAGACCTGGCCCAGGCCGTAGCAGCAGAATTCCAAGGGCCGGTTAGCGGTAATCTTCGAATCCAACTGACGCAAGCTGCCCGCAGCTGCGTTACGCGGGTTGGCGAAAGTCTTGCCACCGATTTCCAATTGGCTGGCATTGAGCCGTTCGAAGCCGGCTTTGGACATGAACACTTCACCGCGAACCTCCAGCGTTGCTGGCCAGCCGCTGCCATGGAGTTTGAGCGGGATGTTGCGCACGGTGCGCACGTTGACACTGATGTCTTCGCCGGTGGCGCCGTCGCCACGGGTTGCGCCGCGTACCAACGCGCCATCGCGATACAACAAACTGACGGCAAGGCCGTCGAGTTTCGGTTCGCAGCTGTATTGCACTTGCGCGCCTTCGCCGAACAGATCGCCCGCTGGTAAATCCAACCCCTCGGTCACACGGCGGTCGAACTCGCGCATGTCGTTTTCTTCGAATGCATTGCCAAGGCTGAGCATAGGAACTTCGTGGCGCACCTGAGTAAAAGCCGACAGCGCCGCGCTGCCGACCCGCTGAGTCGGTGAGTCGGGAGTGACCAAATGCGGATTTTCGGCTTCCAGCGCCTTGAGTTCATGAAACAGGCGGTCGTATTCAACGTCCGGGATGCTCGGCTGATCAAGCACGTGGTAACGGTAGTTGTGCTGATCCAGCTCGGCACGCAGTTCGAGGATGCGGGTTTCAGCGGCGTTCATACGGTGTTCTCTCAAAAAGCAAAAGAGCAGCCGAAGCTGCTCAATATTGGTTCGGCTTAGCGGGCCTTGCGGCCCCATCACGATCAGGCCTACGCCTACACAGTAATGCAAAATCCCGTAAGAGCGGGCTTGTCCGCGATCAGACGCGCAGTGCCTGTGCGATCAACGACGATGCGTCAATGCACGACGTTCGAACTCGACGATGCGTTGGCGGTAGTGCTCGATGGTTTGCGCAGTCATGACGCTACGCTGGTCATCTTTCAACTCACCGTTCAGTTCGTGGGCCAATTTACGGGCCGCAGCCACCATGACGTCGAACGCTTGTTTCGGATGACGCGGACCCGGCAACCCGAGAAAGAAGCTCACCGCACGAGTGCTGAAGTGATCAATGTCATCGAGATCGAACACGCCCGGTTTGACTGCGTTCGCCATGGAGAACAGTACTTCGCCGTTACCCGCCATGCTTTCGTGGCGGTGAAAAATGTCCATTTCACCAAACCGCAAACCGCTTTCCAAAATATTCTGCAGTAACGCAGGGCCCTTAAAGCCGCTCTCATCACGACAAATCACGCTGATCACCAACACTTCTTCGACCGCCGGCAAGTCTTCAGTGCGGCGCGCTGGTTCTTCCGAGCGACGTCCGGCCTTATCGTCAGGAAAATCTTCATCGCGACCGGTGAACAGGCTTGGCCCGTCGAGGTCGAGGTTCAGATTGAGGTCGCCCTGATGCGGTTCGTCTTTGCGTTTACGCTTGGCATCACGCGGCGCCATGCTCACCGACGGCAAATCATGCTCGTCCAATTTGGGTTCTTTCTGGTCCAGCACACGCGGCGGACCCAGCACCTCAGCCGATGAGGTTTCGTCGTCGTCTGCGGCGTTTGAGAAACTTCGATCGAGCCTGAATTTCAGTTTTCCTTTGCCGCCGCGCATACGGCGCCAGCCATCAAAAAGTATACCGGCAATGACAATAATGCCGATGACGATCAGCCACTCGCGCAGACCGATTTCCATGTAATCCCTTGCCTCTAATAAAAATGCTGAAAATAAGGGCCGAAACCCCTTTAAAACGTGGCGCCAACTCTATGTTCTGACAGGCGTTTTACCCACGCGAATAGAAAAGTGTTGACTAAGCTAGCACGACCAAAGATAACTTTACACCGTCTGTTTCAGCCACTTGGCCACTGTAACGGATATCAAGCACGCCGCTAGCTGTCAAATAGCCACTCATATGATCGCTTCAGCCTAAAACGCTAGCCTTCAACCAAAGCCATCGCCTCCTCCACGTCTACCGCCACTAACCGCGAACACCCTGGCTCGTGCATAGTCACGCCCATCAATTGATCCGCCATTTCCATGGCAATTTTATTGTGGGTGATGTAGATGAATTGCACTGTTTCGGACATTTCTTTCACGAGACGCGCGTACCGTCCAACGTTAGCGTCATCGAGCGGCGCGTCAACTTCGTCGAGCATGCAGAACGGTGCCGGGTTCAGTTTGAAGATGGCAAATACCAGTGCCAAGGCGGTCAGGGCTTTCTCACCACCAGAGAGCAAATGAATGGTGCTGTTTTTCTTGCCGGGTGGACGCGCCATAATTGTCACACCTGTATCGAGTAGATCTTCGCCCGTCAGTTCCAAATAAGCGCTGCCGCCACCGAAAACTTTTGGGAAAAGGGCCTGCAATCCGTTATTTATCTGATCGAAGGTCTCTTTGAATCGGTTACGCGTTTCTTTGTCGATTTTGCGAATCACGTTTTCAAGGGTGTCCAGGGCCTCCGCCAAATCGGCATTTTGGGCATCCAGATAACGCTTGCGCTCGGATTGCTGCTGGTACTCGTCAATAGCCGCCAGGTTGATCGCACCCAAGCGTTGAATACGTCCGGCGATGCGCTCCAGTTCGTCTTCGGCGGACTTTTCATTGGTGTCACGGGTCAGTGTCGCAAGGACGCCGTGCAGGTCATAGCCGTCTTCCAGCAACTGGTCCTGCAAGGTGTTGCGCCGCACGGTGAGTGCCTGCCATTCCATGCGCTGCTGTTCAAGCTGGCCGCGCACGAGTTGCGATTGCTGTTCGGCTTGACTACGACGTTTTTCGACATCACGCAGCTCGCGGTCGGCGTCTTCCAGCGCCAGCTTGGCCAGACGCATTTCGTCGTCCACCGCCATGCGTTTTTCCAGCAGCTCTTCGAGCTTGAGGCGCAGCTCTTCAAGCGGTGCTTCGCCCTCCTCCAGATTGAGGTTCAGTTGTTCGCGTTTCTCGGTGAGGCGCTCGGACTGCAACTCCAGACGTTCAAGGGCCTGCCGAGTGGAGTCGTGCTGCGCTTTAAGCGAGCCAAGACGCACCGCCAGTTGGTGCGCATGGTCTTTATGCTGCCGGGCATCCTGACGCACCCGATCAAGGCGCTCGCGCAGGCTGTCGCGCTGGGCCAGCAGCAATTCACGTTGTTCGGTGTCCAGGGCCATGCTGTCCAGCGCATCCTGCAAATGCAGGCGCGACTCGCCCAACTGCTCGTGTTCAATGGCGCGCTGCTCCCCCAGCTCAGTCAGTTCTTCATCAAGGCGGGTACGGCGCAGGGTCAATTGCTCGACCTTGGCCTTGCTCGCCGACAGTTGAGCCTTGAGTTCGCTTTGCTGGCGCGTTTCGTCCTGGAGTCGACGACGCAACTGTTCGCGGGCGTCCTCTTGCTGAACTTGCTGTTCGCGCTGTGTGAGGAGCTGTTCTTCGAGGGCGGCCAAGTTGGCTTCACGCTCATCGCGTTCAAGGCCCAGCCGAATCAATTCCTGACCACGGGCCAGCACACCGCTTTGCGCTTCACTCGCCCGGCGTACGCGCAGGAAATGCCGCCCGACCCAATAGCCGTCGCGACTGATCAAGCTCTGCCCTGCTCCGAGCTGCGCTCGCAAAGCCAGTGCATCCTCAAGCTGTTCCACCGGCTGCACATCGCCCAGCCAAGCGGACAAATCAACGGATGTTTCGACCTTGTCCAACAGGCTGCCAGGAATACGCGCAACGTCTATTGAAGGGCTGATCAGGCGCAGGTCGCCTTGCTCAAAACCGGCTAAATCCAGTCCGGCAAAACCGTCCACCAGCACCGCTTGCAGGTCGGCACCGAGCACGGTCTCTACCGCCAGCTCCCATCCGGGTTCAACGCGCAAACCTTCTGCCAGACGCGGCCGCTCAGAAAGGTGCTGGTCACGCAGCCATTCAGCCGTGCCGGTGCCCGGATCGAGGGCCGCCTGTTGCAACGCCTCCAGGGAAGCCAGCCGCCCGTTCAGACGCTGCAGCTCACCTTGGGCCTGTTGTTGCGCTTGGTTGGCGCGATGCAGTTCGCTGCGAAGGTGCTCCAGGCGTTCGACCAGTTGCTCTTCGCTGGCGTGCAGTTCTTCGAGGGTCATTTCCCGGGTGGCAAGGTCTTCGCTGAGCTGCAAGATCGCTGCGTCTTCCGGGTCGGCTGCCAGCAATTGACGCTCTTCGGTCAGTCGCCGTTGCCGTTCGCCCAAGCGTTCCATGCTGGTGTCCAACTGCTGGATGCGCGACTGCTGCACTTCGGCCTGACGCCGCGGCTCGGCGGACTCCAGGTTGAAGGCGTCCCACTTCTCCTGCCAGCCGTGCATGGTGGCTTCGGACTCTTCCAGTGCCACAGCGGATTCTTCAGCAGCTGCGCTGGTGATTTCCTGTTCCGGCTCGAGCATTTCCAGCTCTTCGCCGAGGGTCAAGAGCAACGTGCGGTCGTGGCCTAAATGCGATTCGGTCTCTAGGCGCGAGCGCTCGGATTCGCGCAAATCTTCTTGCAGTTGGCGCAGGCGTTGTTGGCCATGCTGGATGCTCTGCTCGATGCGGGCAATATCACCGCCCACCGAGTAAAAACGTCCTTGCACCACATTGAAGCGTTCTGACAGATCGTGGTGCCCGTCGCGTAAGCGTTCGATGCCGGCATCCGCATTACGCTGCTCGGCGACCAAGGCTTCGAAACCGATTTCCTGGGTGCCGATTACCGCTTCGCGCTGGCCGACCTGCTCATTCAACGCCTGCCAGCGCAAGGCCGACAGTTGCGCTTTGAGCTGACGCTCCTCACCTTTGTATTCCTGGTATTTCTCGGCAGCCTGAGCCTGACGCTGGAGTCGATCGAGCTGGCGCTCCAGTTCGTCGCGCAAGTCGGTCAGGCGGGCAAGATTTTCGTGGGTACGGCGAATGCGGTTTTCAGTCTCGCGCCGACGTTCTTTGTACTTGGAAATACCTGCGGCTTCTTCAATGAAGTTGCGCAGATCCTCAGGCTTGGACTCAATCAGCTTGGAGATCATCCCCTGCTCGATGATCGAGTAACTGCGCGGACCAAGGCCGGTGCCGAGGAAGATGTCCGTGATGTCCCGCCGACGGCACTTGGTACCGTTGAGGTAATAGCTGGTCTGGCTGTCGCGGGTGACTTTGCGCCGAATGGAGATTTCCGCGTAGCTGGCGTATTCGCCGACCAAGGTGCCGTCTGAGTTATCGAACACCAACTCGATGCTGGCCTGACTCACCGGTTTACGAGTGGTGGAGCCATTGAAGATGACATCGGTCATCGACTCGCCGCGTAGATTTTTCGCCGAGCTTTCGCCCATCACCCAGCGCACGGCATCAATAATATTGGATTTGCCGCAGCCGTTGGGACCGACCACCGCCGCCATATTGCTCGGAAAATTAACCGTGGTCGGATCGACGAACGATTTGAACCCGGCCAGTTTGATGCACTTGAGACGCATAGGTCAGTCAACTGCCAGTGCGGACAGAATCAACTTGCAGCTGCGCTCACCATAGCTGCCCAGTACTTCGCGAATTCGCACAACGTCGCGCGCCACCACCGCATCGAGCAGTTGGCCGAAGTGCTTGAAGGATTCCCCCATTTCTGCCTTACGCTGATCCAGTGCCAAGTAATAGTTACGGCTCATGGACGGTTGCAGATTTTCAACAGTCTCTTGCAGGTATGGGTTGTCGGCGAATGGATACGCCGCGCGCATGACGTTAAAGCTGTCTTCGACGAAGGCCTTCACATCTTGGCGTTCAAGGCTGTTTTTGAGGCGCTGTTGAATCTGTACGAATGGCGCAAGATCAATCGGCGCCTCCCAGCGATCAGCCACAGCAAGAGCAAGCAGAATGTACAGCTCACTCATCAGCGTGCAGAGGCTTTGAACATTGTGTGCGGTGATCTCCGTCACCTGGGCACCACGGCGCGGCAGGATAACAATCAAATGGCGGCGTTCAAGAATCAGCAGCGCTTCACGCACCGAACCACGACTCACACTGAGTGAGGTCGTTACCTTTTGCTCTTGAATGCGTTCCCCTGGCTTCAATTCGCCACGGATGATTCTCTCTGCAAGGTGGCGAGCGATTTGCTCGGCGAGGCTGTCCGGCGCCTTGAACGTCATGATCTTCCTTCAACTTCAGCTCAATCCTACGAGCCGCGCAGTGTATCGCATGGCGCACGGCCATAAGACTTGAATCTGGCACGAAATAAGCAATTATTTAAACAGCAGTCAAAAAGCTAACCGCTGGCGTGGCACACCGTTAATCGGCAAATAGGGAAAATTCGGGTTTTCTTGACTTATAGGTCAGAAATTTATTGACCATAAAGTCAGAGCTGATAAATTCACCCCCTGTGTTCGATTATAAAAATAGTGCAGAGAGGCCTCCGTGATCCAATTCTTACTTAATCAGGAACTGCGAACTGAGCACGTCCTGGACCCGAATTTGACGGTGCTCAATTATTTACGTGAGCACTTGGGTAAACCCGGCACCAAAGAAGGCTGCGCCAGTGGCGACTGTGGCGCCTGCACGGTGGTGATCGGCGAATTGAATCTCGACGACGGCCAAGAACATCTGCGTTATCGCAGCCTCAACTCATGCCTGACGTTCGTCGCCTCGTTGCACGGTAAACAACTGATCACCGTTGAAGACCTAAAGCATCAAGGTCAACTGCACAGTGTGCAAAAAGCCATGGTCGATTGTCATGGCTCGCAATGCGGCTTCTGCACACCAGGGTTTGTCATGTCGCTGTTCGCGCTGCAAAAGAACAGCACTGAAGCCAACGGTCATCAAGCCCACGAAGCACTGGCCGGTAATTTGTGCCGCTGCACCGGTTATCGCCCGATTCTGGCCGCCGCCGAGCAAGCGTGCGGCGATCAACGCCAACCTGATCAATTCGATCAGCGCGAGGCCGCGACCATTGCCCGCCTGCGCGCCATCGCGCCGAAGGAAACCGCTGAACTCAACAGCGGCGACAAACGTTGCCTGGTGCCGCTGACCGTCAGCGACTTGGCCGAACTGTATGACTCATACCCACAAGCGCGTTTGCTGGCGGGCGGCACCGATCTGGCGCTGGAGGTGACGCAGTTCCATCGCACGCTGCCGGTGATGATCTATGTCGGCAACATCGAAGCCATGAAACGCATTGAACATTTCGACGACCGCCTGGAAATCGGCGCCGCGACCTCGCTCACCGACTGTTACGTCGCACTCAGTGCTCAATACCCGGACTTCGGCGAGCTGTTGCAGCGCTTCGCGTCGCTGCAAATCCGCAATCAAGGCACCCTCGGCGGCAACATCGGCAACGCTTCACCGATTGGTGATTCGCCCCCACTGCTGATCGCCCTCGGCGCCCAACTTGTCCTGTGCAAAGGCCAGACCCGTCGAACCCTGGCGCTGGAAGATTACTTCATCGATTACCGGGTCACGGCGCGGCAGGACAGCGAATTCATCGAGAAAATCATCGTGCCCAAGGCCAACGCCCGGCAGGTATTTCGCGCGTACAAAGTATCCAAGCGCTTGGACGACGATATCTCCGCCGTCTGTGCCGCCTTCCGCTTGCAGGTGGAAAACGGCGCTATCGTTGAAGCACGCGTCGCCTTCGGCGGCATGGCCGCGATTCCGAAACGTGCAGCGGCCTGCGAACAGGCGCTGATCGGTGCGCCGTGGACGTCGGCCACTGTGGAGCGCGCTTGCGTGGCATTGGCGGATGATTTCACCCCGCTCTCAGACTTCCGCGCCAGCAAGGAATACCGCCTGCTCAGCGCGCAAAACCTGCTGCGTAAGTACTTCATCGAGCTGCAATCGCCTCATATCGAAACGCGGGTGACTTCTTATGTCTAATCACGCCCCGGAAAAAACCCAGACCGAAATGATCGCGCTGTTTCAGCAAGACCTGAAGACCGGCGTCGGCCGCAGCGTCAAGCACGACAGCGCCGACAAGCATGTGTCGGGGGAAGCGGTGTACATCGACGACCGCCTGGAATTCCCCAACCAACTGCACGTGTATGCGCGGATGTCTGACCGTGCCCATGCGCGGATCATCAGCATCGACACCGCGCCGTGCTACGCCTTCGAGGGCGTACGTATAGCGATCACCCACGAAGACATTCCCGGCCTCAAGGACATTGGTCCACTGCTGCCCGGCGACCCGTTGCTGGCCATCGATACCGTTGAGTTTGTGGGCCAGCCGGTGATGGCTGTCGCCGCCCGTGATCTGGAAACCGCACGCAAAGCGGCCATGGCCGCGATCATCGAATACGAAGACCTGGTGCCGGTGTTGGACGTGGTTGAAGCGTTCCGCAATAAGCACTTCGTCCTCGACAGCCACACCCACAAACGCGGTGATTCTGTCAGCGCGTTGGACAGCGCCGAACACCGCTTGCAGGGCAGTTTGCACATCGGCGGCCAGGAACACTTTTACCTGGAAACCCAGATCTCGTCGGTGATGCCCACTGAAGACGGCGGCATGATCGTTTACTGCTCGACGCAAAACCCCACCGAAGTGCAAAAACTGGTGGCCGAAGTGCTCGGTGTCTCCATGAACAAGATCGTGGTGGACATGCGCCGCATGGGCGGCGGGTTCGGCGGCAAGGAAACTCAGGCAGCCAGCCCGGCGTGCTTGTGCGCGGTGGTGGCAATGTTGACCGGACAACCGACCAAAATGCGCCTGCCACGGGTCGAAGACATGCTGATGACCGGTAAGCGCCACCCGTTCTACATCGAGTACGACGTTGGCTTCGATAACAGCGGACGCCTGCACGGGATTCGTTTGGAGCTGGCCGGCAACTGCGGCTGCTCGCCGGACTTGTCCAACTCCATCGTCGACCGGGCGATGTTCCATGCTGACAACTCGTATTACCTGGGCGATGCCACCATCAATGGTCATCGCTGCAAGACCAACACGGCGTCGAATACCGCGTATCGCGGTTTCGGCGGGCCACAAGGCATGGTCGCTATCGAAGAAGTCATGGACAACATCGCCCGTCACCTCGGCAAAGACCCGTTGGAGGTGCGCAAGGTTAACTACTACGGCAAGACCGAGCGTAACGTCACCCACTACTACCAAACCGTCGAGCACAACATGCTCGAAGAGATGACCGCCGAGCTAGAAGAAAGCTGCCAGTACGCCGAGCGCCGCGAGTCGATTCGCACCTATAACGCCAGCAGTCCGGTATTGAAAAAAGGCCTGGCGCTGACCCCGGTGAAGTTCGGTATTTCCTTCACCGCCAGCTTCCTCAATCAGGCCGGTGCGTTGATCCATATCTACACCGACGGCAGCATTCACCTGAACCACGGCGGCACGGAGATGGGCCAGGGTTTGAACATCAAGGTCGCGCAAGTGGTGGCCGAGGTGTTTCAGGTGGACATCGACCGAATTCAGATCACCGCAACCAACACCGACAAGGTGCCGAATACTTCACCGACGGCCGCATCCAGCGGTGCGGACTTGAACGGCAAGGCGGCGCAAAACGCGGCCGAAATTCTCAAGCAGCGCTTGGTCGAATTTGCCGCGAAACAGTACAAAGTCGCTGAAGACCAGGTGGAGTTTCGCAACGGTCATGTGCGGGCCGGCGAGTTTGTGTTGTCGTTCGAATCCTTGGCGATGCAGGCATGGGTCGGTCAGGTCTCGCTATCGAGTACCGGTTATTACAAGACACCGAAGATCTACTACGACCGCACCCAGGCCCGTGGCCATCCGTTCTATTACTTTGCCTACGGCGCGGCCTGTTGTGAGGTGATCATCGATACCTTGACCGGCGAATACAAAATGCTCCGCACCGACATCCTCCATGACGTGGGCGCCTCGTTGAACCCGGCCATCGACATGGGTCAGGTAGAGGGCGGGTTCATTCAAGGCATGGGCTGGTTGACCATGGAAGAGTTGGTGTGGAACGCCAAGGGCAAACTGATGACCAACAGTCCGGCCAGCTACAAGGTCCCGGCGGTCAGCGACATGCCGCTGGACCTGCGGGTGAAGCTGGTGGAAAACCGCAAAAACCCGGAAGACACGGTGTTCCACTCCAAGGCCGTGGGCGAACCGCCATTCATGCTCGGCATCGCCGCCTGGTGCGCAATCAAAGACGCCGTGGCCAGCGTCGCCGATTATCGGCATCAGCCAAAGATTGATGCGCCCGCGACCCCGGAGCGGGTGCTGTGGGGCTGTGAGCAGATGAGAAAATTGAATGCATCGGTTCAGGAAGCATTGGATGTCGCGCACGAATTAATCTGAGTCCAACCTGCCTGTAGGAGCGGACGTGTTGGCGAGGCGGTTCAGACATACCGCTCAGAACCTTCGCAACAAGTTGGTTCCTACAGACGATTGTGTCGCCGCAGATGGTTGTTTGGCGGCGTTGAAAGACGATCAGGAGAGAAACATGGATAACTGGATCAGTGCCCTCGCCGATTTGCAAAATCAAGGCGAGCCCTGTGTGTTGGTGACCATCATCGATGAGCGCGGTTCGACGCCGCGCAATGCTGGCTCGAAGATGGTGGTCAGTGCCGAGCGGATCTTCGAAACCATCGGTGGCGGGCATCTGGAATACAAGGCGATGGAAATAGCCCGTGAGATGCTCGCCAGCGGCAGTCAACACACCCGCCTGGAACGCTTCAGCCTCGGTGCAAGTCTGGGCCAGTGTTGCGGTGGGGTAAATGTGTTGCTGTTTGAGCCCATGGGCCATCCACAAGCGCAGATCGCAGTGTTTGGTGCAGGCCATGTGGGGCGCGCGTTGGTGCCGCTGTTGGCGAGCCTGCCGTGCCGGATACGTTGGATTGATTCCCGGGAAAATGAGTTCCCTGCGCAGATTCCCGAAGGTGTGTCACGCATCGTTAACGAAGAGCCTGTGGATGAAGTCGAGCAGTTGCCCAAGGGCAGTTATTGCATCGTCATGACCCACAATCATCAGCTGGATCTGGAACTGACGGCGGCGATCCTAAAGCGCAACGACTTCACCTATTTCGGCTTGATCGGCTCAAAAACCAAACGCATCAAGTTCGAGCATCGCTTGCGTGAACGCGGTTTCGATACCGCGCTGTTGCAACGCATTCGTTGCCCAATGGGCTTGGCCGAAGTCAAAGGCAAATTGCCGATCGAAATTGCCGTGTCCATCGCCGCTGAAGTAATCGCCACCTACAACGCTAATTTCGGCCAGCACAGCGCCGACGCCGTGCCGATTGCCCACTTGCTGCCGGTCTCCCGCCGCAGCCAAGCACAACAATAAATGAGAGTGTTATGAAGTCCGTGTCTGTCAGTACCCATGCAAGCACCATCAAAAAAGCCTACCGCGCCGCGATTCTGCACAGCATCGCTGATCCGGCGGAAGTTGTGATCGAGGCCTCCTATGAGTATTTTTCCGACGGCTTACTGGTGGTCGAGGACGGCAACATAGTCGCCCTTGGGCACGCTGCAGATTTACTTGGCACGCTCGGCAGTGATGTCGAGGTCACGCAATACCCGGACGCGTTGATCACCCCCGGGTTCATCGATACCCACATCCATTTGCCGCAGACCGGGATGGTCGGGTCCTATGGCGAGCAGTTGCTGGACTGGCTGAACACCTACGTTTTCCCCTGCGAAAAGCAGTTTGCCGACGCGGCGCATTCGGCCGAAGTATCAGAGATTTTCATCAAGGAATTGCTGCGCAACGGCACCACCACCGCGCTGGTATTCGGCAGTGTGCACAAGGCCTCGGTGGAGGCTTTTTTCAGCGCGGCAGAGAGGCTCAACTTGAGGATGATCGCCGGCAAGGTGATGATGGACCGCAATGCCCCGGATTACCTGACCGATACCGCAGAGTCCAGCTACGTCGACAGCAAAGCGTTGATCGAACGCTGGCACGGCAAGGGTCGTTTGCACTACGCCGTAACGCCGCGCTTCGCGCCCACCAGCACCCCGGCACAATTGGCGCTGGCCGGGCAACTGCTCGACGAATACCCAGACGTGTATATGCAAACGCACATCAGCGAGAACCTGCAAGAAGTTGAGTGGGTGAAGGCGTTGTTCCCGGAACGCAGCAATTATCTGGATGTGTACGACCACTTCAAATTGCTCGGTGAACGCTCGGTATTTGCCCACGGCGTGCACTTGTGCGACGACGAATGCGCAAGGCTGGCGGAAACCGGTTCGGCGGTGGCGTTCTGCCCGACGTCTAACCTGTTCCTCGGCAGCGGTTTGTTTGATTTGCCCATGGCGGAGAAGCACAAACTGAACATTGGTTTGGGCACCGATGTCGGCGCGGGAACGAGCTTCTCGCTGCTGCACACGCTGAACGAAGCGTACAAGGTGATGCAGCTTCAGGGCGCCAAACTGAGCCCGTTCAAATCGCTGTACCTGGCGACGTTGGGCGGCGCACGGGCGTTGCGTCTTGAAGACAAGATCGGCACGTTGTATCCGGGAACCGAAGCAGACTTCGTGGTGCTTGATTACACCGCTACGCCGCTCCTCGCCTACCGCTTGAAACAGGCGAAGGATATCGAGGAGAAGTTGTTCGTGCTGACCACCCTGGGTGATGACCGGACGGTGCTGGAGACCTACTCGGCCGGGCAGCGAGTGCACAAGCGCGACTAGTCACCGACGCGGATTTTTCTGAAGGACCGCGGCGTGGTCTTCCCGAATAAATTCGGTCCCACAGGATTTCAACCGGTCGATTCCTCAGCTAACTCCTGATACAGCGCGGATCTGTAGGAGCCAACGTGTTGGCTCCTACAGGGACTCCTGACTTAAACCGCCTGATTCCTACCCGGTTTTTTCTTGGTCAGCATCAAGTGCGAGAACACTGCGTGCAGGTCGTCGGAGGCGCTGTCTTCGTCGAGGTTGAGCTTGCTGTCGATGTGGTCCATGTGATGCATCATCAGGTTCACCGCTAATGCCGCGTCGCGCGCTTCTATGGCATCGATCAACTGGTTGTGTTCATCGTAAGAGCAGTGTGAGCGATTGCCGCTTTCGTACTGCGCGATGATCAATGAAGTCTGCGACACCAGGCTGCGCTGGAAGCTGATCAGCGGCGCATTCTTCGCCGCTACGGCCAATTTCAAGTGAAACTCCCCCGATAAACGAATCCCCGCGCCGCGATCCCCGCGGGAAAAACTGTCGCGCTCGTCGCTGACCATCTGTCGCAGTTCGGCGAGTTGCTCAGGCGTTGCATGCTCGACGGCCAGTTCAGTAATCGCCTTCTCCACCATGCGCCGCGCAAAGAACACCTGACGCGCTTCTTCCACACTCGGGCTGGCCACTACCGCGCCACGGTTTGGCCGTAGCAGCACGACCCCTTCGTGGGCCAAACGTGATAGCGCACGACGAATAATCGTGCGGCTGACACCGAAAATTTCCCCCAGCGCTTCCTCACTCAGTTTCGTACCGGGTGCCAGACGTTGCTCCAAAATAGCCTCAAAGATATGCGCATAAACGATATCGTCCTGGGTTCCGGTGCGGCCAGTCTTGAGGGTACGCGGATGCTTTTTGAGGGGCTGCAACTGTTCGTTCATGGGTTCTCGAGGGCAAGTCACAGAAAAGTACCGGGACATTGTACACAGTGCATTGGCGTTGAATAGCGACAGCTATATCGACAGCGTTATGCATACAGTTCTAAATATTTAGCCAACAGCGTAAAAAACATTATTTGCTTTTTTTGTATACAAAAGCATAATCGGCCTCGTGCAAATTCCTGACTTGATGGTCAAAAAAACCATCAACTCAAACGCACCACCTCACTGCGCTATTACTGGCGTGGGAAAAACAATAAAAGTCTTGAGGAGTACCCCTGCTGTGGAAAGTCGAAAATCCGAAGCAACAACGCTGGATCTTACGCCGCCAAGCACAGGCTTGCTTGAACGTGTCTTCAAGCTAAGTGTGCATGGCACAACCGTCAGAACCGAACTGCTAGCGGGCCTGACCACGTTCATCACCATGGCGTACATCATCTTCGTCAACCCCAATATCATGGCCGACGCCGGCATCGACCACGGGGCAGCGTTCGTCGCTACCTGTATCGCCGCCGCGCTAGGCTGCCTGTTGATGGGGTTGTACGCGAACTGGCCCGTAGGTTTGGCGCCGGGTATGGGCTTGAATGCCTTTTTTACCTACACCGTGGTCGGCACCATGGGCTACAGCTGGCAAACCGCGCTGGGTGCTGTGTTTATTTCCGGCTTGATCTTCATGTTTCTGACCCTGTCGCGCATTCGCGAATGGCTGCTCAATAGCATCCCGATCAGTTTGCGTTTCGCCATGGGCGCGGGAGTTGGTTTGTTTCTTGGCATCATTGGCTTGAAAACCGCCGGTATCGTGGTCGCCAGCCCCAGCACGTTGATCAAGCTTGGCTCGCTGCGTGAACCTGGGCCGTTATTGGCTGCGATCTGTTTTCTGATGATTGCCGTGCTGAGCTACCACCGCGTTTTCGGTGCGATTCTGATCAGTATTATTGCGGTGACACTCGCCGGCTGGGGTTTGGGGTTGGTGCAATACAACGGCATTTTTTCTACCCCGCCGAGCTTGGCCCCGACTTGGCTGGCAATGGACGTCAAGGGCGTGTTCAACGTCAGCATGATCAGCGTGGTGTTGGCGTTTCTGTTCGTGCACATGTTCGACACCGCAGGCACCTTGATGGGCGTTGCTCAGCGCGCAGGACTGGTGAAGCCTGACGGAAAAATTGAAAACCTGTCCAAAGCGCTGAAGGCTGACAGTGCCTCCAGCGTATTTGGCGCCCTGGTCGGCGTGCCTCCCGTTACCAGCTATGTCGAAAGCGCCGCAGGTGTTGCGGCAGGAGGACGTACCGGGCTCACCGCAGTTACCGTTGGCGTGCTGTTTATCGTGGCAATGTTTTTTGCACCGCTGGCCGGGATGATCCCCGCCTATGCCACTGCTGGGGCGCTGATCTACGTCGCGATGCTTATGATGGGTGGCATGGCACACATCAACTGGGACGAAGCCACCGACAGCATTCCAGCCATCGTCACCGTGATCATGATGCCGTTGACGTTCTCGGTCGCAGACGGCATTGCCCTTGGCTTTATCACCTACGTGGTGCTCAAGGTCGGCACCGGCAAGCACAAGGAAATCTCCGTCAGCCTGTATGCGCTGTGTGTGATTTTCATCGCCAAGTTCGTATTCCTGTAAGCAGCACACGACATCGGGTGAAGGCAGATCTGTTAGCCGTCGCCCGATAACTCGAAGCCAGTGACCGTTTTTCGCACCAAAAAAAGCCCGCAGTGTGGGCGGGCAAGAGGAAATGAAACAGATTGACCAGCGGCAGTTAACTACCGCGATAGGTCGAATAGCTGTAAGGCGAAATTAACAGCGGCACATGGTAATGATCTTGCGTAGCGTCGATGCCAAACCGCAGTACCACGACGTCGAGAAAGGCTTGATCGGGCAACGTCGTACCTCGAGCCCGGTAATAATCACCGGCCTGGAACTGCAATTGATAAACCCCAGTGCGATAGTCGTCACCTTCCAACAACGGCGCATCACAGCGGCCGTCGCTATTGGTCACGGCCTTGGCGACTGACTCCAGGCGATCACCTTCGACTCGGTACAGTTCAATTTTGATGCAGCTGCCGGGGCAGCCGTGTGCGGCGTCCAGTACATGCGTCGTCAGTCGTCCCATTGTTTGTCTGCCCTGCGCGGTCTGTTAAAGGATAAATACCGCCCCGTTCTAGTGCGCTGACCGGGGCGACGATGTGGAATTAAGACATTTTTTATAAAAATTGTACACAATAAAAACCACACCTTTTCCTGAGTCGCCTGCTACTTCGACACAGCTGCCGTTTTGGCCTTAAATCAAGCGGTTCAAGCATCGCAGGACTAGAAGCTGATCGATTAGGCAAGTTTCTTGCAAACAGATTATTCTGAAAAAGATGAAAAGTCGGGCTTACAAAACGATCAATAAGTTGTATACAATCGATCCATCGCGGTGGCTCATCCCGGATTGACCCGGCAACCACTGCCACTGACAACACGTACAGAAGGAAGAGCGCAGTGAGTGCTGATTATCCACGCGACCTGATCGGTTACGGCAATAACCCACCCCATCCCCACTGGCCAGGGAATGCCCGCATCGCCTTGTCGTTCGTACTGAATTACGAAGAAGGCGGCGAGCGTAATATTTTGCACGGCGATAGCGAATCCGAGTCCTTCCTGTCGGAAATGGTCTCGGCGCAACCGCTGCAGGGCGAGCGCAACTTGAGCATGGAGTCGCTCTACGAATATGGCAGCCGCGCGGGTGTCTGGCGAGTGCTCAAGCTGTTCAAGGCGTTCGATATTCCGCTGACTGTTTTTGCCGTAGCCATGGCCGCGCAGCGTCATCCGGAGGTGATCCGCGCCATGGTTGAAGCCGGTCATGAGATTTGCAGCCACGGCTACCGTTGGATCGACTATCAGTACATGGACCAAGCCCAAGAGCGTGAACACATGCTTGAAGCGGTCCGCATCCTCACCGAGATCAGCGGCGAGCGTCCGCTGGGTTGGTACACCGGTCGTACCGGTCCTAACACCCGTCGGTTGGTCATGGAGGAAGGCGGCTTCTTGTATGACTCGGACACCTATGACGATGACCTGCCCTACTGGGAACCGAACAACCCCACTGACAAGCCGCACCTGGTAATTCCGTACACCCTCGACACCAACGACATGCGTTTTACTCAGGCCCAGGGCTTTAACAACGGCGAGCAGTTTTTTCAGTACCTCAAGGACGCTTTCGATGTGCTGTATGCCGAAGGCGCCGAGGCACCGAAGATGCTCTCGATCGGTTTGCACTGCCGCCTGATCGGGCGCCCGGCCCGCTTGGGCGCGCTGAAACGCTTCCTCGAGTACGCCAAAGGTCACGAGCAGGTTTGGTTCAGTCGCCGGGTAGACATCGCGCGCCATTGGCACGCTGAACATCCGTATCAAGCGACAGCCTGTAAAAAAGGACAGACAGCGAAATGACTCATTTCCAAACCCTGACACCGTCGACCCTGAGCCGCGATGAATTCGTCGCCGCCTTCGCTGACGTTTACGAGCATTCAGCGTGGGTTGCGGAAATGGCCTACGACCTGGGTCACGACGCCGATCTGGACCAGATCGAAACCCTGCACGCCCGCATGAGCGACATCCTGTTAAGTGCTGATCACGCCCGGCAACTGGCGCTGATCAACGCTCACCCGGACCTTGCCGGCAAAGCCGCCGTGCAAGGCCAACTGACCGAAGCCAGCACCCACGAGCAAGCTGGCGCCGGTATCCACCAATGCTCGGCCGAAGAGTTCCAACGCTTCACCGAGCTGAACGACGCCTACAAAGCCTCGTTCGCGTTTCCCTTCATCATGGCGGTGAAAGGCAGTGACCGGCATCAGATCCTCGCCGCCTTCGAAACGCGCATCCATCACTCGGTCGAGACTGAGTTCGCCTGCGCCTTGGCCGAGATCAACAAGATCGCGATGTTCCGCTTGCAAGCCCTCTGACCGCGCCTATCCCACGCCAATTCTAAAAAAGGCAGACAAGATCAATGAAAGCTTACGCCGCACCGTTCGAGAAGTTCGTCAACCTGGCCGATGCCCGTCTGGGCACCACCATTGTCTCGGTGACCGATGACTGGTTCGCCGACGCCAACCGCTTGTTCCAGCCCACCCCTGCGGTGTGGAAAGAAGGCGTGTTTGATGACAACGGCAAATGGATGGACGGCTGGGAGTCACGCCGCAAACGCTTTGAAGGTTACGACACCGCGATCATTCGCTTGGGTGTGCCCGGCTCGATTAAAGGCGTGGACATCGACACCGCATTCTTCACCGGCAATTATCCGCCATCGGCCTCACTGGAAGCCTGCTTCTTGACCTCCGGCGAGCCGGACGAAAAAACCCAATGGACTGAAGTGCTGCCCGCTGTCGAGCTCAAAGGCGACAGCCATCACTACCACGCCATCAACAATGATCAGGCGTACAGCCATTTGCGTTTCAATATTTACCCGGACGGCGGTGTGGCGCGTTTGCGGGTGTATGGCGTGCCGTTTCGTGATTGGTCAACCGTCGGTGATAGCGAACAGATCGACCTCGCCGCAGCATTGAACGGCGGTCGGGCGCTGGCCTGCTCCGATGAACACTTCGGGCGCATGAGCAACATTCTCAATCCTGGCCGTGGCGTGAACATGGGCGACGGCTGGGAGACCGCACGGCGTCGGACACCGGGCAACGATTGGGTGATCATTGCCTTGGGCCATGCTGGGATGATTGAGCAAGTGGTTGTCGACACCCTGCACTTCAAGGGTAATTACCCGGACACCTGCTCGATTCAAGGCGCATTCGTCAAAGGCGGTACCGACAGTCAGATCGAAACCCAGAGCTTGTTCTGGCGTGAACTGCTGCCGGCACAGAAACTGGAAATGCACGCCGAACACAGCTTTGCCGAACAGATCAAGGCCCTGGGCCCAATCACCCACATCCGCCTGAATGTATTCCCGGATGGGGGTGTGAGTCGGTTGCGGGTGCTGGGTAAAGTGGCGAAATAGCGTCGAGCCCCGCGAATAAATTGAACAAACAACAACGTATTCAGAGATAAAACCACCATGCGCACCTTAGTGATCGAGCCCCTGACCAAAGAAGCTTTCGCCCCATTCGGTGATGTTATCGAAACCGATGGCAGCGATCACTTCATGATCAACAACGGCACGACCATGCGTTTTCACAGGCTGGCAGACGTCGAAACCGCCACGCCGGAGGATAAAGCGATCATCAGTATCTTCCGCGCCGAAGCGCTGCCGATGCCGTTGACCGTGTGCATGTTGGAACGGCATCCGCTGGGCAGCCAAGCGTTCATACCGCTGCTCGGCCACCCCTTTCTGATCGTGGTCGCGCCGGTTGGCGATGCACCTGCATCAGAGTTGGTCCGCGCCTTTGTCAGTAATGGCAGGCAGGGCATTAATTACCATCGCGGCGTTTGGCACCACCCGGTGCTGACGATCGAAAAGCGGGATGACTTCCTGGTGGTTGATCGCAGTGGAACAGGCAATAACTGCGACGAGCATTTTTTCGAGGAGGGTCAGAAATTGATCCTCGCCCACCAATAAGAAAGGCCTGAACACCCGTAGTGGTGGCCGGCAAGATTCAGAGGTAGATACCGTGCAAGCACATTTGATGGAATGGCTGAATCTAAGCGTGCGTTGGATTCATATGATTACCGGCGTGGCCTGGATCGGCGCCTCGTTCTATTTTGTCTGGCTGGAAAACAACCTGAACCGGGTTAACCCGCGTGACGGGCTGGCAGGCGACTTGTGGGCGATTCACGGTGGCGGCATCTACCACCTGGAAAAATACAAACTCGCGCCCCCGACCATGCCGGATAACTTGCACTGGTTCAAATGGGAAGCGTATTTCACTTGGATGTCCGGAATCGCGTTGCTGTGCGTGGTGTTTTACGCCAACCCGACCCTGTATTTGCTGGCCCCCGGCAGTGGCCTGACGGGCATTGAAGGCGTGGCTATCGGCATCAGTTCGCTGATCGCCGGTTGGTTCATTTATGAGGCGCTGTGTGATTCTGCGTTGGGCAAACGCCCTGCCCTGCTCGGCCTAGTGCTGTTCGTGCTGCTGATTGCTGCTGCGTTCGGGTTCAGCAAAATATTCAGCGGACGCGGTGCGTATCTGCACGTCGGCGCCATCATCGGCACGATCATGGTCGGTAACGTGTTCCGCGTCATCATGCCGGTGCAAAGAGCATTGGTCGCGGCCATCGCCGAGAACCGCACCCCGGACCCTGCCCTGCCAGCCAAAGGCTTGCTGCGCTCGCGGCACAACAACTATTTCACCTTGCCCGTGCTGTTCATCATGATCAGCAACCACTTTCCGAGCACCTACGGCAGCCAGTACAACTGGTTGATCCTGGCCGGTATCGCGGTGATGGCGGTGTTAGTGCGTCACTATTTCAACACCCGTCACAACAGCCATAAATTTGCCTGGACCTTACCGGTAGCGGCGCTGGGCATGATCTGCATGGCCTATGTCACGGGGCCGACGCCGATATCGAAAGCCCCAGACGTGGCGGGTCCGGCAAAAATCGAATACCAACCTCTACCAGAAACCGCGTTGGGGGGCCATAGAGCCGATCCTGCTGCAGCCGTCGCCGCAGCACCCGTCGCGACCCAAGCAGTTGGACCCGATTTCAACGCTGTTCACAGCGTGATCAAAGAGCGCTGTGCCGTGTGCCACTCTGCCAACCCCACCAGCCCGTTGTTCAGCGCGGCACCGGCCGGAGTGATGTTCGACACCGCACAACAAATCCAGCAAATGGCCCCGCGCATTCAAGCTCAGGCAGTTATTTCGCAAGTCATGCCGCTGGGCAACATCACGCAAATGACCCAAAAAGAACGCGATCTGCTCGGCGCGTGGATCGATCAGGGAGCAAGGACGAACTGAAGGAGCACTAGGCTTTAAGCTGCAAGCGGCAAGAGCGCTACAGATTGGAACGCTTGCCGCTTAGCGCTCCGCTACCCCGCCACTCCCCAAAATAAAAATAACGAGGTGTTGCATGTCCGAGTCAAATCACGCGCGGATTCCAACCGCGCCGCCACGACAGCCTTTGCCCCTGCTGCAAATGATTCTGGTGGGCTTGCAACACGTCTTATTGATGTACGGCGGCGCTGTTGCGGTGCCGTTGATCATCGGCCAGGCGGCTGGTCTGTCCCGTGAAGAAATCGCCTTTTTGATCAACGCCGACCTATTGGTTGCCGGTATTGCCACGGTGGTGCAGTCGCTGGGCATTGGGCCGTTGGGGATTCGCATGCCGATCATGATGGGCGCCAGTTTCGCCGCCGTCGGCAGCATGGTAGCCATGGCGGGCATGCCCGGCGTTGGCCTCACCGGGATCTTCGGCGCGACCATCGCCGCCGGTTTTTTCGGGATGCTGATCGCCCCGTTCATGTCGAAAATCGTGCGCTTCTTTCCGCCGCTGGTGACCGGTACCGTCATTACCTCCATCGGCTTGTCCTTGTTCCCGGTCGCCGTAAACTGGGCCGGGGGTGGCAGCAAAGCGGTGAGCTTCGGTGAACCGGTCTACCTCGCGGTAGCGGCCTTGGTGCTGGCGACTATCCTGCTGATCAACCGCTTCATGCGGGGCTTTTGGGTCAACATTTCGGTGCTGATCGGTATGGGCATGGGTTATGTGCTCTCGGGTTTGATTGGCATGGTCGACCTCACGGGCCTGGCTCAATCGCCATGGGTCAGGGTGGTCACACCGCTGCATTTCGGCATGCCGGAATTTCACCTCGCACCGATCTTATCCATGTGCCTGGTGGTGGTAATTATCTTCGTCGAGTCCACTGGAATGTTTCTCGCGCTGGGCAAAATCACCGACCGCGAAGTCACCCCCGGCATGCTTCGACGCGGCCTGATGTGCGACGCGGCGGCCTCGTTTCTCGCTGGTTTTCTTAATACCTTCACCCACTCGTCGTTCGCCCAAAACATCGGTCTGGTGCAAATGACTGGCGTGCGCTGCCGCTACGTGACGGTGGTGGCGGGCGGCTTCCTGATCAGTTTGAGCTTGCTGCCGAAAGCGGCGTTTCTGGTGGCATCCATTCCACCTGCGGTGCTAGGCGGCGCGGCCATCGCCATGTTTGGCATGGTGGCTGCGACAGGGATTAAGATCCTTCAAGAAGCCGACATCGGTGACCGACGTAACCAATTACTGGTCGCCGTCAGCATCGGCATGGGCTTGATCCCAGTGGTACGACCGGAGTTCTTCGCGCACCTGCCATTATGGATGGGGCCGATTACCCACAGCGGCATCGCCCTCGCCGCACTCAGTGCAGTGTTGTTGAACTTGCTGTTCAACGTACTCGGGGGGGCTGAGCGCGAAGCCATGAACAAGGCTGCGCACCCGCATTGATCGCCTCTAGCTAAACCACCTGAAACAGATCGCCTCGGCTGACGGACCGTTGCTTGTCCGTCGGTCATGGCGAAGCCATGTCAAAAATTCACCCTTGAAACAGCGGAAAAAAAGCGCCGTCACAGAGCGCTACTTAATAAAAACCAAGCCACTCAACCCCTGGGAGCAACCCGCATGACTCTTATTTTTTCTCGCCTGGTCGCCAGCAGCCTGATCGCTGCCGGTATCCTGTTCGCTGCCGGCCAAACCATGGCCGGCGACCTTGTGCAATGGCAAAGCAACAGCCTGACGTATCTGTGGGGCCAGAACTACGCCGTCAACCCGGAAACACAACAGACCTTCACCTTCGAACATGCTGACGGCTGGAAGTACGGCGATAACTTTCTGTTTGTCGACAACACGTTTTACAACGGCAAACCGGACAGCCAAGTCGGTCATTTCGGGATGTATGGCGAGTTCACCCCGCGCCTGTCACTGGGCAAGATTTTTGGTCAGAAATTCGAGTTCGGTCCGATCAAAGACGTGCTGCTAGCGATGACGTATGAGTTTGGCAAAGGCAACGTCGAGTCCTATCTGATAGGTCCGGGTTTCGACCTGGCGATTCCGGGCTTCGACTACTTTCAACTGAACTTCTTCCAGCGTCATCCTGACGGTACGCGACCGGGGAACAATGTGTGGCAGATAACGCCTGTTTGGTCCTACACCATTCCAGTACGCGGGTCGGACATACTAATTGATGGTTTCATGGACTGGGTCGTGGATAACGACAACAACGCTCGCGGTACTTACCACGCTAACTTGCACTTCAATCCGCAGATTAAATATGACTTGGGTAAAGCCATGAGCCTGGGCGAAAAGCAGCTGTATGTCGGTGTCGAATATGACTATTGGAGCAACAAATACGGGATTGAAAATAGCAAGAATTTCGATACTAACCAAAACACAGCGAGCTTATTGGTTAAAGTGATGTTCTGATTCCTGACGCCATTTCGCAGGTAAGCCGACTCCCACAGGATGCGTGCCATTACGCAAACTGTGGGAAATTCTAAGTTGGGAGCGACGCGCAGTGCCGGGCATTCTTGAGACTGCCGTAAAGCCGGTGCTACCATGCGCAACCGTCGGCACTGGCAAGGAATTTTCTGGTTTATGAGCAGCATTCGCGAGCGAAACAAAGAACTGATCCTTAACGCAGCCAGTGAAGAGTTCGCCGACAAGGGCTTCGCCGCCACTAAAACCAGCGACATCGCGGCTAAGGCCGGGCTGCCAAAGCCCAATGTTTACTACTACTTCAAATCCAAAGAAAACCTCTACCGCGAGGTGCTCGAAAGTATCATTGAGCCTATCCTGCAAGCTTCAACGCCCTTTAATCGGGACGGTGTGCCGGCCGAGGTACTCAGCGGCTACATCCGCTCGAAAATTCGGATCTCCCGCGACCTGCCCCACGCTTCAAAAGTATTTGCCAGCGAAATCATGCATGGCGCCCCGCACTTGACCGCCGAACAAGTCGGGCAGCTCAACGAGCAGGCAAAGTACAACATCGAATGCATCCAGTCCTGGATCGACAGCGGCCAAATTGCCCCGCTGGACCCCCACCACCTGATGTTCACCATCTGGGCGGCGACCCAAACCTACGCCGACTTCGACTGGCAAATCTCCACGGTTACCGGCAAACCAAAACTCGAAGACAGCGACTATGACGCCGCCGCCGAGACCATCATCAGGTTGGTGCTCAAGGGTTGTGAGCTCGACAAATAGGCTTATTGATTAAAAGATAATTTTGTAGGAGCTGCCGACGGCTAAGATTCGAGGCCTTGTGTTTACTGCGTGAACACGCGGTGTTGCAGGCGGGGCAGCATTTTCACAGACAGAAAAATGGTTTGACCAAGGTGACTGGTCGTGAATACACTTCGCCCACGACAAATATTGTATACAACTATAAAAATAATTGATCACAAAAAAATATCTCATGAACCAAATTTCTTGCCCGGACTGGGCTGAAGCCATCCTCAATGGCTTCAGCCAAGTTCTACTACAACGTCATCCTTCTTGCGGACTGCTTTGCCTCCTTGCAATTCTTCTCACCGCACCCGCGTTGCTCGGCGGCGCGTTACTCGGTGCGATAGCTGGTTTACTCACCGCACAACAGCGCGGCTATGATAAAGCCGAGCGCCAGGCCGGGCTCTACAGTTATAACGGAGTGTTGATAGGCGTGTTGCTGTGCCATCAACTGCCTTGGTCACCCCTGGTGCCATTGCTGATTATTGCCTGCGGCGGTTTGAGCGCAATGTTCATGCACCACTGGCTGGAGCACACCAAGCAGGCGCACTGCCTGAAGGTTTACACCACGCCGTTTGTGCTGATCAGCTGGCTGCTACTCGCTTTTGTGATGCCGCATATACCCGCAGAAAACACTGGCAGCACATTACTAAACGCCGTGCCTCAGGGCCTGGGCCAAGTATTTTTGCTCGATCAGCCACTGGCAGGGCTGATGATCGGCGCTGGACTGCTCATTGCTGATCGACGCGCAGCCTTTTGGGCCTTGCTTGGCTGCATCGGTGGAATCGCCGTCGCGCTTTTACAAAATGAACCCTCTAGCGCGCTGTTAGGGCTTGCCAGCTATAACCCGGCACTGGCCGGTCTGGCGTTCAGTCATCAGCGCAATAGACCATGGCTGCCTATATTCGCCATCGCTTTGGCGATTGTCTTGCAGCCGGGATTTTCACAGTTGGGACTACCGACCTTGACCGCTCCGTTTGTGCTTGCCTGCTGGCTGGTTCAGGCAAGCGCTCGCTTGCTGCGACAGTCGGCGTCCGATCACCGCTTGCGCTGGTGAGCCGAAAGCTCCAGGCTTTGCGAATATTCACTTTGGAATTGACCCATGGACAGCAACACCGGCTGGCGGGAACAGCTACGCATCATCATTTTCCACACAGACACTGCCGCGGGCCGTCGCTTCGACACGGCCTTGTTGCTGATCATCTTATGCAGCCTATTCATCGTCATCATCGACAGTATCGACAGCATTCATCGCCACTACATCGATTTCTTTTCCTATATCGAGTGGGGCTTTACCATCGTATTCGCTATCGAGTATGCCCTGCGGTTGTATTGCTCACCGAAACCAATGCGTTATGCCTTCAGCTTTTATGGGCTAGTCGATCTGCTGGCAATTTTGCCGGGAATCCTTGCGCTGTATTACGCTGATGCACAATATTTGCTGATCATTCGAATCATTCGGATGCTGCGAATCTTTCGAGTGCTCAAGCTTAGTCCCTACTTGAAACAAGCCAACTTCTTGCTGCTGGCATTGCGCGGCAGCAAGCAAAAAATCATTGTGTTTCTCGCCACGATTTCCACCTTGGTGATCATATTTGGCACGTTAATGTATGTGATCGAAGGGCCGGAGAATGGTTACACCAGTATTCCGGTCGGCATCTATTGGGCCATTGTCACGATGACCACCGTCGGCTTCGGCGATATCGTACCGAAGACGCCAGCAGGACAAATGTTAGCGTCGCTGTTGATGATTACCGGTTATTCAATCATTGCCGTGCCCACTGGCATTTTCACTGCCGAACTGGCCAACGCCATGCGCGGTGGCGACCTTGAACATCAATGCCCGGTGTGTGCCAAATCCAACCACGAAAATGAAGCGTCGTTCTGCGCTCGTTGCGGCAATGCGCTGTTTCCAAAAGTTGAGGAGCAGGTATAAGCACATTCGTTTTTAATATTTTAAAAGCGGCACGGCATCCAGCTATCGTCGCGCGTATCCACTTTGCGGATGACAAAATTTTCGAAGCCAATGAGCGAGACCCTACGCCGACTGTGTGAAACCGTAGCCCGCGAGGGTCGATTTTGTGCAGGTTATTTGCCCCGCATAGCCGCCGTTAATTTATCCACGTTGTAGCGAAACATCTGTGCATAAGTCGCCGCTGGGCCATCCGCAGGGGATAGTGCTTCGACGTAAAGTTCACCGCCGGGTTGGGCGCCGCTGGCGGCTGCGATTTGTTTGACTAGGCGCGGATCACCAGAGTTTTCGAAGAAATAAGCGCTGACGTGCTCGCTCTTGATCTGACGAATCAACTTTGAAACGTCGGCCGCCGACGGCTCCGCTTCGGTTGAAAAACCCACTGGTGAAAGGAAGGTCACGCCGTACGCATCGCCGAAATAACCGAATGCGTCATGGGAAGTCAGAACTTTGCGCTGAGCCGGAGGAATCGCTCGGACTTGAGCGCGAGCGTAGGCATCGAGCTCTTGCAATTGGGCGATATAACGGTCGCCGTTGGCTTGATACACACTGGCGCCATCAGGGTCTGCCTTCTTCAGCGCAGCAATGATATTGCGTGCGTAAACCACACCATTGGCTGCGCTGTTCCAAGCATGCGGGTCAGTGACGCGCTTGCCGTCTTCTTCCATACTGCGGGTTTTAATGCCGGTAGATAGCACCACAGGCTCACCGCGATAACCAGACGCTTTTATCAAGCGATCCAGCCAACCTTCCAGATTCAAACCACTGACGAACGCCAGATCGGCGTTTTTCAGTGCCTGAGCGGCGGCCGGGGTTGGCTCGTACACATGCGGGTCGCCATTGGGGCCAATCAGCGAAGTGACGTGAACCCGATCACCGCCAACGTTGTGCACCATATCGGCAATGACAGTGAAGGAAGCCACCGCTTCTAGCGGTTTGGCCGAAACGAAACTAGAAAAAACGGACAGCATAATGGCTGCCACGGCGCCCGATAGCATTGGTTGTTTCATGTTGATCCTCGAAGTGCGTTAAGAAACAGCGTTAGGACGTTGGGTTAGTTAGCCAAGTGAGGTTTGGGGAACAATCGGCGCAGAATACCGCTGCGTCCGAACAACAACGAGAAGCCATAAAACGCACTTGCAGTCAGCACGATGGCTGGACCCGAAGCGACGCCTAGGTGATAGGACACGATCAGGCCAATGAGACCGGAGAGCGTCGCCACCAGTGTCGAAATCATCATCAATGCGCTCAAGGATGTGGCCCAGAAGCGCGCCGCCGTGGCCGGAAGCATCATCATTCCCACCGCCATTAAGGTGCCTAGCGCCTGGAATCCGGCGACTAGATTGAGCACCACTAACAGCAGAAAGAGCACATGGTAAAGCGAGCCTCGACCGCCCACCGCCCTCAGGAAACCGGGATCAAAACACTCCAACACCAGAGGTCGATAGATGAGTGCGAGCAGGATAAGGGTGAAGGAGGCAATCGCGCCGACCATGTAGATTGCGTTGGAGTCGATGGCGAGAATGGTGCCGAACAGCACGTGCAGTAAGTCGACATTGGAACCGTGGAGGGAAACGATCAGTACGCCTGCCGCCAGCGAGGTCAGGTAGAAGCTGGCAAAACTTGCGTCTTCACGCAAAGCGGTAAGTCGGCTGACCAATCCGGACAACAACGCGACTGCCAAGCCGGCAATTAATCCGCCAAAGCCCATGGCGGGCAAAGAGAGGCCAGCGAATAAAAAGCCCACCGCCGCTCCCGGCAACACTGCGTGACTCATGGCATCGCCGACCAGGCTCATGCGCCGCAACATCAAGAGCACACCCACTGGCCCCGAGCCGATTCCCAGTGCCAGGCACGCGACCAGTGCGCGGCGCATAAAACCGAACTCAACAAAGGGTTCGACCAACGTCGTGTACAACATCATGACCGACCACCTGCGGCATTATCTTCATGGGTATCGCACAGGTCAGCGTCAGCACTCCAGAATTCGGCCATATTACGGGCCTTACGCAGGTTTTCGACGCTAAGTACTTCTGCGGTGGCGCCCCAAGCAATGCTCTCCCGAGCCATCAATAATGTTTGCGGGAAGTGCTGGCGAACTTGCTCCAGGTCGTGAAGAACAGCAATTACCGTACGTCCTTGCCCGTGCCAGACGCGCACCAGCTCCAACAGATCGCGTGTGGTACGAGCATCAATAGCGGTGAATGGCTCGTCCAGCAGGATTACCGCAGCATCTTGCAGTAGCAACCGCGCAAACAGCACCCGTTGAAACTGTCCCGAAGACAGCGAGCCAACGCTGCGTGTCTCAAACCCTTCCAGGCCAACCGCCAGTAGCGCGTCTTGGGTGAGTTTACTTTGATCGCGACTGAGACCACGGAAAGGGCCAATGCTGCGCCACGCTCCCATAGCCACGGTGTCAGAGACGCTTAACGGGAAACTGCGATCAATCTCGGCCGCTTGCGGCAAGTAACCCAGCGTGCGAGTGGCCACTTTGCCGAGGTCGACCCGTCCCGCCGCCGGTTTCATGGTGCCTGCGATGGTTTTGATTAAGGTCGATTTACCCGCGCCATTAGGACCAACGATGGCCGTCAGGCTGCCTGCCTCGAAGCACCCGCTGATGTGGTGCACAGCTGGACGACGCTCGTAAGCGACGGTGAGATTGTCCAAAACAATGGCGGCGCTCATGGAACGGCCACCGCCCAAACGATGGCCACCCACAACAGCACTAGCATGGCCAGCGCCAGAAGCACACGTTTCCAGGCGGATTGAGCCAGCACAGAGCTGGCAATGGAAGGAGCAAGAGGTGCTTTCACGGAATGAGAACCTGACACGATTTGTTATAGTATTACATAACTTATCGAGTTTGGTTCTTGCTGTTTCAAAAAGTTTTTACACACAGCCGACTGGCACGAAGATTATGCCAATCTTTCGCAGGAGCGCCTGTTCCCACAGAATCCCGGCTAACCGAAAATCTGTGATCCTGTGGGAGCTGGCTTGTCGACCAAAGCGGCGTATTAGACTTTAACGATCCAGCCTTCCGGCGCATCAATATCGCCCGATTGAACACCGGTCAGTTCGTTGTAAAGCTTCTGGGTGATCGGCCCCACCTCTTCCTGGCTGAAGAACACGTGGAGAGCGTCGTTGTATTCAATTCCTCCAATAGGGGTGATAACCGCTGCTGTACCGCAAGCCCCCGCTTCTTTGAAATCGCTTAGCTTGTCAATGAATACGTCACCTTCGACAACGTTGAGGCCAAGACGACTTTGCGCCAGTTCGATTAGCGAAAGACGAGTGATGCCTGGTAATACCGACGGCGATTTCGGCGTTACAAACACATCGTCATGGGTAATTGCGAAGAAATTGGCAGAACCGACTTCTTCGATTTTTGAGTGCGTTAACGGATCCAGGTAAATACAATCGGCAAAATTAAGTTTCTTGGCTTGAGAGTTCGGCAATAGGCTAGCTGCATAGTTGCCACCGACCTTAGCCGCACCTGTGCCGTTCGCGGCGGCGCGGTCAAAACTGGATATCTGGAAGTTGTTAGGCTTCAAGCCGCCTTTGAAATAAGCACCCACCGGCATGCAAAAAATCGAGAAAATGAACTGAGGTGCCGTGCGTACACCTATATTGTCACCCACGCCGATCACGAACGGACGCAGATAGAGGGAGCCACCCGTTCCATAGGGTGGAATAAAACGCTCGTTGGCGCGGACGACTTTTTTACAGGCTTCGATGAAATCTTCGGTCGATACATAAGGCATCAACAACCGCGCACAACTACGCTGCATGCGCAGTGCATTCTGGTCAGGGCGGAACAGGTTGATAGAGCCGTCCTTGCAGCGATAGGCCTTAAGACCTTCGAAACACTGCTGCCCATAGTGCAGAGCCGTCGAGCCCTCACTGATATGCAGCACGTTGTCTTCGGTCAGCGTTCCTTTCTGCCAGGCGCCATCACGCCAATGCGACAGATAACGCAGATCTGTTTTGATGTAATCGAAGCCCAGCTTGTCCCAATTGATGCTTTCGTAACTCATGACACCCTCTACCTTTAAAGACCGCCTGAATAACCCAAGCTCTTCGTTTCTATGATGGCAACAACAATACTTTATTCAGGGGCTGGCTCGCATCTACTCAATGGTGTGCCGGCGTTAATCAGCCTACTGACCATAGACACTCGACGACATCCGGCACACCCAAACCTGACGATAAAGCCTATCCTTCATGGCATGCGCGACAAACTCTCAATCTTGACGGCGGGACGAGAATACTTGCGGATGTCCGAAGCGGACCGGAACGAACCAACGCAAATCAGCAAAACGGCCGCGGCAGAAATATGGGGCGAATACCATGAACATCGATTCGATAAAACGTTTTGTCTTGGTGGGTATGGTGGTGGTCGGTCCGGGCTTATCTGTTCCGGCGGCGGCACAATCCTACGGCGGCGATTATCACGGTAGAGGGAACTACCACGGCGGCGGTCATTATTACCATGGCGGTGGCGACTATTATCACGGTGGCGGCCATCACGGCGGCGGCTGGTATGGCAACGGCGCTTGGCTGGGACTCGGTATTGGCTTAGGCGCGGGCTATGCGGCAGGGACTTATGCCAATTCGTATTATTACCGGCCCTATCCAGTCTATTACTACCCAACGCCAAGTTATTATTACCCTTCGACGATTTATTACCCGGTGGCTCAGCCAGCGCCGATGATCGACCCATACTATTCGCAGCAAGTCTCCGAACCCGCAACAGCAGCAACGCCGCCGGTTTCACAAGCATCGAACTGGTATTACTGCATTCCGACCAAGGGGTACTACCCCAATGTGCGCCAGTGTTCAGAGCCTTGGCGCATCGTGCCTGCCACTCCGCCCGGTCCAATCAACTGAAACGGAGCTAATACGTCAAGTGAGCAAAAGTTAACTGACGCTACGCAGTTACCTCTACCTTCCACGCCTTACGTAACACGTATTTACCGTACCGATAACGGCACAACGTTTCGTCGATGCTGTGCCATATATGCCACAACATCATTGAATGGTCGCCCGGATCGTCGCTTCAAACCCGCCTATATCAGGCCATTAACGGCACTGGCCTGATCCTTGCTGAGTGAGCTGTAAGCGCACCGACGCTTGCTCCGATAAAACTTAAAGCTAAGGAGATCTTTTCTATGCGTTCCATTTCGTTCAGTAACGCACTGCCTCGAAGCTTCAGCCGGGATGCCACTTCGCACGCATAACATCACTTACTGCTACTGTCGTTAAGGATTTCTATCATGCAAAAAACAATGAAAGCCGCAGTCGTCCATACCTTCGGCAAACCACTGGAAATTCGTGAAGTACCTGTCCCCACGCCGGGGTACGGCCAAGTTTTGGTAAAAATTGCGGCTTCCGGCGTCTGCCATACCGATCTGCATGCTGCCGAGGGCGATTGGCCGGTTAAACCCAACCCGCCTTTTATCCCTGGTCATGAGGGCGTTGGTTATGTAGTCGGAGTCGGTCCAGGTGTTAAACACGTCAAAGAAGGAGATCGGGTAGGCGTGCCTTGGCTTTATTCTACTTGCGGCCATTGCGAACATTGCCTTGGCGGCTGGGAAACCCTATGTGAGAAGCAGGAAAATAGCGGCTATTCCGTCAACGGCGGATTCGCCGAGTACACCTTAGCGGACGCCAACTTTGTCGGTAAATTGCCCGACAATGTCGGCTTCATTGAAATTGCACCCATACTCTGTGCCGGCGTAACCGTTTACAAAGGGCTGAAAATGACCGAAACCAAGCCTGGCCAGTGGGTGGTGATCTCCGGTATCGGCGGCTTGGGCCATATGGCGGTTCAATACGCTAAAGCGATGGGCATGAACGTCGCTGCCGTCGACATTGACGACAGCAAGCTTGATCTGGCCCGTAGGCTCGGCGCCGAAGTCACCGTAAACGCCCGTCATCATGACCCTGCTACCTTCTTGAAAGACGCCATTGGCGGCGCTCACGGGGCATTGGTTACCGCGGTCTCGCCGATTGCGTTCAAACAAGCCATGGGCATGACCCGTCGCGGTGGCACCATCGCGCTCAATGGCCTGCCAGCAGGTGAGTTTCCAATTTCGATATTCGACATGGTCCTGAACGGCACCACGGTGCGCGGTTCCATAGTCGGCACCCGACAGGACCTGCAGGAGGCGTTGGATTTTGCCGGAGAAGGCAAAGTTAAAGCGACGGTATCAACCGAGAAGCTGGAAAACGTCAATGCGGTTTTTGATCGCATGCGCGAAGGTCAAATTGAGGGACGCGTGGTTATCGACATGCAGGACTGATTAAAACTGGGTCCAAGCTCGACGTAATGTCGGGCTTGGTCAGTTATCAGTTATTTGGTGGCGTGTTTAACCATTTGGTTATAGACCTTAACCCTTCGGTGATTGCGCGCGTAACCACCCCCTGCTGAGACCGTGCCGCTTTGCAGGTGATCAAGGTAACGAAACATCTTTCTGGGCGAGATAAACCTGATCTTATAACCCAGCGTTACCATTCTGTCCTGTAACTCATAACCAGGGTTGCGGTCATCCATTAAAAACTGTAAGCCATGTTTTTTTATCAATCGGACATTCCAAAGCGCACAAAAACTCTTCAGGTGCGTTTCCATGAACGGTTTTGGCTCTTTGGCATCTATGCCCAACGCGCGAAAAATACAGCGTGAGTAGTGTTTTATGCAGCGCGAAACCAGTCGCCAAGCAGATCGACCCAGTCCGCGATTTAATTGTTCTACGCAACCCACAGCCGCCACTTCGCGGGGGCCAGCGCATTGATTTAGCATCATGTGAAATATCGACGGATCGTGCACGAATGTGTCGGTGTGTAACAAAAATACGTATTCCGTATTCACCTTTCCTAAGGCGAGATCCAGTGCTCGGCCATGCGCAACACTGCCCGCTTCCGGCGCGGACTTTTCTCGCTCAATCAACGTGATCCAGCTCAAAGTGCGTAAATATTCAACACTGGCGTCGGCGGAGTAATTATCCACCACCAAAACTGGAACACCCGCGCTTTGAGCGCCTTCGGACAATAAATCAAGGCATGCCTTGGTCAGTTCGAGCGACTTATAATTAACCATCACAATACTGAAAGATGCTTTGAGAGGTTGCATACTAGTCATAGTCTTTTACCGCCTTCGCAGGTACAACATTTTCCACTACGGTACTTACCGCTTGAGGGATAAACGCAACGCTTCCGGATTCACGCGAATGGAACAGGCGCGCACCATTGTTTAATTGAGTGGTAATGACGGTGTGGTCAGCAGCCAGAAAATTCAGGGGTAACTTGCCGTGGTGGTGATATTGCGCAACGATAATGGTGCGCTCAGGGTTCCAATGCTGACCGCTGGCTTTATCGATCCATGCCATGAACGCGGCACTGTCACCTTCTTGCGGAATATTTTCCGAGCCGGTCACGTAGTAGAAAGCGCCACCCTCATTCTGCAAATACATTGGAAGTTTGTTATCCACTTCGACCAGAACCATTCTCCACTGATCCCAAGGTGCACTTTTCGTAGCCTCACCTCGCACGTCTGCCGAGAACTGAACGACCCCCCCGCCGCCATTGGTCCATGGGTAAATAACGCCGAGCACTAAGAACAACACACCGGCAGCGGCAGCAAACCCTTTTACCCAGCCCGGACCGCTAACCTTGCCAGCCGCGCGTTTTTGGGCGATGAAACGGGTCACCCACCATGCACCAATCAATTGGGCAAAGGGTACTAGCGGCAACACGTAGTAGCTGCGACGACTGCCACTGGCGGTAAAGAACAAGAATAAAAGGCCGAGTCCCATTATCAACCAGCGCGTGTTGGGTTCTATTTGTCGCCATTGGCGAGCGGCGACCCACAGACCCAGAATCCAGCAGGGTGCCCAAGGCAAGGTGTAAACCGGTAGATAAATCAAGTAGGTGTAAATTGGGCCAAGGTTGTCGAACGGATGAAAAAACCGGACAAAGTTCTCTTGAAATACCAGGCCTAGACCGCTCTCCCGATAATTTTGGGCGCCGTAGATATGTGACAGAACGAACGGCGCCATGTAGAACAAGCAAGCAATAATCAACGCAAGACACATTCGCAGGTTGAGGTGACGCTTCCAACGTCCTTCGCTCAGCACATGGGGCAGTAATACCAGCGCCGGAAGAATAAAACCGATTAGTCCCTTGAACAACGACGTTACCGCGAGCAACAGAAAGAACACGGTATAGCGACCAAGCCTAGTGTCGTCCGGTCCTCGCCAATACCACCATACAGAGGCCAGCACACCGCACACGGTCAATATATCTGCGGTCGCGACACGTCCCCAGAAGATAAAAAAGAACGTTGTTGCGAGCATCCAACCCGCAATCAAGCCGGTGCTTTTGGTAAACAATTGTCGTCCGATCAAGTAAATCAACCAAACGCTCAGCCACGCCGCTACTACCGATGACAGGCGCAACGACCAGTGACTGAGGCCACCCATCAACTCGGCAGTGGCGGCAATCAACCAGTAGGACGGTAGCGGTTTGTCGTAATACGCTGAGCCTTTGAGGTATGGGTCAAAATAATCTCCGCTTTGCAGCATTTGCAGCGAGATATTGGCCCAGCGCGTTTCGGCGCCCCACAGCTCTCGAGCCCCCAAACCAAACAATAAAACTAATGCGGTGACGCCGAGCAGCAGCCACAGTGCGCCCTTGTCACTTTTGAAGAACTCGATAGCAGTATTTTTCATAGATCGATCGATCAACCAAAATGTTAGGACGCCTGTATTAATCAGCGCATTCAGAACTTAAACGATCATTCGTCATGGCGGCGTCAGGAAAAAGAGAAAATTGTGTCGTAAAGACATCTATCTACTATTAATGCCCGGCATTTCGTGTCGCGTTTGTTAAAACCGTATTCGAGCCATGAGGAGGTTTTTTTTGAAAAAAAAACGGCCACATATCCTTATTGTGCTTAAAACACGTCAGCCCGCACGGAGCGGGCTGAGCCAATAACTTCTTAAAGTTTTATTTAACTAATGGACGTGGCCCATATTTATACCCTTGAATTATTACATTCAGGAGATTGCCATCAATTTACCGCCGCGAACTCGTGTTATCGCAAATATTTTTCAGCCAGTTCGAGCCGCTCAGCGACTCGCCCGGCTGAGAACGGAGCCGTTTTGCATCATGCCCGACAGAATGCTTCGGACAGCGCTTTAGATGAGTCAAGGTGACTTCCCAAAATTTCAGCTTTATTCACCCGCTAGCTACAAGGTTCTGTAAATCAGTGCTGCTGGACGTAGAAAAGCCCTGACAGGACGAACCTGAGCAGGGCTTCTTTTCATCTGGATTTTTTACACGCTTGCCGAGTCCGACGCGCCGTATTCCAACGATGCAACCGGAGCGGTGTTTACATTGGAGTACGACACGTAGTACGCCAAGCCAACAAAAATCGCACCGCCCACCGCGTTGCCAAGGAACACTGCGACAAAATTTTCGAAGAATTGCCCCCAAGTCAAGGCGTCGGCGAAAATTGCGGCCGGGATTAGAAACATGTTAGCAACCACATGCTGGAAACCGATCGCGACAAAGGCCATAACCGGGAACCACATGCCCAAGATCTTACCGGCGGCTTCTTTGCTCGAGTAAGACAGCCAGACGGCCAAGCACACCAGCCAATTGCAGCCGATACCTGAAATAAAGGCATGTCCGAAATCCGCGCTGACTTTAGCTGTTGCTATGGCGACCGTCTTGGCCAAGTAAGCGCCTTCGGTGAGGCCCAGAAAATGGCCGAAGAAATAAGCGACAAACAGCGCGCCGAGCAGATTGGCGACCGTGACCAGCAGCCAGTTGCGCACCACTGCCGAAAGTGGGATTTTTCCGGCAAACATAGCCATGGGCAGGCTCATCATATTGCCGGTGAGCAATTCGCCCCCCGCCAAGACCACCAGAATCAGACCAATGGGAAATACCGCTGCGCCTAGCAGATTACCAAACGATGCCCATTGGGCCGGAATCATTGTGCTCACGTGAATATCTAGTAGAAAACCAAGCGCTATGAAAGCGCCAGCCAGAAAGCCCAAAACTAGAATTGAGAGCATTGGCAGACGAGCTTTTTTCACACCGGCTTCAATAGTCATTTCAGCAACTTGTGGGGGGGTATTGACGGGCATAGTATTGGTCTCAGGCTGGACGGCGCCCTTGGCACGTGCGGATGCAACGTGACCGCGGTTAAGCGCCGTAAAATTGGTTTTTTTAGAGTCCAGTCTTTATGCGCAACTTGTAGCAACCAAGCGGCATGTCCAAGGTGTAACGGGAGGAGAAACAGACTAAAGGGGCGCCCCGCGCATGCAAGGCAGCAAGACGAGAGGGCGATCAATTCATAGACTGTGTCGATCAACACGCTAACTGAGTCGAATTGCCGCAGTCCAATTGCTTGTGCCGATGACATCATCGACCCGGTCTATGGAGCGAATTTTCTGAGCAATATCAGGGAGCTTTGTAGATGATTTTGCTGGGCCTGCCTGAGATTGCTGCCCGTATAAGCTGATCAGCGGATTGGGATCCGATACGGAAAAAAGGCTGAAAATTCATTCGCGATATCTAGTGACCACATGGAGCAGCGACGTAAAGAACTACGTGAAGGTAGGTCTGTAAACCGTAACCCCTCGCTGAAAATGCTGCAGGCACAGGCATGGATTGGATTAAGTGAAAAAGTATCCCATGCCGCCGACAGTTAATGGCAGCAGCGACCGCGCTGTTCGAATCCTACTCATTTCGCTAATCACGCACTGTGTATTCGGGACTGGCCAAGCTGGACGTAGCCGGCCAAGACTAATCGAGGTTACTAGGCGCGACGACTCGCTGTCGAACAGCTCCGCGCGCAACCCTTATAGGGAGAAGCGCTGGAAGCCTCTAAATATATGGTGTCCCAGGGCAGGTTCGAACTGCCAACCTTCCCCTTAGGAGGGGGATGCTCTATCCAATTGAGCTACTGAGACACTGGTGCCAGCACGCAGATAGAGTGCTAGTTAAGACGGCGAGCATGTTAACGGCAAGGCCCGGTTTTGTCATGTCGTCCGTGGCTTTTTAACCTGTAGTATTTTGCCCGCCGACGCTGCCCAGTCACGCCAACGCTTTAATCATCGTGCAAATTGCACTGTTCCATATTGCCATCATTGCAATCTGCAACGCCATGAATGCCACGAACGACAATAAGCCTATGATTTATATGAATATTTCATAATATTTATGTTTGGCATAGAGGATGCTTACTATTAGGGATGCAGACAATCCCGACAAAAGTTCCCAGCGAAGGTGCTTGACATGAACAACGTTGTTCTTTCAATTCTAAACGTCGCTGCATTGGCTGCCCTAGTGACTTTTCAATTTCAAGGCAGTGAGCAGGAAATCGATCATAACCGTTCATTGGCCCTACCTTCTCATGGGGTGCATGAAACCGCGAAGTTGGCGGTAATTCATCAGCGGCGCGGTATGCAGGCAATACTGGCCACTCAGAGCAAGAACGATGACACATCATTCTCAATGGACCGTTCCGAACGGTGGGTGTTTTAAAAGAAGATTGAACAATCCAAAATTTTGAAACCTTTGCTCGGAGAACTGCCATGTCAAAAGCTGCGTTGTCCTTTCTAATCTTGGCGGTGATGGCACTCGCATTGGATATCTCACTGCCCTACGGCGAAAAAGTAGCCGATATGATACTTAAATCAGCCACTGGAATTTTTTTCACCCTTTTCGTCATAGCGCTGATTGTGGGACGTCGAATTAAGTTCGATCCGCTGCTTCGCTAGATTTAACCTCGTCCATCTCCATCCAAATACATCTGCCCACCACCGTTAATACCATCGAACCGGTCCACCCTCAAAACACCGTTACGTCGTGCCTGTAACAGATTTATCCCTTAAAAACCCCGTTTTGATCATCAAAACCGCAATTCGCTGGAATTCTTTGCAAAACAGTCCACATTTTGGATAATTGGTGCTGGCTAAGCGCCTTTATAGAGTTCAATATTTGTCACAGAATTGGCGCCAAGGAACCGGCAAAATTGAGGCATGATGCTGGCCTCTTAACAACCGAGGTTGAACATTTGCCTAAAAGGACTGTCACAAGAGGACGTCTGGCGGCAAATACTAGAAACCGCTCCCTCTGAACTTATCCGGTTAAACTTATGAGCCCAATGAAACAGGCTATCTACTCCAGCCGAACGGCTGATAAATTTGTTGTTCGATTACCTGATGGCATGCGCGATCGTGTCTATCAAGTAGCAAAAAATCATCATCGCAGCATGAATTCCGAGATTATTGCTCGCCTTGAGCAGAGTTTGATTCAGGAAGGGGCGTTGGGTGATGAGCCTAGCTTACGCCTGGACAGTCCTGAGCTGTCTTTGCATGAACGCGAGTTGCTGCAACGGTTTCGTCAACTTTCTCACCGTCAACAAAACGCGCTTGTTTCGTTGATTGCTCATGACACCGAGCTCGCTGCAGACGATGAGTCCTAACAGTCGGTTTACTATTCAGGCCAGCATTTAGCTGGCTTTTTTTATTGTTGCTTAGTTTTTCTCAAGAAACTGTTTTTGACGGCTCCCTGCCACGCTTTGCATAAGCCTGTCGGAGTCAGTGTTTTGGCAACACGGTGCGTTGGGTACAGTGTTTGTACCCTTCGCCAATATGCAGGTTTTTCTAAAATTCGGTAAGACACAGGTCTGCTTGGTCGTTAAATACTGCCCTCTACATCTTCCAGGCTGAAGGTCTCGGTGTTGTCATTGTAGGAAAAAATCTCTGCGTATCGTCCCCAACTGATGACACTGTCCAATGTCTCTCTAGCGATAGACTCGTTAAGCGAGTCCTCCAGTTCTTGCTCAAAACGTACCCGCGGCGCCCAATGCCCGTTTCGCTCTTGCAACACCTGCCGAATCCGCGCAGCCAACGGCACATGTTTGACAAGATGTTCAGCAAAAACTGTTTTGCGCTCCTGCGTTCCGTACTCAGCAAATAATTTACCGGTTTCTGTCAGCGTAATATCAGCCCCCTTGAGTTCGGCAAATCCCAGGTTCTCAAGCATTTCCGCCACGGGGAACAAATCATCGACCTCCAACAGCAACCGCGCGGAGATTTGGGGCAGTCCCGCATGACCATGGTAGGGCTCCGCCGCCAGCGCCTCGATCAACCCCGCCATGAGGTTGGTGGAGACTTCCGGTAGCGGACTACCCATCTGAAGTTCAGGTTTACCAACGGTGGCATCAGCACTACGACGGTGGGTCATCAAGGCGTAGATATCGTCGACCATGTGCCTGAATGTCGGGTCAAGGCGGTTACGCGGATGGCCAAACGGCACTTTGATCTCCGCCACGACCCGGCCGGGGTTCGATGACAAGACCAGAATGCGGTCGCACATCAACACCGCTTCTTCGATGTTGTGGGTCACGATCAGGATGGACTTGATCGGTAACTGCTTGCCGCTCCACAAATCCAGTAAATCAGACCGCAACGTCTCAGCAGTCAACACGTCCAGCGCGGAGAACGGTTCGTCCATCAGCAATAACGTCGGGTTAACCACCAGACCCCGGGCAAAACCCACGCGCTGGCGCATACCACCCGACAACTCTCGCGGGTAAGCGTTTTCAAAGCCGTCAAGACCAATCAAGTCAATGGCGGCAAGCGCGCGTCTACGCGATTCTTTGGGATCTACCTGCAGCGCCTGCAGGCCGGCCTCAACGTTTTCGAGAACGGTTAGCCAGGGGAACAACGCAAAAGTTTGAAAGACCATGGCCACGCCTTCGGCGGGGCCGTTCAAGAGCTCACCGTTATAGCGGACCTCTCCAGACGAAGGCTCTATCAACCCGGCGATAACCCGCAGCAGCGTCGATTTACCAGATCCGGAACGGCCTAACATGCCAACGATCTCGCCTTCACGCAGCTTAAGGTCAACGTTGCTAAGCACCTGCAACTCATCTTTGCCTTTGCCAAAACTGCGACTGACTTCGCTAAGAGAATAAATTTCCCGGGATACGCCGGTGTGTTCGGTGAAAGTATTCATAAGATCGACTCCAATTAGTTCAGACGGAGTTTGTTTTCAGCGATGGCGTACATAGGGCGCCACACCAAGCGATTGAATGCCACGACAAAAAGCGACATCACTACCACGCCTAGCGTGATTTTAGGGAAATCGCCGGCGGCCGTGGTTTCAGCAATATAAGCACCCAGACCATGAGCGACGACTTTGTCTTGGCCCCAAGAAACGTATTCGGAAACGATACTTGCGTTCCATGCGCCGCCCGAGGCTGTGATTGCCCCGGTCACGTAATAAGGAAAAATGCCAGGCAACATGACCTTGCGCCACCACAACCAGCCGCGAATACGGAAGTTGGCAGCCGCCTCTCTGAAGTCATTGGGGAATGCGCTAGCACCGGCAATCACGTTGAACAGGATGTACCACTGCGTCCCCAAAACGATCAGCGGGCTCAGCCAAATATCTGGGTTCAAGTTGTAGTGCAGGATAACGATCACAAATACGGGAAATAAAAGATTTGCCGGAAAGGCCGCCAGAAACTGCGCAAGCGGCTGAATTTTTTCCGCGAGCCGCGGCCGCAAGCCAATCAGCACACCTAGGGGTACCCAAATCAATGACGCTACTACGATCAGCAAAACAACCCGCAGCAAGGTAATCACCGCCAGACCCAGCACGTGCCACACCTCGCTGAACGTCACCTCGGTGCCAACGTATATCGTGATGCGGTACAACACGTACAGCGTGAACGCCGTAATGAAGCTGCCCCAGATAAAATCGATGATCCGCGACCTGGAGGCACTGTGTTTGACGGGCACTGACTTGGAGCGCGGCAGGCTCAGACGCATATGGCCTATGCGGGTAATCGCCCGCGCAAACGGCCGCAACAGACGCTGAATCACCCGGGTACGCTGGATGAGATTAAGCACCCAGGATTCAGGTGATCCGCCTTGGGAGGCGGTGTCTTCCATGCGAAACTTGTCCGCCCAGGCCACCAATGGCCGGAATAGGAACTGGTCATAAATCAGTATCACCGCCACCATCGCCAAAATCACGTAGCCAACGGCATGCAGGTTCTGCTGCTGAATGGCGGTGGCCAGATAAGAACCAACGCCTGGCAGGGTGATGGTTTTGTCGCCAACGGTAATGGCTTCTGAGGCAACCACAAAAAACCAGCCGCCAGACATGCTCATCATCATGTTCCAGATTAGCCCCGGCATCGCGAACGGCACGTCCAGCTTCCAAAATTTTTGCCACCCGGAAAGCTGAATATTTTGCGCCACCTCCTCCAAATCACGGGGCAGCATTCGCAGAGACTGATAGAAGCTGAACGTCATGTTCCACGCTTGGCTGGTAAAAATCGCGAAAATAGCAGCGCATTCCGCACCCAAAACGCGACCCGGAAACAGCAGCAGGAAAAACGTGACGGTAAATGAAATATATCCCAGCACAGGCACTGATTGCAGGATGTCCAAAACCGGCACCAGCAGTTTCTCAGCACGTCGACTTTTCGCAGCCAAGGTCCCGTAAATCAGGGTAAAAATCAACGACGCAACCATCGCGGCCAACATACGCAACGTAGTGCGTATCGCGTATTCCGGGAGGTTGGACGGATCAAGTGAGATCACTTCGCTTTGCAACGTTGATATCGGCGCCCACGTTTCACGTGCACCGATGGAGAAGAACAGCAAAAATCCGATAACCAAAGGCATGGCTATCAAGTCCCAACGGTTAGGTAGCAGCCGCCGAGCTGTTGACGGGATGTAGTGACGGAATACTTTATTCATATTCGGTGGTTCCAGTAGCGTTCCGGCTGTGATCATTGACCACAATCCAACGTCCTCGAGAGCACAATTGCACGTAATTGCCATCAGACAATTGATACAAAGCAATCTGTATTTAACCGGTAAAACGAAGAAGATTGGCCACGCAAACGAACGCTAGCTGGCATTTCAGAGCGTGATAGCGCTATTCAGTAATCAAATCGCTGAACCGCTCCGCACACTCTCTGCATCCCGTTTGGCATTCCACTGTGTGACCCACCGAGAATGGTCGGGGTCCATGGGGGTCTCCTTTGGTGAGGGTTAATACAATATTAATGCCCTACGCCAGCATCACTTGTTTCAGAGCGACGTAGCGGCTAAACGCCTTCGCGGCCAGATGATACTTATCTATATGTTACATAAACATGAATAAAGCTTAATTATTGCCCAGCGAAACTGTCTACAAGCTGTCGTCCTGCCATGCCGCTGCCAAACAATAGAGGCAAGGTCTAAAGCAAGAAAACAGTCGCCAGTCCCAGGAAGATAAAAAACCCACCACTGTCGGTCATGGCGGTGATCATCACGCTTGCACCCATGGCTGGATCCCGACCAAAACGCACGAGGGTCATGGGAATAAACACCCCCATAAACGCGGCCAGTAACAGGTTGAGAGTCATGGCTGCTGTCATAACCACGCCCAGCGACCAACTGCCGTAAAGCAGATAGGCCACAACACCGATCACGCCACCCCAGACCACCCCGTTTATAAGCGCTACGATCAGCTCTTTGCGCATCAGGCGCGAGGTATTGCCGGTGCTGACTTGATCCAGCGCCATTGCGCGGACGATCATCGTTATTGTTTGGTTGCCGGAGTTGCCACCAATGCCCGCGACAATGGGCATCAAGGCGGCCAAAGCCACCAACTTCTCGATCGAGCCCTCGAACAGGCCGATGACCCGCGAGGCGACAAAGGCGGTGATCAGATTGATTGCCAACCACGCCCAACGGTTACGCAGTGACTTCCAGACTGACGCGAAGATGTCTTCTTCCTCACGCAGACCTGCCATGTTGAGGACTTCGCTCTCACTCTCCTCACGGATTAGGTCAACCATTTCGTCGATGGTCAGACGGCCGATCAGCTTGCCGTTTTTGTCGACTACGGGTGCAGAAATCAAGTCATAACGCTCAAATGCCTGAGCGGCGTCGTAACCGTCTTCATCCGGGTGAAAACTGACTGTGTCATTGGCCATGACCGCAGCAACTTGTTTGTCGGGGTCATTGACCAGCAGACGCTTGAGCGGCAGAACACCTTTGAGCACACCGTCGTGGTCGACAACGAATAATTTATCAGTGTGGCCGGGCAGCTCCTTGAGCCGACGCAGATAACGCAAGACCACTTCCAGGCTGACGTTCTCCCGGATCGTTACCATCTCGAAGTCCATCAGGGCACCGACCTGATGGTCTTTGTATGACAACGCTGAACGCACTCGCTCACGCTGCTGGACGTCGAGTGCTTCCATCAACTCATGAACGACGTCACGCGGCAATTCAGGGGTAAGGTCAGCGAGCTCGTCGGCGTCCATTTCCTTCGCCGCAGCCAGTAGCTCTTGATCGTCCATATCGGCGATCAATGTTTCACGAACTGAATCTGAAACTTCGAGAAGAACGTCGCCGTCACGCTCGGATTTGACCAACTGCCAAACCGTCAGACGATCTCCCAGCGGCAAGGCTTCAAGGATGTAGGCCACGTCAGCGGAGTGCAGATCATCGAGCTTGCGCTGCAACTCGACAACGTTCTGCCGATGAACAAGATTTTCAACACGATCGTGGTGCTGGCCTTCCTGACGATGAGTCAGATCTTCGACCACACGCTGCCGCTGCAGCAGCTCAACGACTTGAGCGAGGCGGTCCTGCAGGCTGTCTTGCGATTTTTTTACTTCTATTTCGGTCATAGGCGAACTCCACTCCCAGCAGCGGAGCACGCCAGGGAGATCAATCAGTCAATTCATGATTGGTGAAACGTGTTGCCGAGTTACTACTGGGTAAGTCCATGGAGGTATTCCACAAGCCCCGACGGAGCTGACGGGCGTAATGATACACGCATGCCGCCATCGCGCCCTACAAAATCTTGGCAAGAACAAGCGCTTGCGGAACATAGCTAATCAACAGTGCTGTGACGTTACATCCTGCGAAGAAAACACGCGGATTACACATTAACTAAACGCTAAGCTTTAAGACGAGCGTCATGGAGGACCTCAAATGCCTGTCACTGCCCGAACAACCTTGATCGCTACCCTGCTCTGCTTTCCACTTCAAACACTGGCCACAACGGTTCAGCGCTGCGAGGACCCCGAAGGGCGCGTCAGTTTCACCTATCAAGGCTGCCCCAGCGGCCACCGCATGCAATCGCAAAATGCGTACAACGCCACACCCGGTAGCACGGCTTATCTTTTGCCTGACGCTGAATCTTTTCGAGGTCGGCGCGTAGTCCCGGCAGATAGTCAGCGAGCCAATAAAGAATTGGTCGTTGTAGGGCAGCATTACGATGGCTGCGCAAATGTGTTGAGCCGTGAGCAACGGCGGCGCGCGATCATCCAGCAGCAGGCCCGTGTCGGCATGACGATGCGCGACGTGGAAAGCTCATTGGGCAAACCGGATAAAATTGTGAGTCGAAACGGAGAAACCCGCTACACGTATGAGCCCAAAAATGGTCGCAGTAGCCAAGTTGTTTTCGATGAGGAGGGATGCGTAAAAGGTAAACCCTAGACAGCAAAAAGCCCGCATCAGATGCAGGCTTTTTGGTGTTTGGTGCACTCGACAGGATTCGAACCTGTGACCGCTCGGTTCGTAGCCGAGTACTCTATCCAGCTGAGCTACGAGTGCATTTTGTGTTTGATAAACCAGGCCACCGCTGGTTGAAGCAAGTTACTTACATTGCTGTAAACAACCTTTTAGTTGGTGCACTCGACAGGATTCGAACCTGTGACCGCTCGGTTCGTAGCCGAGTACTCTATCCAGCTGAGCTACGAGTGCATTTGTTGCCGCGCATTATAGGCCGTCAAATCATTTGGTCAAGAACTTTTGCTAGTAAAATCAAACACTTACCGCTCAAGCCAGATTACAACGTACTACATAAATAATGGCGGAGAAGGGGGGATTCGAACCCCCGACACCCTTTTGAGGTGTACTCCCTTAGCAGGGGAGCGCCTTCGGCCACTCGGCCACCTCTCCGCAACACGGGGCGTATAATAACCAGCTTTCCCCCGTTTGCAAAGCCTAAATTTCAATAAAAATTAATGACTTGGTTCTTCGTCCTTCTCTTTCTTAATACGCAGGTAAATTTCCTCACGGTGAACCGCAACCTCTTTCGGAGCGTTGACGCCGATTCGTACTTGATTACCTTTAACGCCGAGCACAGTCACAGTGATTTCGCCATCACCAATGATCAGGCTTTCTGCGCACCGACGAGTCAGAATCAGCATACCTTTCTCCTCACGCCCTATATTTAGGACAACAGCTTTCAGGGACAACAGTCTGCAAAACCACAGGCGCGTCTTATCGCGCCTTATCGCAACGCATCACTCGCCTTGACGGGCCGGTGCGTCCAATTCAAAAGCAGTGTGCAGCGAACGTACTGCCAGCTCCAGATACTTCTCCTCGATGACCACTGAAACCTTGATCTCAGAAGTGGAGATCATCTGAATATTGATGCTCTCCTTGGCCAACGATTCGAACATGCGACTGGCAACACCCGCATGGGACCGCATGCCGACGCCTACGATCGACACCTTGGCGATCTTGGTATCGCCAACGACTTCCCGCGCGCTGATTTCACGTGCGGTATTTTCCAATACCACCAAAGCGGCCTGATAGTCGTTGCGGTGCACGGTGAAGGTGAAATCGGTAGTGTTATCGTACGCAACGTTCTGCACGATCATGTCCACTTCGATGTTCGCGGCGCTGATCGGGCCGAGAATCTTGAAAGCCACACCAGGGTTATCTGGTACGCCACGGATGGTCAGCTTGGCTTCGTCGCGGTTGAAGGCGATGCCGGAAATAATCGGCTGTTCCATGGATTCCTCTTCATCAATAGTAATAAGGGTACCCGGACCCTCCTGGAAGCTGTGCAGTACGCGCAGCGGGACGTTGTATTTGCCGGCGAACTCGACCGCGCGGATTTGAAGCACCTTCGAACCGAGGCTGGCCATTTCCAGCATCTCTTCAAAAGTGATCTTGTCCAGGCGTTGAGCTTGCGCCACCACACGCGGGTCGGTGGTGTAGACGCCATCGACGTCGGTATAAATCTGACACTCATCCGCTTTCAGTGCTGCCGCCAGGGCCACACCAGTCGTGTCTGAACCGCCACGACCCAGGGTCGTGATATTGCCGTGCTCGTCGACACCCTGAAAGCCGGCGACGACCACTACCCTGCCCGCTTTCAGATCAGCACGAATCTTTTGATCATCAATCTGCAGAATACGCGCCTTGTTGTGCGCGCTGTCGGTCAGGATGCGCACCTGGTTGCCGGTGTAGGACACCGCAGGCACTCCACGCTTGATCAGCGCCATAGCTAGCAAGGCAATGGTGACCTGCTCGCCCGTGGAGACAATCACATCCAGCTCACGCGGAACCGGTTGATCGCTGATTTGTTTCGCCAGGCCGATCAGACGGTTGGTTTCGCCGCTCATGGCCGACAACACAACCACCAGCTCGGTACCTGCATCGTGGAACTTCTTAACCTTGTCGGCCACTTGTTCGATTCGCTCGACAGAGCCAACCGAAGTGCCCCCAAATTTCTGTACGATCAAAGCCATCTTAAAGCCGCCTCAGCCCATGAAGGGCGCCCAATAAACATTCATACCCCAAGCGCCAAAGCCTGCCGCCATTGGGCAGGCCTGGAGGACGACTAGATACCCTGCTCGACAAAAGGCACGGTCAACGCCAACGCCGCATCCAGCGCTCCGGCGTCCACGCCGCCACCCTGAGCCATATCAGGACGACCACCGCCTTTACCTCCAACGGCGGCAGCCGCTTGCTTCATTAAATCACCAGCCTTGAGTTGGCCAGTCAGGTCCTTGGTTACGCCTGCAACCAGTACGACCTTATCTTCATGGACACTGCCAAGCAGGATCACTGCGCGGCCGAGTTTGTTCTTCAACTGATCAACCAAAGCCAACAGGGCCTTACCGTCCTGACCGTCTAGGCGCACGGCGAGAACTTTGACCCCTTTGACGTCCAGCGCGGCAGAGGACAGATCGTCACCCGCAGCACTCGCCGCCCTGGCTTGTAATTGTCCCAGCTGCTTTTCCAAAAGACGATTGCGCTCAATGACTGCGAGAAGCTTGTCCAGCAGGTTGTCGCGGCTGCCTTTGACCAGAATTGCGGCTTCCTTGAGTTGATCTTCGGCAGCATTGAGGTACGCCAGTGCCGCAGCCCCTGTCACCGCTTCGATGCGTCGAACCCCCGCAGCCACACCACTTTCATTGGTGATTTTCAGCAGCGCGATGTCACCGGTGCGATTAGCGTGAATACCGCCACACAGCTCAACCGAGAAATCACCGCCCATGCTCAGCACACGGACGTTATCGCCGTACTTCTCGCCGAACAGCGCCATGGCGCCTTTCTTCTTCGCGGTCTCGATATCGGTTTCCACGGTTTCTACCGGAGAATTCTTACGCACTTCGCGGTTGACGATTTCTTCCAGCGCTTTCAACTGCTCTGGCTTGATCGCTTCGAAGTGGCTGAAGTCGAAACGCAAGCGCTGACTGTCGACCAACGAACCTTTCTGCGTCACATGCTCGCCCAACACCTGGCGCAATGCCGCGTGCAGCAAGTGTGTCGCCGAGTGGTTCAAGGAGGTGGCATGACGAACGTCGGCATCAACTTCGGTGGTCAGCTCGGCGCCTGCTTTTAGGCTGCCGGAAGCAAGTACACCGTGGTGCAGGAACGCACCGCCGGTTTTAGTAGTGTCGCGTACGTCAAAGCGCACATTGGCCGCTTCGAGGTAACCGCAATCGCCAATCTGCCCGCCGGACTCAGCATAGAAAGGGGTCTGATCGAGGATCACTACACCCTCTTCGCCCTCGCTCAGCTGATCAACCGCATGGCCGTCCTTATACAGGGCCACCACTTTGGCTCTGCCTCGGGTAGCGCCATATCCCAAAAATTCGGTCGGTATGTCAACTTTGACCAGACTGTTGTAATCCATGCCGAACGCACTGGCCGAACGAGCGCGCACGCGTTGAGCGTCCATTTCGCGCTCAAAGCCTACTTCGTCGAGGGTCAAGTTGCGTTCCCGGGCAATATCACCAGTCAGGTCCATCGGAAAACCGTAGGTGTCATACAGTTTGAACACGACGTCGCCGGGCACCACCGTACCCTTCAACTCAGCCAGATCCAGTTCCAGAATCTTCAGGCCTTGCTCCAGGGTTTTGGCGAACTGCTCTTCTTCAGCTTTCAGCACCCGTTCGATGTGCGACTGGTTCTGGGTCAGCTCCGGGAAGGCACCGCCCATTTCCGCCACCAGTGCGGCGACGATTTGATAGAAGAAACTGCCAGCGGCGCCGAGCTTATTGCCATGACGACACGCGCGACGAATGATTCGACGCAACACGTAACCGCGCCCTTCGTTCGAAGGCAGTACACCATCAGCAATCAGGAAGCCGCATGAACGAATGTGGTCAGCCACGACTTTAAGCGACGGCTGCGCGTCGTTTGTGCAACCGACAGCCTTGGCCGATGCCGCCAGCAGACTCTGAAACAGGTCGATTTCATAGTTGGAATGCACATGCTGCAGAACGGCGCTAATACGTTCCAGACCCATGCCGGTGTCCACCGACGGCGCTGGCAATGGATGCAGCACGCCATCCGCAGTGCGATTGAACTGCATGAACACGTTGTTCCAGATTTCGATGTAACGGTCGCCGTCTTCTTCCGGCGAACCCGGTGGGCCGCCCCAGATGTCGGCACCATGGTCGTAGAAAATCTCTGTGCAGGGACCGCACGGGCCGGTATCGCCCATGGTCCAGAAGTTATCGGACGCGTACGGCGCGCCTTTGTTGTCGCCGATACGGACCATACGCTCGGCCGGCACGCCGATTTCCTTGGTCCAGATATCGTAGGCTTCGTCATCGCTGGCGTAGACCGTCACCCACAGTTTGTCTTTGGGCAAGCCCAACACCGACGTCAGAAAGGTCCAGGCGAAGGTGATCGCGTCGCGCTTGAAATAGTCGCCGAAGCTGAAGTTACCCAGCATCTCGAAAAAAGTGTGGTGACGCGCGGTATAACCGACGTTCTCCAAATCGTTATGCTTGCCACCAGCGCGCACGCATTTTTGGCTGCTGACGGCGCGAGTGTAGGCGCGTTTTTCTTGCCCCAGAAAGCAGTCTTTGAACTGGTTCATGCCTGCGTTAGTGAACAGCAGGGTGGGGTCGTTGCCCGGAATCAACGAGCTGGAAGCTACACGGGTGTGACCTTTCTCTTCGAAGAAGCGAAGGAAGGCTTCACGGATTTCTGCGCTTTTCATAAGTTCTTCCACGGAGACTGCTGCCAAAGGCAAGTGCAAAACGGCCAAAAGAGGGTGCGACTTGCAAAGGGCCGCATTATATAGGCGTTGGACGCTCGATACAGCGTGTTTGTACATTGTCAGCCGGCAAATGGACTGTCGGCGTGTTTAGCGGCGAGTAAAGTCTGCAAATGCCGCGACCACCCGATCAATCTGTGCGGGCGAAACGTTGAGGTGCGTCACCATTCGCAAACGGGGTGCCGCACTAAGCTTGATCTCCCGCTCGGCAAAAAAGTGTTTAAGCGCTTCAGCCCTCTCATCCATCTGCACGTACACCATGTTGGTCTGGACGGGCTCAACTGAAAAGCCCAGATTGCGCAAGCCTTTGGCCAAGGCCGTAGCGTTTGCATGATCGTCTGCCAGCCGCTCGACCTGATGTTCCAGCGCATACAGCCCAGCCGCCGCGAGCCCACCGGCCTGACGCATACCGCCACCGACCATTTTGCGCAGACGTCGAGCCTTGGCGATCAGTTCGGCGGTACCGAGCAGCACCGAGCCAATCGGCGCGCCCAAACCCTTGGACAGACAAACCGAAACCGAATCGAAATGACGGGTAATGTCCCGGGCATCAATACCCAACTTGACTGCCGCGTTATATAACCGCGCGCCGTCCAGGTGCAGCGCTAACCCTTGTTCATCGCATAGCTTGCGCGCAGCGGCAAGGTACGACAGCGGCAACACCTTGCCCTGCATGGTGTTTTCCAGCGCGAGCAAGCGGGTTCGGGCGAAGTGAAAGTCATCGGGTTTGATCGCAGCCAGGACCTGTTTCAGGTCTAGAGATCCGTCACCTTGTACGTCCAGCGGTTGTGGCTGGATCGAACCGAGCACCGCGGCGCCACCCCCCTCGTATTTATAGGTGTGCGCTTGCTGGCCCACAATGTATTCCTCGCCACGTCCACAGTGAGCCATCAAACCAAGCAAATTGCTCATGGTGCCGCTGGGAACAAATAAACCTGCTGCAAAACCCAAGCGCTCAGCGAGGTAAGCTTCAAGGCGGTTGACCGTCGGATCTTCGCCGTACACATCATCGCCCAGTGCTGCGCTGGACATAGCCTCAAGCATCCCGGCAGTGGGCTGGGTCACGGTGTCGCTGCGCAGATCAATAACCGTCACGATGAAGCTCCTGAAAGAGTTAAGACGTTGATGTTAAGTCCAAGGATGAATTGGAGATAGGTCATTACTGAGGTCTCGGGGGGGCATATTCAAGAACTGCACTGAATGAACCGATGGTTGATATAAGAAATGCGAGGGTCGATAGACGAAAGTGTCCGAGCACAACCGGGAAATCTGTGATAAAAACTCACCGCCGACAGAAAATGCTGTTGGCAACGTTCTCAGGGCGGGGCGCAATTCCCCACCGGCGGTAATGGCGCGCAATGCGTCTAGCCCGCGAGCGCTTGTGGTGCATGGAGCTTCGGACTGTGCACTGACAAGGTCAGCAGACCCGGTTTGATTCCGGGGCCGACGGTCATAGTCCGGATGAAGAGAGAACGGGATTGGTATCACCGGGTCGTATTAAGCGCACCGTCGTGACCTTTTTTTGTTGCGGCCGTGATCTTGACGTCCGTGGCATCCCATTCGATCAAAATGCCCTGTTTTTTTCATAAACAGGAGTCAGAACTGATGCAACCCACAGCAATTGATAGCAAAAGCAAAAGCCATCCCAACGAACGCATTGCGTTCATTCAGGCTTGCTGGCACAAGGATATTGTCGATCAAAGCCGTAAAGGTTTTATTGCAGAGATCGCCAACCATGGCTACGCCGAGACCGATATTGATTTCTTCGAAGTCGGCGGCGCGTTTGAAATCCCCCTGCACGCCAAGTTATTGGCCAAAAGTGGCCGCTATACTGGCATCGTGGCAGCCGGGCTAGTGGTCGATGGTGGTTTATATCGCCATGAGTTCGTCGCTCAATCGGTTATCAGCGCGTTGATGCAAGTGCAGCTAGAGACGGAGGTTCCGGTTTTTTCCGTAGTGCTCACCCCACACAACTTCCACGCAGGCGACGAACACCAGCAGTTTTTCTTCAATCACTTCGTGCAAAAAGGCGCAGAAGCGGCTGAAACCTGTGCAGATACCCTAAACAAAATTCGCAGCCTGCGCCGCAACGAATTACCGCAGCGCGTCGCGGTTTAATTGGCGACGCTTCTTCGCGAATAAATTGGCTCCCACAGAAATTCATAACCCCTGAACTGCGCCCCAAATGTTGGACACCCATCCAACTACCGGGGTGTTTTTCATGGGTAAATATTCAACGCAGTTCAAGCGGTCCGCCATCAATGCTTTCCTTGAGCGCGGTCAAGGTTTTCGTCACATAGCCGCTCAATTTCAGATGGACCCTACGTTGCTCCGTCGTTGGGTGGCGGCCTACGAGCTGCACGGGGAAGCCAGCCTGCAGGGGCGTATGAAGGAACATGGTCCCGAGTTCAAACTGTCCGTTGTCCAGCACATGGAGCGTGAGAAGTTGTCATTTCGGCAAACGGCTGCGATTTTCAATCTGGGCAATTCAACGCAGATAGGCAGATGGCAGCAGCAATATTACAGTGGCGGCATCGAAGCCCTGACGTCAGGGAAAAAAGGCCCACGTAACGTTATGCCAAAGCCCCCCGCCAAGCCCCGCAAACCGGCAGTGCTCACCGACGAAGAGCGCGCCCACAAAGAGTTGCTCGACGAACTTCAGTACCTGCGCATGGAGAACGCCTACCTAAAAAAGTTAAAGGTGTTAGGCGAGGAGGCGATGAGGCGGGACAAAGAAGCGAAGAAAAAGCCTGGGTAGTCACTGAGCTGAGGAGCGATTTTCCAATCGACGCCCTGCTCAAGCTGGTCGGCTTGGCACGCAGTACTTACTACTATCAGGTCAAGGTACTGGCTGCCGGGGATAAATTTGCTCCGCTGAAAGCCTCTATTCAGACTATCCAGGACCAGCATAAGGGCCGCTATGGCTATCGCCGGATGACCGCCACGCTGCTCAAGGGCGGGTGGATAGTGAACAGCAAAACGGTACGCAGGCTGATGGCCGAACTAAACCTCAAGTGCACGGTGCGAGCCAAGAAGTATAAATCGTACAAAGGCCCTGAGGGGCAGGTAGCACCTAACACGTTGGCTCGGCAATTCGAGGCCGACCAGCCGAATGAGAAATGGGTGACCGACGTTACCGAGTTCAAGGTAGCCGGTGAAAAGCTCTACCTGTCGCCGATACTGGACTTGTACAACGGAGAGATCGTGGCGTACCAGACAGACACCAGCCCTCGCTACGCCTTGGTGGGCAACATGCTGGAAAAGGCGTTGAAGCGCTTGCCAGAGGGCGCCAAACCGATGGTGCACTCGGATCAGGGCTGGCAGTACCGCTACCACATCTACCGAAATCGTCTGGAAGAAATGAGCTTGGAACAGAGTATGTCGCGCAAGGGTAACTGCCATGACAATGCCACGATGGAGAGCTTTTTCGGCACACTGAAATCAGAGTTTTTCTACCGGGAGCGCTTCGACAGCGTTGCTCAGTTAGAGGCTGGACTGGATGAATACATCCATTACTACAACCACGAACGTATCAAAATGAAGCTCAACGGCTTGAGTCCAGTGGCATACAGAACTCAGGCCGCGTAGCTTATTCAATCACTGTCCAACATTTGGGGCGCAGTTCACCCTGTGGGAGCCCACTTATTCGCGAAAGCGATTTATCAGGCCAACTGATCTGCCGTTGCCGGCACAATCAAAATCCCCGCCCGCAAGCCGTTCTTGACCATGGGATTAGGGAAGATGATTCGTGCACCCTGCTCTTCAACCACCCAGTGGCTGTCGGCCAGGTCATGGGCTAATACAAAACCCTGCTCCAACTCCGAAAAATTCTCGACGTCCGCAGGCAAATTAAGCTGAAACGCATCGCTGTGCTTGATGATTTCCCGCGCAACACTAAAGAGCTGCAACCCCGTCAACGAGACATCTTCGAGCGCTGGCTCTGTGCCTTCGATCAGCTCTGTCAGGCATATTTTCAGCGACGTCAGATTGACCTGCTGGTTATGCCCAAACGGCCGAGCCTTGCCGAGTTCCAACGTGAAGGACTCAGCATCCAATTTCTCGTAGGTGTAAGCACTGAACACGATGGACGATTTGTTTTGCAGCAATACGGCCTGCATACCGGCAGCCTGTAAGCGCGCCAATTCACGGCGTGAATGCTGGCGGCCTTCTTTCCAGGGGTAGAGCGCGAATTGTTCGATCTTCGAACCGCGAATCGCCGTGTGCAGGTCGTAATGCAGACGATATCGGTTCGGCAGACTGAAAAAGCTGGCGGCCAGACGCTCCAGCTCAAACGCGCGAAGCGCCTCGACGCCGCTGACTTGTTGATGTCGACCGTTAAATAGCCTGTTTACATCCTGCTCAATGTAGCGTTCACCCCGCCGCATGGCTTCAGGGTTACCGAACAGAAACAGAATACGCGCCCGAGGCTTCATATCACCGCGAGCAATTTCCCGAAGCAATTGATCCAGCAGCTCAATGGGCGCAGTTTCATTGCCATGAATACCGGCAGACAGCAGCAAATCCATGCCGTTGTCCGACGCGTCGGGCGGACGAACTTCAAGCGCCCCCTCACTGAGCCAACGCATGCGCACGCCATCGACCGTCAGTTGAGTTTTTTCCGCTGGTTCGCGACCGGCCAGCGTCAGTTCCAGCAGCTTGCCGAGAGCGAGCATAGTCGTGCACCTAATTGAGCAACGTCAAAGACGATTGTTTCAGTCGTGATTGCAGTCAGCACCGTGAACGTGTTCTTCGCCGTCGCCGACGTCTGCCGGCTCCATTTCCAATTGCAGGCTCACCAAATTAGTTGCCAGCGGACGCAGCAAGAGATTGGCGTATTCCGCATCGCCTTCTTCAACGTCCACGCCGATCAATAACTGACCACGGCCATCGTGCTGAATCCACAGCTCCTTGCCCTGCCACAGAACCGCAACGCGGGTACACGTAGTTTCCAGCTGGGTGCCGTCAGTGTCTTCCAAGATTAACTGTAGGGTGTCGCTCATGATTCAAGTGCTCTTTAAAAGAATTGAAAGTCAATTGAGTTGAAAAGGATAGACCGAACCCAGTTTAAGCAGCTGAGTCAATTCATCCAGTGCAGTACGGCACTCGACTAATAATGTTGGATCAGCAAGGTCGCTTTCGCTCATGCGGTCGCGGTAATGCTTTTCGACCCAGTGGGTCAAGGTGTCGTAAAGCGGCGCGGTCATGATAACGCCTTGATTCACAGCTGCCAGTTCGGTTTCGTTCAGGGCGACGCGTAAACGTAAGCATGCCGGACCGCCACCGTTCTGCATGCTTTGCTTAAGGTCGAAGACCTTCACTTCAGCTACCGGGCCTTCATCGGCCAGCAGGCGCTGCAAATATTGCCAGACACGCTCGTTGCTGCGGCACTCTTCGGGAACGATGAGCAACATCGATCCATCGGCACGCGACAGCAACTGACTGTTAAACAGGTAAGACCTCACGGCATCTTCTACCGCGACTTCAGCCCGTGGCACACAGATCGCCTGAAAACGGCCGCCGCGACGGCTAAGTTTATCGTGCAGCTCAGCCAGCATGTGCTCGGTATTGAGGAACGCGTCCTGGTGATAGAACAACACTTGGCCGTTACCCACGGCAATCACGTCGTTATGAAACACACCCTGATCGATCATCGCGGGATTTTGCTGAGCAAAAACGACACCTTCCTCGCTCAAGCCATGCAAACGCACCACTGCCTGCGAAGCTTCAAGGGTTTGTCGCGCCGGGTATTTTTGCGGCACAGGATAACGAGTATCGAACGCACTGCGCCCGAACACGAAAAACTCGACGCCGGGTTGTCCGTAATCGTGGCAAAAACGCGTATGGTTTGCCGCGCCTTCATCGCCGAACTGCGCCACGGCAGGTAGCGCCGCGTGGTGCGCAAAGTGCTGCACATTAGCGAACATTGAGCCCAGTACTCGACTCGTTGTCGGATGCTCGATGCTGCGGTGATATTTGCAATTAAGATTAGCGGCGGTGAAATGCACACGACCATCGGCGGTGTCGGCACTTGGACTGACCGTTGCAGCATTGGCTACCCACATGCTCGATGCCGAGCAGCTGGCGACTAGCAAAGGCATGGCGTTTTTAGCCGCTTTTTCGATCACTTGGGCGTCATCGCCGGTAAATCCCAGGGCGCGCAACCCGGCCAGGTCCGGACGTTCTTGAGGTGCTAGAACGCCTTGGGCATAACCCATTTCCATCAGCGCTTTCATCTTTGCCAAGCCCTGCAGCGCCGCTTCTTTGGGATTGGAAGACTGCTGGCAGTTACTTTGCGACGCGACATTGCCGTAGGACAAGCCGCCGTAGTTATGGGTCGGGCCCACTAAACCGTCAAAATTGACTTCATAGGATTTCATCGGCAAGGCTCCGTGAATTTGTTTTTATGGCGACGCCCCCCTGTGGAAGCAGGCTTGCCCACTCCACAGTTATGTTGCGCATTACGAGAGCTTAATGCCCGGCGTCAATGTCCCGGGCAAACTGATCCGCGACGCTTCCAGTGATGCCACCGGATAGGAGCAATAATCGGCGGCGTAGTAGGCGCTGGCGCGGTGATTGCCCGAGGCGCCAATCCCGCCAAACGGAGCGCTGCTAGCGGCGCCGGTCAATTGCTTGTTCCAATTGACAATGCCTGCCCGACTTTCCAGCCAAAACTGCTGATAACGCGCTTCGGAGTCGGACAACAAACCGGCGGCCAGGCCAAATTCAGTGTTGTTGGCTTCGGCGATGGCCGCCGCAAAATCAGCGTAGCGGATCACTTGTAACAGCGGCCCGAACAGCTCCTCATCCACACGGTCAGTTACGTCACTGACGTCGAGTATCCCCGGCGTGAGCAATGCGGCATTCGCCTGCGGCTGAGTCATTTCCAACAACGCCACCGCCCCATTGGCCAAAAGTAACTCTTGGGCATCAAGCAACGCTCGCGCCGCACCCAATGAAATGACCGAACCCATGAACGGCGCCGGTTGCTTATCGAACTCACCGACCTCGATAGTCGCGGTCACTGCCACCAACCGCGCAAGCAATGCATCGCCCCACGCACCTTCGGGTACCAGCAATCGACGGGCGCAGGTACAGCGTTGCCCGGCAGAGATGAAGGCAGACTGAATTATCGTGTACACGGCTGCTTCAATGTCTTCGACGTGATCAACGATCAGCGGGTTGTTGCCACCCATTTCCAGCGCGAGGATCTTGTCTGGGTGCCCGGAAAATTGTTGGTGCAACACATTACCGGTGCGACTGGAACCGGTGAAAAACAAGCCGTCGATACCAGGGTTCGCCGCCAACGCTACACCGGTTTCCCGAGCGCCTTGCAGCAAGTTCAGTACCCCCTCGGGCAAACCGGCTTCGATCCAGCACTTGACTGTCAGTTCGGCAACTTTTGGCGTTAGTTCGCTGGGTTTGAATAGCACCGTGTTGCCCGCCAATAACGCGGGCACGATATGGCCATTGGGCAGGTGCCCAGGAAAATTGTACGGGCCAAATACGGCGACCACGCCATGGGGCTTGTGCCGCAGCACGGCGGTGGCGTCGCCCAGCGGACCGCTCTTCTCACCAGTTCGCTCGCGATAGCTCTGCACCGAAATCGCGATCTTGTTGATCATGCTGGTGACTTCGGTGGCCGATTCCCACAGCGGTTTACCGGTCTCTTCACCAATGCAGCGAGACAAGGCGTCGGCATGGGTTTTCAGGCTCGCGGCAAACGCTTCCAGTATCACGATGCGTTCCTCCAGCGAGCGCTTGGCCCAAGCCGGGAAAGCGTGCCGCGCGGCCTTGATCGCAGTATCAACTTGCTCAGTGCTGGCGCCTTGCCCAGACCAAACAACTGCCTGAGTGACCGGGTTCAACGACTCGAAAGATTCACCGTGCCCGGCGTGCCAGGCACCCGCGATATACAGCGTGCTCATCACACAACCTCCCTTGCAGCGGACAACGGTACTGCTCGCACTTGATCGCCCGCACTCAGTTGCAAGCGTTTTGCGGTCATAGGGTCCACCACCAGCGTGCCTGCAGCGAACCGCGCCGGGGCGGCAGTGATGCGGCAGTCTTCACGTTTGCGGTTATGAATCAGAAACGGCGTCGCATCCTCCCCCGGCGTACCGATGGCCAGGACCAATGCCTGGCTGTCGTGTACGGCCCGAATCTTCGCGGTTTCGCACTCCACAGCAGGCCCGGCGTCGAATATGTCGACATAACCCTGATAGCTGAAGCCCTCGCTCTTGAGCATCGCCAACGCCGGTTCGGTGTCGGTGTGTACGCGGCCAATGATGTTGCGTGCGTCTTCGGAGAGGAAGCAGGTGTAAAGCGGAAACTTAGGCATCAGTTCGGCGATGAACGCTTTGTTGCCCACGCCTGTCAGGTAGTCGGCCTGGCTGAATTCCATCTTGAAGAAGTGCCGTCCCAAGCTTTCCCAGAAAGGTGAACGCCCGGCCTCGTTGGACATACCACGCATCTCGGCAATGATCTTGTTGCCGAACAATTTAGGGAATTCAGCAATGAACAGCAGCCGCGCTTTAGCCAACAGTCGACCGTTAACACCGGTGCGGCTGTCGCTACGCAAAAACAACGAGCACAGCTCGGAATTTCCGGTCAGGTCGTTGGCAAGGAAGAGCGTAGGAATTTCGCGGTAGATATTCAACTCTTGAGACGCACTGACTGTCAGACCTACTCGATAGTTGTACCAGGGTTCACGCAGGCCGACGGCGCCCGCGATCGCAGAAATACCTACCACGTGGCCATCATCGTCCTCCATAACAAACAGGTAGTCGGCGTCGGCGCGCTCGGCTTCGCCACGGAAGGTTTTCTCGGCCCAATTGATTCGGTGCGCCAAGCGCTGTTCATTGGCGGGCAGCGTGGTCAAGCCGGGGCCAGTGGTGTGCGCCAACTCGATCAACTTTGGTAAGTCACTGCTGCGTACGGGACGAACGATCATGCTTTCTCCTCAACCGGACTCCCTTGGAAGCCCGCGATTCTCGCTAAACCTGCAAACCAGACACCAACGGCGCGCCTGTTACACCGCCACAATACGCACGCTGGCGCCTTCACCCACGCCCAGTGCTTCGGCGGCTTCCAGACTCAGGTTGACCGGTTTGCCCGGTGCCCAATCGAGCTCCAACAGCACCGCGCGATAGTCCTGCAACTGTCCGTTAGCAACCAGATAAAGGCGTCCGCCTTTGCTCGTGTCACCGGTTTTAACCGTGTCCAATTTCACCGGGACCAAACGGCTCTGAGCAATCGAACGGATGCCCGACACTCGCGCGTGCAAGGTCGGGCCACCATCGAAAATATCAATATAATGGTCGGTCTCGAAACCTTCGCGCATCAGGATGTCGAAAGTGATCTGCGCTCGCGGATGCACTTGGCCCATAGCCTCCTGCGCAGCGTCGGGCAGCAACGGAACGTAAATCGGGTAATGCGGCATCAATTCGGCGAGAAAGGTCCGGCTTTTCAAACCACATAGACGCTCAGCCTCGGCGTAGTTCAGATCGAAAAAGTTACGTCCAATAGCGTCCCAGAAAGGGGAATCGCCGTGCTCATCGCTGTAACCGACGATTTCGGTCACCACCGAATCGGCAAAGCGCTCCGGATGGCTGGCAACGAACAACAGGCGCCCGCGAGAATTGAGCTCAGACCAATGAGTGCCGACCAGTTCCGGGATCACATAGAAACTGGCGAGCAGGCTGTTGCCTGTCAAGTCGTGACATTGCGACAGCACGTGAATTTTGTTGTGGATCTTAAGTTCGCGAGAAGCGTGAACAAACGTTTCGTTACGAAAGCTATAAAAGGGTTCCGAATAGCCTGCCGACGCAACGATCCCTGAGCACCCCACAAGACGCCCGGAGTCATTGTCTTCGAGCACAAAAAAATAGCTTTCCTCTCCGTTGAAACTGACTTCAGCCGCGAACGACGCTTCCGAAGCGGCGATCTTGTCGGTCAAACGGTCGGCATCGTCCGGTAGGGAAGTGACACCAATCGGGCTGTCTGCGGCTAGACGTTGTACCTCGCCTAGATCAGCCATTTGCGCGGGGCGCATCACCAGCATGGTGTCACTCCTTACCAAAAATACAGGTCGGCGTCGCCGACACAGAAAAAAACCGGCGTTGGCAAAATGACCAACTCCGAGGGGCGTCTCTAAAAATCAATCAGCAACTCATCACGAGTGTGTCAGCTTGGCGATAGCGCGTTCAAAACGGCTTAGACCTTCATCAATATCAACTTCAGTTATCACCAGGCTTGGCGCGAAACGGATTACATCCGGACCCGCTTGCAGGACCATTACGCCTTCTTTTTCGGCAGCGTTAAAGATGTCTTTGGCTTTGCCTTTCCAGGCATCACTGAGCACACACCCAATCAATAAACCCAAGCCGCGCACTTGAGTGAAGACGCCGTATTGCTTGCCGATCTGTTCCAGACGCGCCTGGAAAAGAGCGCGTTTGGCTTTGACGCCCGCCAGTATTTGCGGAGTGTTAACGATATCGATCACCGCTTCTGCCACGGCGCAGGCCAGCGGGTTGCCGCCATACGTTGTGCCGTGGGTGCCGACAGTCAGGTGATTGGCCAACATTTCTGTGGTCAACATCGCTGCAATCGGAAAACCACCGCCCAAGCTCTTGGCGCTGGTGAGGATGTCGGGGACCACGCCGTAGTGCATATAGGCAAACAGCTCGCCTGAACGGCCCATGCCGGTCTGCACTTCGTCGAATATCAACAGCGCTTTGTGTGCATCGCACAGATCGCGCGCGCCTTGCAGATAAGCCAACTCACCCGGAATAACGCCGCTTTCACCTTGTACCGGTTCCAGCACCACGGCGCAGGTTTTGTCGGAAATGGCGGCTTTCAGCGCATTCAGGTCATTGAACGGTACGTGAGTGATACCGACGATTTTCGGACCGAAGCCATCGGAATACTTGGACTGGCCGCCGACGTTCACGGTGAACAAGGTACGGCCATGGAAGCTGTTGAGCGCGGCGATAATTTCGTATTTTTCCGGGCCATACAGGTCGTGAGAAACCCGACGCGCCAGCTTGAAAGCGGCTTCGTTGGCCTCAGCGCCCGAGTTACAGAAAAACGCACGTTCGGCAAAAGTGGCGTCGACCAACTTCTTCGCTAACCGCAGGGCCGGTTCGTTGGTGAAGACGTTAGAAACGTGCCACAAGGTATTGGCTTGCTCTGTCAGTGCACTGACCAATGCCGGATGGGCGTGGCCAAGCACGTTTACCGCGATGCCGCCGGCGAAATCGACCAGCTCGCGACCCGATTGATCCCAGACGCGGGAACCCGCACCGCGCACAGGGATAAAACCCGCAGGCGAATAATTGGGGACCATTACCTGGTCAAAATCGGTGCGTTGCACCTGAGCATGCTCAACGGACATCGGAGTCTCCTGAAGAGGTACGTCTGCCTGAAACTGGCAAACGATGGGAGGATTGTAAGGACTGATGTAGGTCCGACCTTGCCGCCAAGCGACAACTTGTTACAGCGCCAAACCGTGTTTATCAGCGGCTTTCGGCAATGCGACATATAGCGTCGGAAAAAGGTAGTTTAAACGTATTCATGGATGGTCTGACAGGCAGCCTTCACGCAGATAATAGGGGTATCACCCTCGCTCAGACGGCACCGACGACAATTCAAATGGGCTGCTACTGCGGCGTTGGTTGCGATCTTCGCGGGGCGTGGCGCCGAAGAAATTACGGTAAGCGCTGGAGAAATGCGGCCCGGAGGAAAAGCCGCAAGACAAACCGATCTGGATAATCGATTTACTGGTCTGCATCAGCATCTGCCGCGCCTTGTTCAAGCGCAGCTCCAAGTAGTACTGGCTCGGTACGCGGTTTAGGTACTGCTTGAAAATCCGCTCCAATTGTCGACGCGACACGCAAACGTGCTGGGCGATTTCGTCGGTGGTCAGCGGCTCTTCGATATTGGCTTCCATCAGCAACACGGCTTGAGTCAGCTTCGGATGGCTGGAGCCCAAACGGTTTTGCAACGGAATACGTTGGCGTTCGCCACCTTCCCGAATACGTTCCACCACCAATTCTTCCGACACTGCACCAGCCAGTTCTGCGCCGTGATCACGTGCCAGTAACGCTAACAAAAGATCCAATACCGACAAGCCACCACACGCGGTCAACCTGTCACGGTCCCAATCGAACAGATGGCTAGTGGCAATCACTTTTGGAAAGCGCTCGGCGAAATCGTCCTGCCAACGCCAATGCACCGCCGCCCGGTAACCGTCGAGCAAACCCAGCTGAGCCAGCGGATAGACTCCGGCAGACAAGCCGCCGATCACACAACCGGAACGCACCAGTTGTTTGAGCGACGCGCTCAATGCAGAAGTCATCGATGCTGGCGGCTCATCCGCCAGCAGAAACAGTTTTTGGCAACCTTCCAGACGCCCAGTCCAAGGCTCACCTGGCAATTGCCAAGCACCTTCCACAGGCGGTTCGGCCTGTAAAAAAAGTAATTCGTAAACGACTTCTGGATGAACGCGCTGTGCAACACGCAAGGCTTCCTCAGCCAGTGCCAGGGTTAAGGCTTTGGTGCTGGGCCAAATAAGGAAACCAATTCGATGGGCAGTCATAGCGTGCAGTCCGAAACGTATGGCGGTTGTGGGTCGAGCATCAGTACGCTCGATCTCTATCGGGTGGAGCCAAGTAGTGCGGTGACGCGGAGCATGACGTGTTCTGGAGTGAAAGGCATCGTCAAAAACGTGTCGATTATTTCAAACTACCAGACAGGAACTGCTGAAGACGCTCCGACGCAGGTTTGCTTAGCACCTCGCGAGGGTCGCCGCGCTCTTCGACCAAGCCCTTGTGCAAGAAAATCAGCTGGTTTGACACTTCGCGGGCAAATCCCATTTCGTGAGTAACCACCACCATGGTTCGCCCTTCTTGTGCCAGCGCTTGCATCACCTTCAGCACATCCCCGACCAGCTCAGGGTCAAGCGCCGAGGTCGGCTCATCAAACAGCATGACCTCAGGCTCCATCGCCAACGCCCGAGCAATCGCCACGCGCTGCTGCTCGCCACCGGACATATGCCCCGGATACGCGTGCTTACGGTGTGAAACACCGACTTTGGCCAAGTAATGCTCGGCCTTTTCCACGGCGTCTCGTTTCGACAGGCCCAGCACATGAATCGGCGCTTCGATAATGTTTTCCAAGGCGGTCATATGCGACCACAAATTGAAGTGCTGGAACACCATCGACAACCGCGAACGCATGCGTTGCAGTTGTTTCGGGTCAGCCGCTTTCAAGCCGCCCTCCTTGTTCGCCACCAGTTTCAGCTCTTCGTTGTTCAGGACGATTTTGCCGGCATGGGGCTGTTCGAGCAGGTTGATGCAACGCAAAAACGTGCTTTTACCCGAACCGCTGGAACCGATGATACTGATCACATCGCCAGCCTTGGCCGTCAGGGTCACGCCCTTTAGCACTTCATGACTGCCATAGCGTTTGTGCAAGTCGTGGACTTCAAGCTTGTTCATTGTTGGATTCTCAAAAAACGGTTCGCGATGGTCGTCATGGTCACGCCTTGCGCGGGGCGAGGTAGCCCAGCCAGTGACGCTCGGCCAACTTGAACAACCGCACCAAAATGAAGGTCAGGCACAAGTAGAACGCGCCAGCGGTGATGTACGCCTCGAACGGTAAATAGAACTGGGCATTGACCGTACGCGCTGCGCCAGTGATGTCGATCAGGGTCACGATGGACGCCAGGCTGGTGGTTTGCAGCATCATGATGACTTCGTTGCTGTACTGCGGCAGCGCCCGACGCAATGCCGAAGGCAGCAAGATTCGCCGGTACATTTTAGAGCGAGACATGCCCATGGCCCTGGCCGCTTCTATTTCCCCCGCTGGGGTTGACTTAAGGCTGCCCGCAATGATTTCAGCGGTATAGGCGCTGGTATTGATTGCGAATGCCAGGCACGCACAAAACGTCGCGCTGGACAACAAGGGCCAGAGAAAGCTGTCGCGCACGGCCTGAAACTGAGCCAGGCCGTAATAAACCAAAAACAGCTGCACCAGCATCGGCGTACCGCGAATCACATAGGTGTACAGCCACGCCGGAACGTTGACCCATGGGTTTTTCGATACCCGCATCAACCCCAGTGGCAATGCCGCCAGCAGGCCGAACGCCAGGGAAATCCCCAGTAACTTGAGGGTAATCAGCAAACCACCCACGTACAGCGGCAAGCTCTCCCAGACGACGTTGTAATCGAAGATCATAGGTCAGCCGCCTTAATGCCCACTGAATAGCGTTTTTCTAGGTGGCGCAGCACCAGCAACGACACGCTAGTGATCACCAGGTACATCCCGGCCACCGCAAGATAGAAGGTAAACGGTTGGCGAGTTGCATCTGCGGCCTGCTTGGCTTTGAACATCATGTCCTGCAGACCGACCACTGAAATAAGGGCCGTGGCCTTGGTCAAGACCAACCAGTTATTAGTGAACCCAGGGATTGCCAGACGAATCATCTGCGGCACCATAATCCTGAAAAACACCTTGAAGCTACTCATCCCATAGGCCATGCCGGCCTCGGCCTGGCCCTTGGGGATCGCCATGAACGCGCCGCGAAAGGTTTCTGACAGATAGGCGCCGAAGATAAAACCCAAGGTGCCAACGCCGGCCGCGAGGGGGTTCAAATCGATGTAATCGTCGAAACCCAGCAGCGGTGCGACCCGGTTTAGCAAGTCTTGGCCGCCGTAGAAAATCAGCAGGATCAGCACCAGGTCGGGAATTCCGCGAATCACGGTGGAGTACAGATCACCCAGGCTGGCAAGCCAACGTACCGGCGATAACCGCAACGACACCCCAATCAATCCGAGAACGATCGCCAAAGCCATGGACGCCAAGGCAAGTTGCAGCGTGAGCCATGCGCCATCGAGGATGACAGCCCCGTAGCCGTTCAACATGATTCAGGTCCTCCAAGCTCGAAGATGAACAATGGCGCAGGCCGGCAATTCAGCCACCTACGCCATTGCAATGGGTTACGCGAAGGGATTACTCGCCGTAGATATCGAAGTTGAAGTACTTGTCTTGAATCTGCTTGTATTTGCCGTTGGCGCGAATAGCGACGATGGCCGCGTTGATTTTGTCCAGATCAGCCTTGTCACCCTTGCGCACGGCGATACCAATGCCATCACCGAAATATTTTGCATCGGTGAAAGCCGGACCGGCGAAGGCATAACCCTTGCCTGCATCGGTATTGAGGAAGCCGTCTTGCAGCAGAGTGGCGTCAGCCAGGGTGCCATCGAGACGACCGGAAGCAACGTCCAGGTAAATTTCGTTCTGTGAGCCGTAGGGCACAATTTCAGCGCCCAACGGCTTCAAGACTTCCTGAGCGAAACGGTCGTGAATCGAACCGCGCTGCACGCCGATCTTCTTGCCTTTGAGTTCGATCAGATCCGCGCTGACCACGGCGCCGTCTTTCATCACCAGACGTGCTGGCGTGTTGTAGTACTTATTACTGAAATCCACCGATTTCTTGCGGTCCTCAGTGATAGACATCGAGGACAGGATGGCGTCGATTTTGCGCACTTTCAGCGCCGGAATCAGGCCGTCGAACTCTTGCTCTACCCACGTGCACTTGACCTTCATTTCCTCACACAGCGCATTGCCAATGTCGTAATCAAAACCCACGATGCTGCCGTCCGGAGCCTTGGACGCAAACGGTGGATACGCCGCTTCGATGCCAATTTTCATCGGCTTTTCATCAGCAAACGCCGGCTGCACCAACACGGACAGCGCCAAAGCGCCGAGAAGCATGAGTTTTTTCATTATTAGGGCTCCATCGGCGTGAACCGACTTAAGACAGGGGTGAGCCAGCGGCTCAATGGGCAAAGGAAATGAGGACAGCGACGCCTTGGGCGATTGAGGGGCATTTTAGCGGGAGGTCCGAAGTCGATATTTCTTCAATGCGACAACTAATTACAGATGCACTGAAAAACCACCCTGAAATATTGACAGCTCAGAAAATTCGTGAAAAGCAAAAAAACAGTTAACCTTCTGACACAGCAAAGAGCGCGCCGTTTAGTCAGCCAAGGCTCTAATTCAAGGGTTATAACGTTTATATAGGGTTTTACCTGTAGGAAGATACTGCTTAGGGAGAGAGAAACGCTCCCTGTGACCCCGAAGAAATACTCGGCGGTTACACATTCGGTTACCCGCAAACATCCGGGTAACAATCGATAAATATCCTGTGGACGTACTTGCTGCACAACCGTCCAGCGTCCAAGACTGGGCGACCTCTACGAGAAAAAACGCCCCGCTCAGTAGTCACCGGGCAGGGCGTTTTTTATATGCCTGGAATCAGGCGTTCATGGTCTTGTGCGTGTCGATCAGGTGTTGCACCACGCCTGGGTCCGCCAGGGTGGAAATATCACCCAGGGAATCGTATTCGCCGGTGGCAATTTTGCGCAGAATTCGGCGCATGATTTTGCCCGAGCGAGTTTTCGGCAAGCCCGGTGCCCACTGGATAAAATCTGGCGAAGCAATCGGACCGATTTCCTTACGCACCCAGTTCCTCAATTCCAGACGCAGCGCATCACTAGGCTCTTCGCCACCGTTGAGCGTGACGTATACGTAAATGCCCTGCCCTTTGAGGTCGTGCGGCACGCCAACAACTGCGGCTTCGGCCACTTTAGGGTGAGCAACCATGGCGCTTTCGATTTCGGCGGTGCCCATGCGGTGCCCGGAAACGTTAAGTACGTCATCCACACGCCCAGTGATCCAGTAATAGCCATCCTCGTCGCGGCGTGCGCCGTCGCCCGTGAAGTACATGCCACGGAAGGTTTTGAAATAAGTGTCGACGAAGCGGTCATGGTCGCCGAACAAGGTACGGGCCTGGCCTGGCCAAGAATCAAGAATCACCAGATTGCCTTCGGCCGCACCGTCAATCAGATTGCCTAGATTATCGACAAGCGCCGGCACTACGCCGAAGAACGGTCGCGTCGCGGAACCTGGCTTAAGGGCAGTTGCGCCTGGCAGTGGGCTGATCAAAACACCACCCGTTTCGGTTTGCCACCAGGTATCGACAATCGGGCAGCGCTCTTTGCCGACAGTTTTGTAATACCAGTTCCAGGCTTCCGGATTGATCGGTTCACCCACCGAACCCAACAGGCGCAGGCTTGAACCGTCCGCACCTTCCACTGCTTTGGAGCCCTCGGCCATCATGGCGCGAATGGCGGTCGGTGCGGTGTACAGGATATTAACCTTGTGCTTGTCGATGATTTTCGACACGCGGGTAATGTCCGGGTAGTTCGGCACACCTTCAAACAGCAACGTGGTCGCGCCGTTGGCCAAAGGGCCATAAACAATATAGCTGTGACCCGTGACCCAACCCACGTCAGCGGTGCACCAGTAAACTTCACCCGGACGGTAATCGAATACCCGCTCGTGGGTCATCGCTGCGTACACCAGGTACCCGCCCGTGGTGTGCTGCACGCCTTTCGGCTTACCGGTAGAGCCCGAGGTGTAGAGAATAAACAGTGCTTCTTCAGCACCCATTTCTTTCGGCGCGCAATGGCTCGACGCAACCTTCATCAGGTCTTCGTACCAGATGTCACGGTGTTGGTGCCATGCGATATCACCGCCGGTGCGCTTGCACACGATGATCTTCTGAACGCTGGCGGTTTCCGGGTTGGTCAACGCCAGATCGACGTTGCTTTTCAGCGCTGTGCGCTTGCCACCACGCAGACCTTCGTCAGCGGTGATCACGATTTTCGATTTGCAGTCGATGATGCGGCCGGCCAATGCCTCCGGGGAGAAGCCGCCGAAGACTACCGAGTGAATAGCGCCGATGCGGGTACACGCCAACATGGCGACTACAGCTTCAGGAATCATCGGCATATAGATAGTCACAACGTCGCCGCGATGCACATCTTGGCCACGCAGGGCATTGGCGAACTTACAGACTTCTTCATGCAGCTGGCGGTAGGTGATGTTGCGGTGTTCCGAAGGATCGTCGCCTTCCCAGATGATTGCGATCTGATCGCCGCGCTCAGCCAAATGACGGTCAAGGCAGTTGTAGGAAACGTTCAGGGTGCCGTCAGCGAACCATTTGATATCGACATGGTGATCGTCGAAAGAGGTTTGCTTGACTACGGTGAAGGGCTTGATCCAATCAAGACGTTGAGCTTGCTCGCGCCAGAAACCATCGGGATTGACCACCGATTGCTGGTACATGGCCTTGTAGGTCGCCTCGTCGGTCAGCGTTGTCGCTAAAACCTCAGGGCGAACAGGATATAGGGAAGCCGCACTCATCTTTGGTACCTCGGTGGACAGTTGTTTTTATATGGGTCCAGTTGTATCGCGTTCGACCCCAGATAAGCCATTCGACGATGGTCTTACCGGGGCAGCGCTACACATTATCTTACGCGCTCAGTCGGTCCATGACAGCGCGGCCGCCGCCCGCGCCGGCGGCCACAACGGGACCAATAATCAACCGATATTATCGTTTTCGGCGATTGTTGCAGATTTGATCAATAGCTTTATCAGAACCCCTCGTATATGAAGTGGCATAACCCGCATAGAATCAATCTCGCCAACCGGCAACTGATTAACATGTAACGCCCCCACAAAGGCTTGTTAATCCACTTGTACACTTCGTGACACGCCTGGCTTCACAAGGGCCAGGCTTACCCTCACGTTTAATATAGGAAATTTAGTGATGAACGCTGCACTGCTAGTTCTGGCCATGAGTGGTTTTTGCGCATCAGCCTTTGCCGCCGAAACACCTGACGCAACAGCAAGTTCAAACCTTTCTGTTGAACAATATACTTACGCCACACACTTGGACGTTGCGAAAGTTATTTCCATAAGCCCTGCCTCCGACGCCTGCACAGTAGTACCCGCGCGAATGGACTACCTGGACTCTGCCGGTAAAGAACATGTGATTGAATACCGCGCCATGGGCAATGGCTGCATGCAAGGTTAATTAATCTGCTGCACAGCTAATCAACGCCTCGTGGGAGTTATCCCAACGGGGCGTAGTTTTATCCACGCCCTGAAGAATAACCACTCGCCTATTAACTTGATTACCTCAGTTCTCCCTCTCCGTTTTTTTCAACCACTAATTGATAACTGCGCAACTTATTCGCAATCGTAGTATGAGACACGCCCAATCGCTTACCTAACTGCCGACTACTCGGATGTTGTGCGTACAACTGTTCCAGCACAGCCTTTTCAAAGCGTCCGACAATGTCATCCAATCCCCCCTCCAGTGAAAAGCCCGCCAATGGCTGACGTGCCCCGTAATCGGGAAGTCGGATATGCTCGGCCTTAACCGTCCCGCCTTCGCACAGGGAAACCGCCTGAAACAGCGCGTTTCCCAGCTGACGCACATTGCCTGGCCAGTGGTAATGACTCAAACGCTCCATCGCCGCCGGGGAAAATTTTGGCAATGGACAGCCAATTTGACGACTGGCCTGATCAAGGAAGTGATCCACCAGCGTTGGTAAACCGTCCAGGCATTCTCGCAGCGGTGGAATGTGGAGCGACAATACATTGAGCCGGTGATAAAGGTCCTGACGAAACTCACCTCTGGCGCACAGCTCTGAAAGGTCGACTTGGGTAGCGCAAATTACCCGCACGTCCAAGTAAACCTCTTCATCGCTGCCAACCCGATGAAAACAGCCGTCCTGCAGGAAGCGCAGTAACTTCGCTTGTAAGCGCGGGCTCATCTCGCCCACGCCATCAAGGAACAACGTGCCGCCTGTCGTCAATTCAAGTAAACCGAGCTTGCCCTCGGCCCGTGCCCCTTCGAATGCGCCAGGGCCGTAACCGAATAATTCGGTCTCGGCCATGGATTCCGGCAGCCCGGCGCAATTAAGCGCCATCAGCGGTGACTGCCCGCGCGGGCTGGCCAAGTGACAAGCGCGTGCCAACAACTCTTTACCCGTACCGGTTTCGCCCTCGATCAACAACGGCGCATCCAATGGCGCCATGCGCCGCGCTTCACGAACCACGGCAGCCATGAACTTTGAGCTTTGGAAAATACTGTCGAAGCCACGTAATTCCTGCTTACGCACGTGGTAAATCCGCTCGCCCACACGATCCGCCCGGTGCAGGGTCAACACCGCGCCCGCCATTGCTTCGCTGTCATCGTGCTGGGATTGCAACGGCGCGATATCAGCCAGAAACACATCGCCGCAGACTTTGACCCGCAAACCGTTAATCCGAGATTTGTTGGCCCGAACCAGCTCCGGCAAATCAAAATCTTCGGCATAACGGGACAGCGCAATGCCGGGCACTTCGTCGACCCGCACACCTAACAATTGCGCAGCCGCCCGGTTGGCCGCGACGATAGAGCCGCTCATGTCGATGGATAACACCGGAAACTCCAAGGCGCCGAGCAGGGCATTGAGTTCCATGTGCCGACGTTCACTGGGCATCAATCCGACGCGCTTGACCCCAAACACACCGGCAATAGCTTCGAATTTGGGGCGCAGGGTCTGGAACTGAAGATTGATCAGGTTCGGGCAAAGCAGATAAATCGCGTCGCCGCGCTCACCTCCGACTTCCCCGAGGGCAACGTTGACACCGTATTCGACCAATAAGTTGAGAATGTCGCGAAGGATGCCAATTCGGTTTTGGCAGTGCACTTTGATGCGCATGAGCAGTAAGATCCTCGAAGGGGCGGCTTTTTTTGTTTAGGCGCGTTTAATCGTCAAGATTATGTGACAGCTGGCCACTAAATCCCGCCTCGTCCACCGCCGCCTTTCGGCACAATCAAGACCTATCGTAAACTTTTCGTTACGAAAAGACATTTTAGCTTGGCGTTATCTGCTGATTTCTTGCCACAGCGAGCCTTCAAACGCGTTATTTCTAGGGCATCCATAACAAGAAGCTTCCCCCGAGGAGAACGGCATGACGCAGACCTCGTACGTGGCCCGCGAGCCCGACGCAAACGGCTTTATCGACTACCCGCCAGCCGAGCATGCGGTGTGGAACACATTGATCACTCGGCAAATGAAAGTGATTGAAGGGCGTGCCTGCCAGGAATACTTCGACGGCATCGAGCAACTGGGTTTACCCCATGATCGTATTCCACAACTGGCCGAGGTCAATAGCGTGCTAGCTGCCACCACGGGCTGGCAGGTCGCTCGAGTTCCTGCATTGATCCCCTTCCAAAAGTTCTTCGAATTACTGGCGAACAAACAGTTTCCGGTAGCGACCTTTATTCGCAGTGAGCAGGAGCTTGATTACCTGCAAGAGCCTGACATTTTCCATGAAGTGTTTGGCCATTGCCCGCTGCTGACCAATCCGTGGTTTGCTGAATTCACCCACACCTATGGCAAGCTCGGGTTAAGCGCAACCAAAGAACAGCGTGTTTATCTGGCGCGCCTGTATTGGATGACCATTGAGTTCGGGCTGGTAGATACGCCACAGGGCCAACGCATCTATGGGGGCGGGATTCTGTCCTCGCCTAAGGAAACGGTTTACAGCCTGTCTTCAGCACCGGAACATCAGGTGTTCGACGCATTAGAGGCGATGCGCACACCTTACCGAATTGATATTTTGCAACCGCTGTACTTCGTGCTGCCGAGTATGAAACGCCTGTTCGACCTCGCCCACGAAGACATCATGGAGCTGGTTCGACTGGGTATGCAGCTCGGCCTGCACGCTCCAAAATTTTCACCAAAAATCAAAGCTGCCTGATCAGGAATATTTTATGAGTACGCTCAATCAAGCCCACTGCGAAGCCTGTCACGCCAACGCGCCGCAAGTCAGTGATGACGAATTGCCCGTTCTGATCAAGCAGATCCCGGATTGGAACATCGAAGTACGCGACGCAGTGATGCAGCTGGAAAAGGTCTACGTGTTCAAAAATTTCAAGTTCGCGCTTGCGTTCACCAACGCGGTCGGCGAAATTGCCGAAGCCGAGGGTCATCACCCTGGCTTGCTCACCGAATGGGGCAAAGTGACCGTGACGTGGTGGAGCCACTCGATCAAAGGGCTGCACCGCAACGATTTCATTATGGCCGCCCGCACTGACGAAGTGGCCAAAGGTGCCGAGGGCCGCAAGTAATGCATTTCAACGATATCCAGCGCGTACCAGGCGATCCGATCTTGGGTCTGATCGAGGCGTATGCGACTGATTCGAACCCGAACAAATTCGACCTTGGCGTGGGCGTCTATAAAGACGCTGCGGGCCTGACGCCGATTCTGCGCTCGGTCAAACTGGCCGAGCAGCGTCTGGTGGATCAGCAAACCACCAAGACCTATATCGGTGGCCACGGCCAGTCGAATTTCGGCACGCTAATCAGTGAACTGGTACTGGGCAAGGAATCGCCGTTGATCGCGCAAAAGCGTGTCGGCGCCACACAAACCCCAGGCGGTACCGGCGCCCTGCGTCTGTGTGCGGATTTCATCGCCCGTTGTTTGCCGGGGCGCGGTATCTGGTTGAGCGATCCGACCTGGCCGATCCACGAATCAATCTTTGACGCGGCAGGGCTAAACGTCAGTCATTACCCGTATGTGGACAGCGACAACCGCTTGAACGTCGATGCAATGCTTGCCACATTAAATCAGGTGCCACGTGGCGATGTGGTACTGCTGCACGCCTGCTGTCATAACCCGACAGGTTTTGATCTATCCCAAGACGATTGGCGGCAAGTGCTGGAAATTGTGCGCAGCCGCAACTTAATCCCGTTGATTGATTTCGCCTACCAAGGCTTCGGCGACGGCCTGGAGCAGGATGCGTGGTCAGTGCGATTGTTTGCCGACGCATTGCCGGAACTGCTGATTACCAGTTCGTGCTCAAAGAACTTTGGCCTGTATCGCGAGCGCACTGGCGCATTGATTGTGTGCACTGACACCGCAGAAAAGCTCTTGGATGTGCGCAGTCAATTGTCGTCCACTGCCCGCAACTTATGGTCCAATCCGCCGGATCACGGCGCGGCCATCGTCGCTGAAATCCTTGGCGACCCTGAGCTGAAAGGCCTGTGGATGGAGGAAGTGGAAGAGATGCGCGCGCGTATTGCGCAGCTCCGTGCAGGTCTGGTTGAGGCCTTGACGCCGCTGGGCCTGGGCGAACGTTTTGCGCACATTGGCGTGCAACGCGGGATGTTTTCCTACACCGGACTGAACGACGCTCAGGTGGCCAGATTGCGCTATGAACACAGCGTGTATTTGGTAAGCGCTGGACGTGCCAACATTGCCGGCATCGACGCCTCGCGCCTCGGCCTGTTAGCCCAGGCAATCGCCGACGTCTGTCACGACTGACAGGGGTTTGACCGTGTCATCCATCGCGCCCTTCAAGGGCGCGATTGCGTTATGCAAGCAAGGCAGTCTGTCGCCAAATGGCAAAAGAGTGGCAGATAAAGTCTGATTGTCATTTCCAGTGCTGTATCCTGCCCAAGCTTTACATAAGCACGGATCTTTCCAGCACCTTCAATCAGATCTTGCGCGGAGCGACGTCGATGCACGAAATACCGAACTTCCCTTACCCAAGCCTGCACGAACCACAACAACCCCCAAAGGCCCAACAAGCACCCGGCCGACCAGCCGAATTGAAAGCCAATCCGGTCAAAGCTAAAGAAAGCCAAAGCGCTAAAAGCCGAGACTGACGGCAGTTGTTCAGACCGTATGCCAAACCAGTGTTTTGCGCCTGTTTGTATACGGTCTGTTATGCCCCCCCCCCCGCATTCGTGCGTATGCCTGAACAAAAAGTGAACTCTGAAATGGCCCACCTCAGCGACCCCACTGCCAACGTCGTGATGGAAACCACAGAAAAAATGGTCGAAATCTGGTCCCGCCTCAGCACCGAAAAACAGACGGCTTTACTCCAGCGCTTCGGCACCAAAGAAACTGCGCTCGCCGCACTGGTTACGACCCACCTGCTTAACCCCGCTAAAATCTGATCTGCTCTTTTTTCCGCTGGCATAAACCGGCAGTAACATTTTCCGTATTTTTTTAAGCCAATCTCCAGCAATGCCGAAACCACCGCTATCATAAGCAGCCTTGATCGCGCCTAGAGCTGAAACGCTTCTCTGCAACACGTTGCGCGTCACCACTTTTCGCTGAAACCGTGGATTTTTACCATGCCAGACTCCTCGCCCACCGCCGCAGAACGCCCGATGGCGGTCACGCTGCAGGTCGTTTCCATTGTCCTGTTTACCTTCATCGGCTACTTGAACATTGGTATTCCGTTGGCCGTCCTGCCGAGCTATGTCAACACCGACCTAGGCTTTGGCGCCGTGACTGCCGGGCTGGTGATCAGTGTCCAATACTTGGCGACGCTGCTCAGCCGCCCTTACGCCGGCCGGATCATCGACAACCGAGGCAGCAAGAAAGCCGTGCTCTATGGCTTGGCGGGTTGTGGGCTCAGCGGTGTATTCATGCTGGTGTCAGCTTGGCTGCACAGCGCGCCGATGCTCAGCCTGATCTGCTTGTTCATCGGGCGATTGGTGCTGGGCAGCGCTGAAAGCCTGGTGGGTTCCGGGTCGATTGGCTGGGGGATTGGCAAGGTTGGCGCGCTCAACACCGCCAAAGTGATCTCGTGGAACGGCATCGCCAGTTATGGTGCATTGGCAATTGGCGCGCCGCTTGGGGTGGTGTTGGTCCAGCAATTTGGCTTATGGAGCATGGGGTTCAGCATTATTTTACTGGCGGCTTTGGGCCTGAAACTGGCCTGGAACAAAGAGCCTGCACCCATCGTCCACGGTGAGCGCTTGCCATTTATGCACGTACTCGGCCGCGTGCTGCCCCATGGCACTGGGTTGGCATTAGGTTCGATTGGCTTCGGCACCATAGCCACATTCATCACGTTGTATTACGCCAGCCACAGTTGGCCGAATGCAGTGTTGTGTTTGAGCCTGTTTGGCGCCTGCTTCATCGGCGCGCGCTTGCTGTTCGGAAAATTCATCAACCGACTTGGTGGCTTCCGCGTGGCGATTGCTTGTCTTTCGGTCGAGACGCTCGGTTTGGTGCTGTTATGGGTCGCACCCACACCGACACTGGCCCTGGCGGGCGCTGCACTCACCGGCTTCGGATTTTCCCTGGTGTTTCCGGCATTAGGTGTTGAGGCAGTGAACCTGGTACCCGCTTCCAGCCGGGGTGCAGCGGTGGGTGCGTACTCGCTGTTCATCGACCTGTCACTGGGCATCACCGGCCCGGTCGCCGGGGCCATCGCCTCGGGCTTCGGCTTTGCTTCAATCTTCCTCTTCGCAGCCTTGGCGGCGCTGACCGGATTAATCCTCAGCGTTTACCTGTACCGGCAGGCGGTGCATCTTCGGGATTATAAGCCGTAGGCGTTGCGTCCATCTGTAGGAGCCAACGTGTTGGCGATGCAACAGGCGGCGCGGAGAGTCCGTCGCTGCGCCTCGCCAACAAGAGGAACACCACTGGCAGCACCGACGGTAGCGACCGTCCCTAAAAATTCCCGCCCTCGGCATATTTCACCTTTTTACACGCCTCAGTATTTCCCGCTGCGCACATATCTCGAACCTTCATGTACGAGGCGCCACCGCCGATAGAATTAAACAAGACCGAGCTTGGCAACTATACCCATCCCAATCATTACCAATAGAAGTAACCCGCTGGTCCAGTGCAACATGACAAGTTGCAGTCTTAGGTCAGCTGGGAAATTTTTCAAATCCTCGGCACTGGCCCCTCCATCGCGGATGGTGGACACGAGGCATGGTCATCAATCCCATAATTGCACCCAGAAGATGCAACCGCCCCCATGGACCTGCATGCAATAAAAAAGCTCGAATGGTAATAGTGGGGCAATTTTTCAGATGGTTTAACATCAGTTCGACTCTGTTATATGCAAGATACAACGCTATGCCAATGCAAGTGAATACGCCTACAAAACCGATCAAACTTATGTAGAGATAACCGTTTTCACCAGTACTAAGGCTCATTTACTTTTCTCGTAAATGAGTTCGCCCGCTTTTTCACCCGCCATTCCGAGGCCAATGCCAGCTTCAAAAGAGTTAACGACTTCGCGATTGAACTGGAGTCGCAGAATGCCGTCCGTAAGATGTGCATAGCCTGACAACATAGATTGAGATGACAACACCCCAGCCGTATGCTTTACATTCCAGATGTCATAACGATTCGGGTTCATGACTTGCCGCTCTGTTCGTTGGAATGGCCGATCTGATAGTCGGGGCCAATCGCCTCATAGGTGAGCGTCATGTATCCGTGCATAGTCATAAACCCAATTCCTTTTTCGATAGCTATTTAGGCTACTGAAAAACGGACCGAAGGACTGTAGGACGCTTCTGAAAATGCAGGTTGCTGGCACATTTTTGTGGCGCTAAGTGACCTCCAGCTAAAAATCTACCTTCCCACGCCCAGCCTTGATACTGCCGCGTAGCGTCTTGCCTTCCAAACGGCGTTTCTTTGAACCCAGGGTCGGCTTGGTTGGGCGGCGTTTCTTCTCGACTTTGGTTGCGTTGATGATCAACTCAGTCAAACGTTCCAACGCATCGGCGCGGTTTTGCTCTTGGGTTCGGTATTGCTGGGCCTTGAGCACAATCACGCCTTCGCTGGTGATACGACTGTCGCGCAACGCGAGCAAGCGCTCCTTGTAGAACGGCGGCAAGGACGAGGCGTTGATGTCGAAGCGCAAATGCACCGCGCTCGATACCTTGTTGACGTTTTGCCCTCCGGCACCTTGGGCGCGGATGGCCGTCAACTCGATCTCGGCATCGGCGAGCTGCACGTTATTGGAAATCACCAGCATATGAGCATTACATGGTCCTGAAGCGTTCAACGATCTGCAACGAACGAAGTTAAAACGTGGCGCATTGTACACCGCCGCACTCCACCGATTTATTGCAACCGCCTACATGGACCTGCCTCTAGTTCCTGACCGAATGGATGGGAAACGGTCCACACTCACTTCAAACAAATAGCTGACTGTATTTTGGCGCGAAATAAGTTTTGTTCATTCGGAACTGCATTCGGTCCCCGGCTGCCCGTCAAACCTGCACGCTTCAGCGCCTGTAAGTGACTCATTGGCGTTACACCATTCGAAAAATTTATTGCGCATAAAACATTCATAAACTAGTTTTTCTATTGTCTGCTGACCAATCATGGTTAGCGCGATTTTCGGCGGGGACATTTGGAACCAAGCAATTAAAGGCGATAAATGTGCCCGCCGCTTTCAATCAGTCAGCTTTCTAGCACGCCCTCCGGCAGATGCGGTTTGCTTCACCTACCACGCCTGGCTGCCCCTGCTCGCAACGGGATGGATCCATGGACCAGATCAGCGCAATCGAACATTTTTTGCACGACCTGAAACATCACCCGGCCGTCGAATACACGTTTAAACCACAAGTGCTCATCGGCTACACCGACGCCTATTCAGCGCTCGTCAGTAACATCATCGAAACCGCCCTGGAAGACGACTCTTTTCGCTTTAGTGCAATGAATTTGGATACTTCGTCCACGGACTCGCTGATAAGCGCGATCATAGAAAACGATCTGTACATGCTGCTTTATGACGCATCGATCCAGCCTGACCTGCACTCCAATGGCCTTGGATTCATTCAGGAGTTGAAGACTGTTATGAACGAAAATCCGAAGAAGTGGTTGCCGTTCAAAGATTACGGCCGATTTTTCTAGTGAGGTTGTGACACAGCTGTATGCCCCTGTCGCCCATAAAAAAAACGCCAACCTCTCGGTTAGCGTTTTTTTACATCTGCTGCTAAAGCCAGACGATTACTGCGGTTTGCGACGACCAAAGCCTGGACGCTGGCCAGAGCCTGCTGGCGGACCGTTGCGTTTGCCCGAAGGCTTGCCGTTGTCTACCAGAACAATGCCCGCACGCTGCTGTTTAGGCTTGGCTGGGCGCTTGCTCACGTCACTTGGACGTTCTGCGACTGGCGTGCCGCGGCTGTCCGAACGCCCGTTGGCTGGACGCGGAGTGCGAGGTGAATCACCACGCGGCGCACGCGGCGAACGCTCGGCCGAATCACTGCGCGGAGTACGCGGAGCGCTGGCACCGTCTTCACGCGGTTTGCGTGCAGGACGTTCAGCACCTTCGCTGCGGCCACGCAACGGACGATTAGTCTCGCCGCCTGCACCGGAACGCCCGGTGGCAGGACGCGGAGCACGACCCGACGAGTCGGAACGCGGGCCTGACGGACGCGTGTCACGGTTGCCTTCCGAACGAGGACGGTCGCGCTCGCTACCGGTCACTTGCGGCTGACGTGGCGCACGCTCACCAGTCGGTGCCGGAGCGCCCGGGTTGGCCGGACGCAAGGTACGAACGCGCTCGCCTTTGCCCAATGGGCGCGACGATTGACGCTGAAGACGCTCCATCTTGTCTTTGGTCTTGGCGTTCATTTGCGGCTGAGCAACCGGCGTCAGGCCCACTTCGGCGCTGAGGGTGTCGACTTCGTACTGGCTCATTTCGCGCCAGCGACCCATCGGCAGGTCGGAGTTAAGGAAAACCGGACCGTAACGCACACGCTTCAAGCGGCTGACCACCAGGCCCTGGGATTCCCAGAGACGGCGGACTTCGCGGTTACGACCTTCCATCACGACGCAGTGGTACCAATGGTTGAAGCCTTCACCGCCCGGCGCTTGCTGAATGTCGGTGAAACGCGCCGGTCCATCTTCCAGCACTACACCGGTCTTGAGGCGCAGCAGCATGTCGTCATCGACTTCGCCACGCACACGGACCGCGTATTCACGGTCCATCTCGAAAGACGGGTGCATCAGGCGGTTGGCCAATTCACCGTCAGTGGTGAACATCAGCAAACCGGTGGTGTTGATGTCCAGACGACCGATGTTGACCCAGCGGCCCTCTTTCGGGCGCGGCAAGCGATCAAACACCGTCGGGCGACCTTCTGGGTCGTCACGGGTGCAAATTTCACCGTCTGGTTTGTTGTACATGATGACGCGACGTACCGATTCGGCCGTCTCTTCGCGTTTTATCACGCGGCCATCAACGCTGATGGCGTCATGCAGGTCGACGCGTTGACCGAGGGTCGCGTCTTTGCCATTGACCTTGATTCGGCCTTGGCTGATCCAGTCTTCGACGTCACGTCGTGAACCTACGCCAATACGTGCCAGAACCTTTTGCAGTTTTTCGCCTGCTGGGCCGTCTTCTTTGCTGTCAAGCGTGTCTTTGTCACTCATCTGGGCACCTCCCGGTGTGTCGATAACAGGTCGCGCTGAGAAATGGCGCGAGCTGATTGCTGAATCTGAAGCCTATGGCGATGTATGAAATCGCAAAAGGTCGCGAATCATACGCGCAAGGCGCCTACTGCGCACCAAAGACTAGTGCAATTGCGTAGACCTACCTCTTTTTCCGCCGACCGGCGGCCTTCATCTGGATCAAACGCTTCGCAGAATCGGCCAGCACCGTGCGCCTGTCAGCCTTGTCGAGCTTTTTCCAAGCCTTGATTTCATGTTTGCTGCGGCCACACCCCACGCAGATGTCATCATCGAACTTGCAGACACTGATGCAGGGATTTTTGCTGCTCATGGAAGAGTCCTGAAAAAGTGGAGCCTTGGGCATAGGGTGGAGCGAACCTGTTCGCGAAGCAGGCAACTCGGTCTATCTGAGCACCCCGGTGCTGCAGGAATCTCCGCGAACAAGTTCGTCCTACCGAAAATTTGCGAACTCCCTATGAGGGGTCTTTACCGACTTCGTCTGGCTCAGCGAGATCAATCCGCAATAAATCATCAAAGTCTGTCTTGAGACCCAACTCCATGGAGTCAAGTTCGACCAATAAACTGCGGAAGCTGGTTTCGTCCCTTGGCGGCCCTGGTTCAGCGTCCGGGTCGAGGCTGGCGTCGGCCAGGGCTTGCAGGCTGGCGGGTACTGGAGCGTCGTCGAAATCGAGCATGGGCTCAGGTTCTAGTTCGCGTAGTGCAGCCAAAGGCGGCAAGTCATCAAGGTTTTTCAGGTTGAAATGATCGAGGAACGCCTTGGTCGTAGCAAACATCGCGGGCCTGCCCGGCACTTCGCGGTAGCCGACGATCCTGATCCATTCGCGATCCAACAGGGTTTTGACGATGTGGCTGTTAACCGCTACGCCCCGCACATCTTCGATTTCGCCACGGGTAATCGGTTGACGATAAGCAATCAGCGCAATGGTTTCCAGCATCGCCCGGGAATAACGCTGCGGTCGTTCTTCCCACAAGCGCCCCACCCACGGCGAATATTGCGCACGGATTTGCAAGCGATAGCCGGACGCAACTTCCTTGAGTTCAAATGCGCGGCCTTCACAAGATTTTTCCAGCAGCTGCAGCGCTTTTTTAAATATCGGCGGCTCCGGACGCTCGCCGTCCTCAAACAGCTCAAAGAGGCGCTCCAGCGCTTGTGGTTTTCCAGAGGCCAGCAAAAAGGCTTCGAGCAGGGTGACTAGCTCGCGGGGGTCGGTCAAGTTCATGCTTTGGCTCTTTGCTCGGTTATTCGGCTCTTGCGCGGACGTGAATCGCCGCGAAGGCCTCGTTTTGCACTAGATCGACCAAGGATTCTTTAACCAGCTCCAGAATCGCCATGAAGGTCACGACTACACCGAGGCGCCCTTCTTCGGCCTTAAACAGTTCGGAAAACGGCACGAAACCACCGCCTTTGAGGCGTTCAAGCACATCGCTCATGCGTTCACGGGTCGACAGCGCCTCACGACTCACCTGGTGACTTTCAAACATATCGCCTCGGTGCAGCACTTGCGCCATGGACATCAATAACTCTTCAAGGCTGACGTCTGGCAGCAGTCGCCGGGCCCGGGCTTCGGGCGCGTCCAGTTTAGGCACAACAACATCACGCCCAACCCGGCTTAAACCATCAATGCCTTCAGCCGCCGCCTTGAAGCGCTCGTACTGTTGCAGACGCCGGATCAACTCGGCCCGAGGATCATCTTCTTCGGCTTCAATCTCCGCAGAACGCGGCAGCAGCATGCGCGATTTGATTTCGGCCAACATAGCGGCCATTACCAGATACTCCGCCGCCAACTCCAGGCGCACAGTTTTCATCAGCTCGACATACCCCATGTATTGCCGAGTGATTTCGGCCACGGGGATGTCGAGAATATTAATGTTCTGTTTGCGAATCAGGTATAGCAGCAAGTCTAGCGGACCTTCGAACGCATCAAGAAACACTTCCAGCGCGTCCGGCGGAATATAGAGGTCTTGCGGCATGTGCATCACCGCCTGGCCGTAGACCATGGCGAATGGCAACTCTTGCTGAGCGCCTGCCTGGTTGTCCAGGATTGCCGGTTCCACGTTAGCCGCCGCTGCCATTCAGGCTTCAACCTCGAACGGTCGCGGGTCGCCGCAGCCCACGCGGATTATTTGTGCTTCGCCGTCTGCCAAATTAATCACGGTAGACGCCGAGATGCCACCGATACCGCCGTCAATGATCAAGTCAACCTGATGCTCCAGCAGTTGACGCATTTCGTAGGGGTCGCTCAACGGGACGGTCTCGCCGGGCATGATCAAGCTCACGCTCATCAACGGCTCGCCCAGTTCCACTAACAATGCCTGAGCGATGGGGTGGCTAGGCACCCGCAGGCCAATTGTCCGGCGCTTAGGATGCAGGATCAACCGCGGTACTTCGCGGGTGGCATTAAGAATAAACGTGTACGGCCCCGGCGTATGAATTCTAAGCGCGCGAAACGCTGCTGTATCTACTTTAGCGTAAGTACCGAGCTGCGATAAATCACAGCACATCAACGTGAAGTTGTGCTTATCGTCCAATTGGCGCAAACGACGGATGCGCTCAATAGCGCTTTTATCGCCGATCTGACAACCCAGCGCGTAGGACGAGTCCGTGGGATACACCACCAAACCGCCCGCCTTGATGATCTCAGCTGCTTGCTTTATCAGACGCGCCTGCGGGTTTTCCGGGTGCACCTGGAAAAATTGACTCACGGTATCTTCCTGTTCAGACAGCAGTAGGCTGGTCATGTTTGAATCGACACCAAAGTGGCGGTAAATCCTCGGGCAACGGGCGATAAATGCCAATCTCGGACCACGCGCCAGGGGCATGAAAGTCACTACCGGCAGTTACCAGCAGACCAAACTCACGAGCCAAAATAGCCAGACCGCCGACCTGTATTGCAGGCTGCAGGCCGTTGACTACCTCAATAGCGTGACCGCCGGCCTGAAGATAGTTGGCGACCAGTTTACGGCGTTTACTACGGGTGAAATCATAGTGCCAAGGGTGGGCCAGACTGACCCATGCGTTGGCTTCGCGCAGGGTCGCGACGGTCTCCTCCAGCGTTGGCCAATGTTGCTTGACGTCGCCCAGTTTGCCAGCGCCCAGCCATTTACGAAATGCCTCGGCGCGATCCTTGACGAAACCGGCCCTTACCATAAAGTCTGCGAAGTGCGGTCGAGCGGGCGCATTGCCGCTATCACCGAGCTCTTTCTGGATGGATCGAGCCCCTTCCAAGGCTCCAGGCATACCTTTGATCGCCAATTTTCGGCTTATTTCCTCCGCACGCAACCAGCGGCCATGGTGCAAACGCTCAATAGCCGCGATCAATACGGGGGCCTGTATGTCGAAATCGTAGCCTAAAACGTGAATGGTGGCACCGCCCCAAGTGCAGGACAATTCGACACCATTAACCAACTGCATCCCCAGCGCAAGCGCCGCATTACGGGCTTCTTCGAGTCCTTCGAGGGTATCGTGATCGGTCAGGGCGAGCATCCGCACACCGTTTTCATAAGCACGCGCAACAAGAACCGCAGGCGCTAATGCGCCATCGGAAGCGGTGCTGTGGCAGTGCAGGTCAACATTCATAGGTAGCGCTTTCGCAGTCATTGATGTTTGTTATTATGCCGCCACATCCTGCATCTGGCTGCCATTGTGAAACAATTCATCGACTTCATTCCGCTGCTGCTGTTTTTTATCGTGTACAAAATCGAACCTCGTGCCGTCGACATCCTTGGCCATAGCATCATGGTGGGTGGAATTTTCAGCGCCACAGCGATGTTGATCATCAGTTCGATCGTTGTGTATGGCATTTTGTTCATCACTCAGCGTCGGCTGGAAAAAAGCCAATGGCTCACACTGCTTGCTTGCCTGGTGTTTGGCAGCTTGACCTTGGCGTTCCATAGCGAGGCCGTCCTTAAGTGGAAGGCACCAGTGGTCAACTGGGTATTTGCTCTGGCATTTTTCGGCAGTCATTTCATCGGTGATCGTCCGCTGATCCAACGCATAATGGGCCACGCACTGACCTTGCCGCAGGCGATCTGGACTCGATTGAATATCGCCTGGATCATTTTCTTCGTGTTCTGCGGCGCAGCTAACCTGTATGTGGCCTTTACTTATCAGGATTACTGGGTCGACTTCAAAGTGTTCGGCAGTCTTGGCCTGACCTTACTGTTTCTACTGGGTCAAGGGATATTCCTCGCCCGCCACCTGCACGACGCGGACCCTTCAACGCCTGAAACCAAGGAATGAATATGCTCTACGCAATCGTTGCGACCGACGTCGCTAATTCGCTGGAAAAAAGGCTGACTGCAAGACCTGATCATTTGGCGCGCCTGATTGCACTAAAAGATGAAGGCCGAATGGTACTGGCCGGCCCGCACCCGGCTATAGATAGCAACGATCCTGGCAGTGCCGGTTTCTCCGGCAGCTTGATCGTCGCCGAGTTCGAATCCCTAACAGCAGCGCAAACCTGGGCCGACGCTGATCCTTATGTCGCCGCTGGCGTATATGCCAATGTGGTGGTCAAGCCGTTCAAGCAAGTATTGCCTTAAACCACAGCGCCGACGCCGCGTTTACCAAGCGGCGCCAACCGATCAATTCGGTATTGCTCACGATTGCGCTCAACCTGCCGATAACCCGCCGACACTCAAAAAAAATATAGGCGTTCAGATGCGTTCAGGTTCGATGTGCTTGTTGTTGGTTCTATTGAGCGTTGGCATTAACGCCCAGGCTGAAGAAACCTCTACCCCCGCAGGGTCCATAGTGTTACCGCTAAGTACGGGTAACCGGATCGCCGATTTGCAACAGCGCCTCACGGCGAGCGAGCAACAACGCGAAAAATTGAGCCAACAAATTCAAAACACAAACACCGAACCTGAGAGTTCACAACTGAGTCGCCTGCGTCTCGAAAACCAACGCCTCACGTTGCAACTCAAAGAATCGCTGGCAGCTGCGCCGCTGCGCATGTTCACTGAGCAACAGCAATGGTTCGTTACTGGCGGCGGTGTGGCTATGATTGCCCTTCTTTGCGGTATTTTTGCCAGCGGCTGGCGCAGACAACGTCGGCAGTGGCTAAATTGAGTGAGTCATGAGCGAACTGTTACTAATTGATGATGACGAGGAGCTCTGTGAGCTTCTAAGCAGTTGGCTAAGCCAGGAAGGTTTTCACGTACATTTTTGCCACGATGGCAGCAGCGCCCGACGCGCACTCGCGAAACTACCGCCACCAGCGGCCGTCGTATTAGACGTGATGCTCCCTGATGGCAGCGGTCTGGAGTTGCTTAAACAATTACGTACTGATCACCCTGATTTGCCCGTACTGATGCTGTCAGCCCGCGGCGAACCGTTGGACCGTATTCTCGGCCTTGAACTGGGCGCCGACGACTACCTGGCAAAACCTTGTGACCCCAGAGAATTGACGGCCCGATTGCGGGCAGTCCTGCGCCGCAGTCACCCCACAGCGGCGTCAAGCCAGCTCGAACTGGGGGATCTTTGCTTCAGCCCGGTGCGCGGCGTGGTAACTATCGACGAACATGAGTTCACCCTGACTGTTTCAGAGAGCCGGTTGCTTGAGGCGTTGTTGCGTCAACCCGGCGAGCCGCTGGACAAGCAAGAGCTCGCCCAGCTGGCACTGGGTCGTAAGTTAACGCTGTATGACCGTAGCTTGGACATGCACGTCAGCAACCTGCGCAAAAAAATCGGCCCCCACGCCGACGGCCGTCCGAGAATCGTAGCCCTGCGCAGTCGCGGTTATTACTACAGCGCTTGAAACCCCTGCCGTCTGTAGCAGGTCTCTCAGCAAACCGGATGAAAATTTGTGTATTTTTAGGTTTCAGGGTGTCAGAACTGAGGCCTTCGCAAACGAACTCTGTCCACCGATTTGGCGATAGGCAGATTTTGCTACAGAGGCTGCCGAAGGCTCCGAAAACTCAGAAGAGCCTTTGCCGGTAATCGGCTGTAAAAAATCTCGTTTACAGCACGACTCAAGGGCGCAGTGGTCTCTAAAAGATGATTTTGCATCTTTACCCAAGCTTTACTGTCGCCTGACCGCCGTTGACCTTGCTCTCCCTACACTGGCCTCAACCGGCCTCGAGTCGAAAACGAGACAAGGAGATTCACTATGCGTAAGACTTTAATCGCTCTGCTGCTTGCTGCTGCTCTGCCAACCATTGCGATGGCCATGCCTCCTGTAGAGGGTGGTGGTCACGATGATGAAATGCGTCACCACAGCCCCTACAGCCAACTGAACCTGACCCACGATCAACGCCAACAAATCGGGCGAATAATGTTAGAGCAACGGCATAGCCGCAAAGAAATCACCGAGCGTTATCTACAAATGCTGCCACCTGCTCAGCAGAAGAGCATGCAGGATGAGTTGGATGCCAAGCACCTCAAAGCCCAGAGCGACGTTCGGGTGCTGCTAAAGCCTGACCAGCAAAAACAGTTCGACGTGATCCAGCAACAGGAGGCTCAACGTCGGGCCGACCACACCGAATTCCAGGATTGGAAAGCGCAAAAGTCTCAGGAATCTAAATAGACACTGGCTTGGCCCGCCCGACACATGACAATGCGTCGGGTTTTATCGTCCTGAGGAATCTACGTGCGTTCATTGTTTTGGCGAGTTCTGGCGAGTTTCTGGTTAGCTATAGCCTTGGTAGCAGGGCTGTCGATTTTGCTCGGGCACATGCTTAATCAGGACGCTTGGATCCTTAGTCGGCACCCGGGAATTGCCAAGTTGGCGCAGAACTGGACAGAGCTGTATGACGAAAAGGGTCAAGAAACTGCGCAGGAATATCTGCAACAACGGAAACGGCGTTACCACATTGACGTTCAAGTGCTCAACGAAAGCGGTGAGGCGATGGTACGCGGCACATTCCCACCGCGTGCAGCAGCACTTGAAGCTCGCCAGCATAATGACCCCAAGCAATTGCCGTGGCGTCGTTTGACCACCGAGTACACCAGCACAAAAAGCGGCGAAACCTATTTGTTTATTTATCGCATCCCGCACCCGGAGCTGAACGCCTGGCACCGCAATAGCCTGATTTGGCCCCTTAGTGCCCTAGGTATTGCGCTGGTGGTACTGACACTTTTCAGTTTATTGGTCACGTTATCCATCACTCGTCCGCTCAGCCGATTGCGCGGCGCAGTGCATGATTTGGGACAGACCACTTATCAACAAAACAGCTTGGCGCAACTGGCAAACCGCCGCGACGAATTCGGCGTGTTGGCCACAGACTTCAACCGTATGGGCGCCCGCCTGCAAGCATTGATTGGCAGCCAGCGGCAACTACTGCGCGACGTCTCACACGAGTTACGCTCACCCTTGGCGCGCCTGCGCATCGCATTGGCCTTGGCTGAGCGCGCAGAACCAGCCGAGCGCGAGAAGCTCTGGCCGCGATTGGCTCGCGAATGCGACCGGCTGGAAGCATTGATCAGCGAAATATTGGTGCTGGCGCGTCTGGACGCCGATTTTGGAGAGGCCGAACCAGTCGACTTGGGCGAGATGCTGCACCATTTGCAAAGCGATGCACTGCTCAATGCCGCAGATCAGCAGATACAGGTTAGCGCTCGCAATGACGTTGAGCTGCAAGGTTGGCCGGACATGCTTGAGCGCGCACTGGACAACCTGTTACGTAACGCCCTGCGCTTTAATCCTGTGGGAGAAACTATCGAGCTTCTGGCACAGCGTGAGGGTGATAGGTTGCTCATCAGCGTGCGTGACCATGGCCCCGGAGTATCGTCCGAATTTTTACCGCAACTGGGCGAACCCTTCTACCGAGCTCCCGGTCAGACGACGCCTGGCTACGGCTTGGGCCTGGCCATCGCCAAACGCGCAGCAGAACGTCACGGCGGCAACCTAATACTGACCAACCACCCTGAAGGCGGCTTTGTGGCGAGTATCGATTTGCCGTTGGAACCCATTATTGCCGGTGTTTCTTCAGGCGCGCAGCAATCACAATACGTGTAGCAATCGCATTTGCTACAACGCACCCCACTGACTTACAAAATCAGCGGTATCGCGCTTAGGCGCGGTGCGCGGTTCGTTTTGCGGAGTACCCAGGTAGAGAAATGCAACGACCTCCTCGCCAGATTCCAACCCCAGTCCTTTTGCGACATGCGTTGAATAGGCCAACTCACCGGTGCGCCAGACAGCACCCACTCCCAGAGCGAACGCAGCATTCAGAATTGCGTGGGCAGCACAGGCTGCGGTGATCAGTTGTTCTTGCTTGGGCACTTTAAAGTGTTCCTGCAACCTGGCAATAACAACGACCACCAACGGCGCGCGTAGCGGGCTGAGGCGCGCTTTTTCCAAAACCTGAGCGTTCGGTTCAGCGCCACTGAGTTGCAGCGCCTGTGCCAGCAAATCCCCCATCTGCTGTCGGGCATGTCCTTCAACAGTCAAAAAACGAAACGGTCGCAACTGGCCGTGATCGGGTGCACGCAAAGCCGCAGCAAACAATAGTTCTCGCTGAGCGGCGTCGGGTGCCGGATCAATCAGCCGTGGGACTGATACGCGGTTTAGCAAAGCGTCGAGCGCCTCCATCGGGTTTCTCCTGAAAAAATGATCGGCCATTCTAGATGGCGGACGTAGCTTCTAACGAGCGAGCAGCGGATTTAATTACCACCTCTTATATCCGGGCGCGGTACTCGCCCGGAGTTGTGTCAAACCAACGACGAAAGGCACGGAAGAAGTTGCTGGGATCGGCAAAGCCAAGCAAATAGGCGATTTCCAACAGGGTCATTTGCGGCTGCGCCAGATATTGCTCGGCCAGTTCGCGGCGAGTGTCATCGAGCAATATCTGAAAGCTGGTGCCCTCCTCCTGTAACCGTCGCTGCAACGTGCGCTGGGACAAATGTAAACGATGCGCGACCATCTCACGCTTAGGCTCGCCTTGCGGCAGCAACCGACAAAGCGCTTGCCGAACCTGGTGAGTGACACGGCTTTCAGAAAACCGGGCCAAGTATTCACCGGCAAAACGATCATGCAATTGCGCCATGGCCTCATTGGCCGTAGGTAGTGGCGCCTCCATGTCGGCACGATCAAACACGAGAGCGTCGTAGGGAGCATTGAATGTCATCGGCGCATGGAATGCTTGCCTGTACGGCTCCATATTCTTGGGTGGGTCTCCCTGAATCAAAACCCGACGCGGTTGAAGCGTCCGCCCGGTGAGCCAACTGCAAAACGCCAAGGCCGACGCCATCGAAGCTTCTGCGCTTTGCCGGGTGGGCGGAAGGTGGTCGCCATGCACGGTCAAGATCAGCGCATAGCCTTCAGCCAGCAGACGAAAACTTAAGTCAGCACTTTCAGCAATGATTCGCTGGTACCTTACCAGCCGCGCAAATCCGTCCTTGAGCGTTTGACTCGACATCAGTGCATAACCCGCAACGCTGAAGGAGCCTGGACGCACGACTTTGGCCATGTTTAATCCAATCGCTGGATTACCTGACAGCGCAACCGCTCGCTGCCAAAGCCGGGTCAGCGAGTCCTGGGGAAAGCGTGCATCAGGGTTATCGAGCTCGGTGTAATCCAGCTCGAGCTCTTTGAACAGCGCACGGCAATCCAGACCATCCAGTTCCAATGACCTGACGATACCCGTGGCCCAACTGGCAGAAGTCGTTCTTTCGCTCATGATTTCTTATTCGAAGTAAGCCGCGCCCTGCAGCCAGTGCGGCCAAGGATACGCTTGAGCCTTAAACAAGTACCATGAGATGTTGCTGAGAAAGATACGTTTTTAGGGCCCCGCAGGCCTTCCGCGGCGCGCTGGGCCAGCAAAGCGTCCTTGACGGCCACTGTCGGAAAACTTGCAACGCCTAGACTGGACCCTGTCCACTTCTAATAATGACAGGACCGACAATGAACACTCAGGCACGCTTCACCCACATGCAAGACGGCACTCAAGAAGACTGGATGGTTATTGCCAAGGACTTTGCCGCTTATGCCAAGCAACTTCCGGGACGAATCCTGACTCACCTTAGGCTGCTGGATGGAGACTTTGGCGGTTTCCCGGTCGACCGACTGACCCATTCACTGCAAACTGCCACCCGGGCATACCAAGATGGTCGCGATGAGGAATACGTTGTCTGCGCGCTGCTCCACGACATCGGCGATACGCTAGGTTCCTATAACCACCCGGACATCGCGGCGGCTATTCTCAAGCCCTTTGTCAGCGCGGAAAATCTGTGGATGGTCGAGAAGCACGGGATCTTTCAAGGCTATTATTTCTTCCACCACCTAGGCATGGATCGGCTGTTGCGCGAACAATTCAAAGATCACCCGCAGTACCAGCGGACCATCGAATTTTGCGCCAATTACGATGCCGCGGCCTTCGATCCGGACTATAAAACCCTGCCATTAAGCTTTTTCGAACCCATGCTGGAGCGGGTATTCGCCTTCCCCAAAAATTCGATCTATACATCCGCAGTCGAAGAAAACGCTGCATCGGCATAAGTTTAATCAGGCTAGCTGACTAATCTTGCACGCGATCGTTATGCCCAAGGTCGCGTTGCGGGTCGATTTGATCGCGAACGCGTTGCTTGAGCACTTTGGCATCGGGAAAGCCCCCATCGGCCTTGCGCTCCCAAATCTGCACACTGTTGCAGGTAATGCTGAACGCCCCATTTGTCGCCGGCTCCAGAGAAACCCTGCTCAGATCATCGGAAAAAGTACTGAGCAGCTCTTGAGCGAGCCAAGCAGCGCGCAGCAGCCAATGGCACTGCGTGCAATAGGTGATGACAATTTCAGATTTGGCAATGGGCATACGTAGCCTCAGCTGATTCTCGCTAACAAATTTTGGGCTGTGCGTTGGTGTTCTTCGTCACCGCCCTTGATTACTTCCTGCAGCAGTGCACGCGCATCGTCCAACTCGCCGTCATCAATCAGCACTTGCGCCTGGTTGAGTTTGCTCAGGGGCTCATCATTGGCGAGGTCCAGCAAATCAAACTCTTTGGAATCATTGATGAAGCCGTCAAGAAAATCGTCATCCAGCGAATCGTTATTGGATTGAATATTCGGTTCCGGCTCAGCGAAATCGCTAAGAAACAGCTCATTGGGTATTTCGAGAACCTCTGGAAACTCGGTCAGATTGGATGAAAACTCAGGTTCTATTTCCACTGCGTCATCCGTTACCGATTTACTGCGCATGGCGGGCGGGGGTTCGAACGGATCGACAAGATCCCAACCCGCATCCATCGACAAGTCATCCAGATTCAAATGAAATTCATCAACGGGCTGGGCGATTGGAACAGGTGTTTGAGGCTCAATGAAGCGAGAGTCCGATTGCGGGGCTGCCAGCCCCGGCTTCAACACGATCTCTGCTGGCACCTCGGGTAACGGTACTTCAGTCAGCTCGGGCTTGATGAAAAACTGAGGATAGCGCGCACGAACCTCTTGTACGGAATCGGCACTTACACCGTCATCGAGCAAGGCATGCTCTTCCAGAGCAAAACCATCGACGTCACCTTGCTCCGCCAACAACTCCAGAATTCTCAGCCGCAGATCAGTACGTTGCGGCTGCTTTAGCGATGCTTCACGCAAAATACCTAACGCCTCAGAGAACCGGCCATATGCGATATAAATGCTAGCCCCGTCCAATGCATCAGTTGCGACACCCGCAAGGCGCTGGTTTGAAGCGCTTGATGCAACGAGAGCAGGCGCCACGGGAACGACCGTTACTGCGGGCGACTCGACTACTCGCGCAGTCATGGGTGATGGCGTTGTCGGATCGGGTGTCACGTATGCCGCTTGCGCAGGCGGCAGACTTTGCAGTCGCTTGCGCCGGACAGCGTAAGCCAGCCCTAGCAGAAGAAGCAGCAATAACAAGGCGCCAATCAGCAAGGGGATGCTGATGAATGAATTATCTTCGGGGGCAGTCCTTGAAGGCGACGTCCCTACAACGGGCACAGCAGCACTCGGTGCAACCGGCTTGGCTTTGAGTTCAGCCAGCGCAGTTTGCAAGTCGTTTACTTGCTTGTCTTTACCGGTAATCTGATTCTGAAGGCCCTGCAGTTCAACTTTAAGATCTCCCACAGATTTAGTCAGTTGCTGGTTCTCAATGACATCGGCGGCCAACAGTTCAGCAGTTTTCTGTTCTGCACTGACAATGGGTTCCGATGCCGAGCTGTCGGCGGCCGGCAGTGCAGTAGAAGGCGAGACAGGCCCTTCGGGCGAGCGGGCTAACACCACCGTATCCGGCAGCAACAAGCTTTGTCCGATTTTCAGGCGCGTGCCGCTGCCGTTCGAAAACGCCTGAGGGTTAAGCGCTTGTATGCCGCGGGAAAGGTCATTTGCAGAAGATTTACTGCCTGAATCGTGAAACCGTCGGGCAATGGCGCCCAGATTGTCACCGCTAACGACTGTGTAGTGATTACCCTGCACTGCTTGCGGAGGCGCGACTGGCATGCGCGCTTCTACAGGGTTATTGCCTTTAGGCTCAATCCATCGGCCCCGTGATGCAGTCCGGCCCTGAGATGATTCGGGAGGATCGATCAACAGCGTGTAAGCGTGTACAAGATCGCCATTGGGACGTGCCAATCGCACCAGAAAAATCAAATAAGGTTCGATAACCGGCTTTCTCGACACCACGTGCACGACACCATGGCTGCCATTGATAACCGTCGTAAAGTGCAGATCATTCAAAAAGAACAGTCGGTCGACACCCGCTCGGCTAAAGGCATCTTGCGATGCAAGGCCTACATGGATGTCGTCGGCTGTAAGACCAGCGGTTTCAAGCAGTTCTATGTCGGCGTTAAAGGGTTGATCCAACGCCGAATGCAATGTGATCTCACCCAGCCCCAGGGCTGAGGCCAAGGCCGAATATAACAACGAAATGGCGGCAGCAGCCAAACACCAACGACGCACTAACCGCCGCGACGGACGATTAACCCATGCGAGCGCAACCTGAGAACTCTTCAGCATGAAAATCCCTATAGAAACCAACGCTCGCTTCGCGGCACACTCAACCTCTACACATAGATGGCGCAAGTGTGAAGGCAATTTCCGCGCAATACGCTCACGCGTGAAACAATGCCCAAGCTTATAAGAATCACCCCATCGGTGAATACTCGACGCTCAAGATTTCTCGAGGTTTGAGAGAATTTTTGCGTGAACTTGCATGCAAATGCGCAGTTCCTCCTCGTCAACACCCTCAAACAACTCTTTGCGCAACGCCGTAGCAATTGTTTCAATTTTTTCGATCAAGGGACGGGCCGTATCACTCAGCAGGATTTTTTTTGCTCGACGATCTTCAACCACAGCTTGGCGGCGAACCAGCCCTTGGGTTTCCAGGCTGTCCAGCAAGCGCGCGAGAGTCGGCCCTTCTACGCCGACACTTTGCGCCAGCTCGCGCTGAGTCGGCGGTTCATCAAAGCGTGCGAGGTGCAACAACACCAACCAGCGTGCTTGCGACAATCCAAGATCGGCCAAGCGTCGGTCAAGCTCGGCACGCCAGCCGCGGGACATGTGCGCCAATTGCATTCCGAAGCGATGTTGATCAGTTAAGGGCATAGAAAACTCATGATTAAAGGCTTGTACTAATTATTAGTCAGCTAACCATGACATTCGGATGGAGGCAAGTGGCCCGCTTGTAGCGAATCGTCGCAGGACTGGGTAACGCCTACAGTTCATCGTTGTTAAGTTCAGATAAGTTAGACTTCGAATTCAGATTGCAACGCGGCTCGTACGCAATACAACACGCCTTCCGGTACACGTCCGGTGAACTGTGCCGCCACGGCGGATACCGGAGGCAACTCCCCTTCGCCGTCAAGAAACGCGTCCTGCACTTCACTAAGCAAGTCCTCGGGAAGGTCCAATGCCTGTTCCAGCGACAACTGCTGTTTACCGATAGCCTCTGCCAACATCGTATAGACATTCTTTTCCGAGCATTGCAACTGACCAGCAATTTGCAGCGGGGTCATACCCGCCCGCGCCAGGCTAATCAGTTCATGACGCAGGTCAGCGACTACTCTCGGGGCCTCGGCTGCGCCCCCTAGCACTTCGAGAAACGCCTCACCGTAACGCTCCAATTTACGCGCACCTACGCCGCTGACTTGGGCCATTTCTGACATCGAACCAGGTTTGCTGCGAAGCATTTCAAGCAGCGTCGAATCCGGAAAAATCACGTAAGGAGGTACGCCATGCTCTTCGGCCAATTTGCGCCGCAAGGCACGAAGCGCTTCCCACTGTTCTCGCTCTTCGCCACGGACCAATTGGCTCGCCGGGCTGCCAGAACCGCTTTTCGGGGCGGTTTGTGGTTTCAGATCACGACGTAGTTCCAGCGTAACCTCGCCGCGCAACAGCGGCCGACAAGTGTCGCTCAAGCGCAGGCCGCCATAGCCTTCCAGGTCAATATCAGCTAACCCACGAGCCACCAACTGGCGAAACAGCGAACGCCACTCGCTTTCGGCGCGCGCCTTGCCAACGCCAAACACCGCCAAGTGCTGATGGCCAAAGCTTTTCACTTTGTCATTGTCGCGGCCCAGCAGCACGTCTACTAAATGACCGACTCCATAGCGCTGGCCGGTACGGTAGATCGCAGATAAAGCCTGGCGCGCCGGCTCGGTGGCATCCCAGGTTTGCACACCATCAACGCAGTTATCGCAGTGGCCGCAAGGTTTAGGCATGTCTTCGTCGAAATACGCCAATAACGTTTGGCGACGGCAGCGGGTTTCTTCACAGAGAGACAACATGGCGTCGAGTTTGTGTTGCTCAAGGCGTTTATGACGCTCGTCACCTTCAGAGTTTTGCAGCATCTGCTTGAGCATCAAAACATCTTGCAGACCGTAGGCCATCCAGGCATCGGCAGGTAAACCATCGCGACCTGAACGGCCGGTCTCCTGGTAATAGGCTTCCAGTGATTTGGGCAAGTCCATGTGTGCGACGAAACGCACGTTGGGCTTGTCGATGCCCATACCAAAGGCGATTGTGGCGACCATGATCAAGCCTTCCTCATTGAGGAAACGCTTTTGGTTAGCAGCGCGGATTTCATTGGGCAAGCCCGCGTGATAGGGCAACGCCGGGTATTTGTTTTCGCAAAGGAACGCCGCGACTTCATCGACCTTTTTACGCGACAGGCAATAAACGATACCGGCATCGCTGCGTCGCTCGGACAGGAACGCCAACAGTTGTTTGCGCGGCTGTTCCTTGGGCACGATGCGATAAAAGATATTTGGACGATCAAAGCTGGACAAGAACCGCTCAGCCTTCTGCAAATGCAGTCGTTCGACAATCTCTTCTCGGGTCCGTTTATCAGCCGTGGCAGTCAGCGCAATGCGCGGTACGTCCGGGAAGAGTTCAGCGAGTTGCCCCAGCTTCAGGTATTCGGGGCGAAAATCGTGGCCCCATTGCGATACGCAGTGGGCTTCGTCGATGGCGAACAAGGCAATTTGCAGATTCTGTAGAAACGCCAGCATCCGTGGCTGGACAAGCCGTTCAGGTGCCAGATAAAGCATCTTGATTTCGCCCAAACGAATTCGATTGGCCAAATCACGTTGCTGCTCGGCGTTTAGCGTGGAGTTCAGAGCTGCCGCCGAAACGCCCAATTCTTCAAGTGTTGCCACTTGATCATCCATCAACGCAATCAGCGGTGAAACCACCACGGCCAAACCGTTTCGCAACAGCCCAGGCACTTGGAAACACAAGGACTTGCCGCCACCGGTGGGCATTAATACCAAGGCATCGCCGCCGTTAGCAACGCGCTCAATAATGGCACCCTGACGACCACGGAAACTGTCGTAGCCGAAGATGTCTTTAAGTACGCGTTGAGCCTGTTCGAGCATAAAAACCCCACAAATCGCAGAAACAATCCTGCTACAGCCGGTTGCGACCCTTGGCAGCATCGCAAAGCGCGGGATTATACCCGAGGGTTTCCAAGCTAGGGACGGCAGCCACATCAGCGGTTGAAATTAACCCTGTTACCGCTTCTAACACCTGACTTGCTGGCGCGCAGGCCGTACACAGCCTAGAATTCAGCATCGTTTATTCCCAAGGTAGTCTTTCAATGTCCTTCGCTGAGCAACTAACCCGCCTGCAAGTTTTCCTCGACGCCGACGAGCTGCACGACGAAGCGTTGGACTACGTGGCCGCCCACGGCTACCTGACCGCGCTGTCGATCTGTGCTGAAGCGGTGCCGAGCCGTGAATGGATCGACACACTGTTCTCTGAGGTGCCGCATTACACCGACGACGCTCAGCGCGAAGAAATCGAAACCACGTTGATTCAGTTGCAAGCGCACATCGCGCGCCAGCTGGCTTCGGACGAAGAGTTCGAGCTGCCCTGTGACTTGGATCTGGGCGATGACCCCGACGATTCCGAGCTGCGCGGCTGGTGTATCGGATTCATGGAAGGCGTGTTTCTGCGCGAAAACGCCTGGTTTGAAAGCGCTGAAGAAGAAGTCAGCGAAATGCTGCTACCCATAATGGTCGGATCGGGCTTGTTCGATGAACAACCCGAGTTTGAGGACATTGCAAAAGATTCGAACCTGATGGACGACATGATCGTGCAAATTCCAGAGGCACTCACTGCGCTGTACCTGCTATGTCAGGCACCAGACGAGAAGCCTGCTCCAGCGATCCTCAAACCTCGCCATCACTGATAAAACAAAGCTCGCCAGTTCAAATTGGCTCTACAGGAGATGCACCCCTCTGTAGAACCAATTTGTGGCGAAGCCGCAGATCGAATCACGACAGATCCGTGGGATAGAATTCATTCTCGAAGCAAACGGCGCGGTGTGCCAGACACACCGCGCCGTTAACGTTTTCCCGCCTTAACTCACACCGTATCCACTTTCAACGAATGGTCAGTGATCATCCCGGTAATGATCGAGGCTGCGTCATGGCCGCCTGCAACCATTCCGCCCGCCCCAGGCGTAACGCCGTAGTGGCTTGCCAGATCGACCCCGGCCAAGTCGATGGTTTGAGTGGGGGCCTGGCCAACGATGGAATTGATCTCAATGGTGGTGACTACACTTGCGCCGGCGCCACTGACTTTAAAGTGCAAGTAGTCATCCAGTGAGGCCGCGCTCGAATTTTCACCCTGCAACAGTTGTGACAAATCAAGCTTATCGACGCCGATACTGAAGTCCGTCACCAAGTCATGGCCAAAGTTTCCTTGCTCCCATTTGAAGGTGTCGTTGCCGCTGCCACCCGTCAACGTGTTGTTACCCAGTCCACCGATCAATATGTCATCACCGCCCCCACCGTTGAGAATATCGTCGCCCAACCCGCCATTGATGATGTTGCTGCCACTGTCCCCTATCAGCGTGTCGTTGAAGTGCGAGCCTATAAGGTTGTCGATGTTGGCCAGCGTGTCAGTCCCGGCACCGAGGGTGTTCTGCGCAGTTATTATGCTCAAGTCAACGTGTACCCCCGCTGTAGCGTTAGCGTAGCTGGCAGTGTTGTTGCCAGCGCCGCCGTCGAGCAAATCGTTACCCGGTCCGCTGATTAAAATATCATTGCCGTTGTCACCAAACAGCTCGCTATTGCCGCTACCCGCCTGAAGCACGTCATTGCCATCACCACCATGTAGATGAACGCTGCCCGGGCCACCGATCAAAACGTCATTATGGTTGGTGCCTTGCAACGTGTTGCCCGCCTGGTAATGAAGGGTCACATCGGCAACGCTGGTTCCACCGTGGCCGTCATTGGCGGTGTAGGTGCCGTGCGAATCGGACGTTAGGTCTTGCGCGCCGGAGTAATTAACCGTCATCTGCAGTTGATAGCTTTCAGCTGCCGTTGCGCTTGCAGCAGAACCGCTGGTGTTAACGATGTTGGTCACATGCAAGTGATACACACCATCGTCAGTGGCCGTGAAGGAATGACCATTGGCAACCGTGGAGAACACACCATTGATGTCCTGCCACTGCATTGAAACGTGAGTTTCATCCTGGGAATTATGCAGGGTCACAGTTTCGCCTTTGTGCAAGGTCACGTTGTAGAGATCTTGTGCGTTAGCGGCCACAGCATTGGCCGCACCTAAATAGCCGTTAAGCACCACCAACGCGGTAAGCGCACCTGCGCTGTTAAAGAAGTCACTACGCTCTACGGTTTTCAACTCATTAGCGCTGCTGTTGCTGGTACCACCAAAATTAATGGGATTGGCGTTAAGCGCGGTGAAATCGGCGCCTTTTGCCGCCCAACCTGTTGTGAAGGTAGTGGGCGATGCCGTCAGCTTATCGCCATTGGGATCAGTGTCGTTGGCCAGCAGCAACGCTGCAGGCACCGTGATGGTAGGCGACAAAATGTTAGTGATGACGTTATCAGCCACCGCCACGGGAGGGGCATTAGGGTTAACGTTAACCAGCAGATTGGCACCTGCCAGGTCGCCATCGTTGTCGCTCGCCACAAAGCCAAACGTTTCCGTCAGTGCCGTAGTGCCAACTTTTGGAGGGGTATAAGTATATTCGCCGTTGTCCATGTCAACGACCAAGGTGCCTCCATTGTGACTAGCGACCGTAATGCTATTGGTGGTTGTGTCGAACGTGCCGTGGCTGGCACCCACCACGCTAACCCCCCCTTGTCCATGGTTGGCTTTGGAATCGTAGGAATAGGATGTCCCATCGACGACGATCGTTTTGATAAACCCGCCGTCCGCGCCAAAGGTACCTCCGGTCATCAGGCTACCGGTAATGGGCACGCCCTGCACCGTGCCGCTCAGCACCGCATCGAGTGCGCTCAGGTCGGTGACCAGCACCGCATTGGTGTCGGTGTGAGTACTACCGTCATATGCCAAAGGGTCGAGGTAAGTGTTGCTGATGCCTGAGCCGAGGCCAATTGCGTAGGCCTTGATGTCGTTGGCGTCAAGGAAGGCCTTCCAACTGATTTCATCGGCAGTGCCAATGTTTTCGTTATGGGTCGGGTTACCGTCAGACAGAAAGTAGGCAACATTTTGCGCTCCAACTATTGCACCGTCGGTAGCGAACGCTTGCTTGGCCACCGCGACCGCTGCGTCGTAGTTAGTTTCGCCACCGGCAGTCAGCGTGCTGATGATCGCTTTAGCTGTGGCGATATCAACCCAAACTGGTGTTTTATCGGTGGCACCGTTGCTAAAGGTCACAATCTGAACCCTTACATCGCCCAGCTCCTGATACCTGTCGAACAACGCGCTGATCGCCTGCTTCTCCAAGGCCAGACGAGACAAGCCAGAGACGCCCGACGCATCGGCCATGCTGCCGGATACATCAATCACTAGCAGCAGGTTTGAATCAACACCCACTACTGGCGAAGTGCGCTCACTGCAAACCACCGTTGGTACGTCGTCAACAATGTTGATCGTTAAGGAATTAGTCGCCGTATTGCCCGAGGCATCCGTGGCTCTATAGGTGAAGATGTCGTGCTCGACGTTTGCCCCATCGTTAGCAATGGGTGACGTTTTCGGTGCCGAAGTCAGCGTGTAGGTATAGGTGCCATCGCCGTTGAGGTGAATCTCTCCATATTGACTCACCAAGGTTCCGTTATTGCTGCCCACCAAGCTGTAGTTGACTGTGCCCGCAGCGCCTGACACCGAACCCACCAAGGTGCCCGAAGCAGTTTCCGCAGGCGAATCGGGCATGCTGCCAACCACCGTGCCAGGCGCGAGGTCGTGGCCACTTTGGGTCAAATCCAAAGCATTTTCAAACACGGTGACGCCTTGAGCGCAAACGGCTTTAAGGCAGGAGTCAGTCACATTAATGGAGATAGTCGTGGTACTGACATCACCGTCCGCATCGCGAATTGAATAAGTGAACACATCATGTGCGCCTGAACGACCCACCGAGTCAGGATTGCTGTGATAGGTCGCATTGCCTGATGCGTCCAATACTAACGTGCCGTAAATCCCGACTACGGAGGCGCCCAAGCTTCCGTATGCGGCCTGTGAAGTATCACCACCGGCCCGCACGCCCACCACTGCGCCTCCCGCGCCAGGACCGTCAGCTCCGATGACGTCATTGGTCAACACGTTGCCGTGCACCGTGCCGCCCTCCACTACGCCGACTTTATCAGCATGCGCAGTGGGCACATCGTCAACCACATTGACATCAATCACACCCGAAGCCGAACTGCCTTCACCGTCGTTGGCGACCACCGTAAAGTGTTCGCTGATACTGTTGGCGCCGTCACCGTCAGCTTGCAATGCGTTGTGTTGGAGGGTGTAGCTGTAACTGACCACGCCGGTTTCGGCGTTATACCCGGTGACTGTCAACAAACTGCCGATCACCGTCGAAACAGACGCTGGGAAGCCTTGAATCTCGCCGCCGCTAATAACGTCAATCCCACCTACGTTAAGGCTTTGTAAGCCGTCCGGAGCATGCACCACGAATTCACCGTGCTGAGTCAGCGCCGCCGAATTAGGGCTGGAACCGTTACTGAGGTTTTTCTCATAGACAGTCAGCTCGCCGCCACAAACTTCCAGACCGTTGAGCGTTACCGGGTCATCGTTGTTGTGAACCTGCAACACCAGATTTGCCTGGCTGGTGTCGCCGTCCGCATCCTTGAGGGTGTAGGTGAACGTATCAGTGCCATTGCCTCCATCATGCAGCTTGATGAAACTCGGATCATGGGGATTGAGGGTGTAGGTGTAAGAGCCATCCACCGCCAGCACCAACGTGCCATATGTACCGACAAAAGTACCGCCAACAATCGGACCGCTCGGAATGCGATCAGCGCCTTGGATGTCGTTGGTCAGCACGTTACCGGTCAGGGTAAGCAGACTTTCGGACGCTATGTTTAGGTTGCTGTCGTTGATCGCGGTGGGTACGTCATCCACCACACTGACGTTCAACGAAGCATTACTCACCGAGCCTTCCGTGTCGGTGGCAACCACATTGAAATGTTCGATAAGGCTGTTGGCGCCGTCGCCCGTCGGGTGGGTATCGGCGCCGTTCAAGGTGTAGCTGTAAGTGACTACGCCGGTTGCGGTGTTAAAACCGGTGATGGTCAGGGTGTTACCCAACCCGGTGGTTAACGATTGGCCGACACCACTGGCCACCCCCGCCGCCACCACATTAAGGCCGCCGATGGACAGGCTTTGCAGGCCGTCGGCGGCAGTCACGGTGAACGTGCCGGTTTGCGTCAGCGCAGCAGCATCCGGGCTGCTGCCAGTGCCAAGGTTTTTTTCATAAACCGTAGCGTCAGTGCCCTCGCCGTTCAAACCGGTTATCAGTACCGGGTCATCGTTGTTGTGAACCTGCAACACCAGGTTTGCCTGGCTGGTGTCGCCGTCCGCATCCTTGAGGGTGTAGGTGAACGTATCAGTGCCATTGCCTCCATCATGCAGCTTGATGAAACTCGGATCATGGGGATTGAGGGTGTAGGTGTAAGAGCCATCCACCGCCAGCACCAACGTGCCATATGTACCGACAAAAGTACCGCCAACAATCGGACCGCTCGGAATGCGATCAGCGCCTTGGATGTCGTTGGTCAGCACGTTACCGGTCAGGGTAAGCAGACTTTCGGACGCTATGTTTAGGTTGCTGTCGTTGATCGCGGTGGGTACGTCATCCACCACACTGACGTTCAACGAAGCATTACTCACCGAGCCTTCCGTGTCGGTGGCAACCACATTGAAATGTTCGATAAGGCTGTTGGCGCCGTCGCCCGTCGGGTGGGTATCGGCGCCGTTCAAGGTGTAGCTGTAAGTGACTACGCCGGTTGCGGTGTTAAAACCGGTGATGGTCAGGGTGTTACCCAACCCGGTGGTTAACGATTGGCCGACACCACTGGCCACCCCCGCCGCCACCACATTAAGGCCGCCGATGGACAGGCTTTGCAGGCCGTCGGCGGCAGTCACGGTGAACGTGCCGGTTTGCGTCAGCGCAGCAGCATCCGGGCTGCTGCCAGTGCCAAGGTTTTTTTCATAAACCGTAGCGTCAGTGCCCTCGCCGTTCAAACCGGTTATCAGTACCGGGTCATCGTTGTTGTGAACCTGCAACACCAGGTTTGCCTGGCTGGTGTCGCCGTCCGCATCCTTGAGGGTGTAGGTGAACGTATCAGTGCCATTGCCCCCATCATGCAGCTTGATGAAACTCGGATCATGGGGATGGAGGGTGTAGGTGTAAGAGCCATCCACCGCCAGCACCAACGTGCCGTATGTACCGACAAAAGTACCGCCAACAATCGGACCGCTCGGAATGCGATCAGCGCCTTGGATGTCGTTGGTCAGCACGTTACCGGTCAGGGTAAGCAGGCTTTCGGACGCTATGTTTGGGTTGCTGTCGTCAAACGCCTTAGGTACGTCGTCGATGATGTTAACGTCGACACTACCGGTGGCCACATTCCCATCGTTATTGGTCGCTACCACTGGAAGATGGTCGATTATGTCGTTAGTGCCATTGCCGGGAGCATGGGATTGCGCACCATTTAAGGTGTAGGTGTAGGAGACCACGCCAGTTTGGGAGTTATAGCCGGTCACGGTCAGCGTATTGCCCAGCCCGGTATCAATCGCTTGGGGGAAACCACTCGCTTTGCCATTGGTAATTACGTTAACGCCATCAATGGTCAAACCTTTCAACCCGTCCGCAGCGTTAATGGTAAAACTTCCACTTTGGGTCAATGCGCCAGGATTGGCCGCAGAACCGAGGGGCAAATTGGCCTCGTTGACGGTCAGTTCACCGCTACTCACGTTCAATCCAACAATGCTGATACTGGTATCAGGCGGTGCAACGCCCCCTGGGGGACTTCCCGGGCCGTTATCAGGCGGTGCAACGCCCCCTGCGGGATTACCCGAACCGTTATCCGGCGGTGCAATGACCTCTGCGGGAGTGCCCGAGCCGTTATCCGTGAGGGGAGCGACTTGACCTTCAGGGAATATCGGTGCGCTGCTCAAGCCAGCGGTCGGGAAACCGACTACCGGATCGACACGCCCACCCACTTCAGTTAGCAAAACGAAGGAATGTCCGCCCCCCAATGCGCCCGCTACGTCATTAATAGCCGGACCAGCGGCAGCTGGGTCAGCAATCTTTGTCGGGTCACCGCCGGCCGCGATAGCTTGCTGCAACTGTTGAACATCGGTCAATTGCGCCTCGGTAGGCGCTGTCGTGTCCGGGGTGTCGATGTGTGTCGCATGGTTGGCCAGAATTTCAGGGGTCAGCGGCATGCTGCTGTCACGGCCCAACGTCAGCTCACCACCGTCAGTAAGGTGCACCGCAACGGCACCCACTGGACCGGTTTGCAGGCGCTCACCTGCAAATACCTGATCACCCGCTACCAGAGCGCGGTGGGTTCCATCCCCCGTAACCGCGAAAACTTCGCCCACAACGTGCGTGACGGTACCGATCAACTTGGCCATATCCACTCCTCCGTTACCGACGTCTGTCGGCTACTGGACCTGTAAAAGCACCGCACCTCGAAGAACGGCTTTCTTACAAAATCCGATGTAAATACTACATATCGTTCAAGAACCTGTTCATCAAAAGAAACGCAATATCACTAAGCCAGTATGCAGCGACAATAAAACGTCACCTCGTATAACTTTGTTTTTGACCTTTATTGCAGCGCCGCTTTATTTTTTTAATGGTGTTTGAACTTTTCTTAGAATCGTCTAAAACCCCCTATAGCGTTAGCCATTAAGCGATTTACGAGTGAAACAATGTCTGTAAATCAGAACTACGCATAAGTTTTTTTTGGCATAACCGTTATGAAGAAATCGTCTTAATAAAGCGTCAAAAAGTTGTTAACCCTGTTGTTACAATTCTGATACGTTTTCAGCTAAGTTTTTCGCCAATTTATTGGCGATAACGACACACCATCAAGTATTAGGGAGAAGTACATGCGCGTTTTGAACCCCCTCTGCAGCGCAATTTTGTTAGCAATGACCTGTACAACCGCTCATGCCATGTCAATCACCCAAGCGATCCAAAGCACTATCGAATATCACCCGGAGGTTCACTCCAATTCGAATAGTCGACTGGCCGCAGATCAAGACGTCAAAATTGCAAGGGGCGGGTATTTGCCGACGGTGGATTTAATTGCCGGATACGGCCGTGAAGGCATCGACAGCCCAACGACCAGAGCCCTTACCGGCAGAGGTAGAGAGACGCTTAACTACACCCAGTCCGAGCTACGACTGCGGCAAATGTTGTTTGATGGGTTCAACACACCGAACGAAGTTCACCGTACTCAATCGGTGGTTAATTCCCGCGCTTACTATGTTCAAGGCGTCTCGGAAGATGTCGCGTTGCGGGCGATTGAGGTCTACCTGGATGTGCTGAAACGACGTGAGCTGTTGACCCTGGCTAAGAACAACCTTCAAGCACACTTGCGTATCAATGATCAGATCGGTTTACGCAGCAGCAGAGGCGTAGGCACCAATGCTGACCTTGACCAATCCAAAGCCCGTCGCGCATTGGCGCAGGACAATTTTTATACCGCCCAGGTAGACCTGGCTGACGCAGAAGCGAACTTCTTCAGCGCGGTGGGTCGTATGCCTGACGAACTGGAAACGCCACCGACGATCAAGGGTCAGGTACCCAATAACCTTGTGGATGCCCGCCAATCGATGCTGGCGAACAACCCATACTTGAAGTCTGCCCAAGCGGACGTGCAATCGGCCGAAAGCCAATATGAGGTTGCTAAATCACCGTTCTACCCGCGTTTCGATGCCGAGCTGGCAACGGGCGCCAACGAAAACCTGCAAGGCGAGCCCGGCTACGACAATGAATGGCGCGCGGCCGTCGTGATGAACTACAACCTGTTCAACGGCAACCGTGACAAGGCGCGCTTGCAAGGCGACGCTTACCGAATCAATCAGTCAATGGACATTCGCAACAACGCCCTGCGCACGCTTAACGAAAACCTGTCGCTGGCATGGAACGCAATGAACAACGCGCACATCCAAACACCCATTGCGCGCGAATATGCAGAAACCACGACCAAGGTTCGAGCGGCTTATCAGGACCAGTTTGGCTTGGGTCAACGGACCCTGCTCGACTTGCTCGATAGCGAAAACGAACTCTTCAATGCCGCCCGTCGCTATACCGAGGTGCGTTACACCGAGGAATACTCCATGTACCGGGTGCTAGCGACCACCGGCGAACTGTTGCGTCAGTTACGCGTGGTTTTACCCGCAGAAGCAGTGGCGGTCTCGGACGTCAAAAGCGAAGCCCGTTTGCCAGAAATGAAATAAAGGTTGTCGTCTCGGAGTAGCCTAATTTGACCACCATGGAAAACGTATCAGTCGACCCCCGACTGAGTTTCGACGACCCCTTACTCGACGGTTTGCTGATCCTTTGCAAGCTGCACGACTGCACCGTCAGCCGGGCCAGCCTGAGCGCAGGCCTGCCACTGAAACAGCAGCGACTGACCGTCGACCTGCTGCCTCGGGCTGCGGCGCGCGCGGGTTTGCAAGCACGCCTCTTGCGACGTCAACTCAACGATCTGTCGGCCTTAAATTTACCGGTGCTGTTGCTGCTGAAAAACAACCGCTGCGCCGTTCTCAGGCGTTGGTCCGACGATGATCGCGCATTGATTCTGCCCAGCGAGGCCGAAGGCGGCGAGCAATGGGTAAGCCGCGAGGAACTACTGGAAAACTACAGCGGCCAAGCCTTGTTCGCCCGCCCACGCCACGAACTCGAAGAGCTACGCTCGCCACTGGTGCCGAGGGTAGAAGCCTGGTTTCGCGACACCGTGAAACTTTCGCGCTGGTTATACAGCGATGCGATTCTCGCCAGTCTGTGCATTAACGTGCTCGGACTGATGGTGCCTTTGTTCGTCATGCAAACTTATGATCGGGTCGTACCAAACCAGGCCACTTCGACCCTGTGGGTGCTATCAATAGGGTTATTGGTCGGTACGGTTTTCGAGCTGATCTTGCGAGTGGTTCGCGCACACTTACTGGATCAAGCTGGCAAGAAGACCGACATCATCCTGTCGGCAACATTGTTTGAGCGCATTACTGGTATGTCGATGAAGGCCCGCCCCGCGACCATCGGTGGCTTCGCCCAAAGCATCCATGACTTCCAAGGCCTGCGTGAATTTCTAACGGCAGTCACCCTCACCAGTTTGATCGACTTGCCGTTCGCCGTGCTGATGCTGGGCGTAATCGGCCTGCTCGGCGGCTGGCTAGTGGTGATTCCAATAGTGGCGTTTCCCATCACAATCATCTTCGCGTTGTTGATTCAAGCTCGGCTGCGCGACACCGTGCAGCGAAGTTTGTCGTTGGGCGCCGAACGCCAGGCACTCCTCATTGAAACCCTCGGCGGCCTTGAAACCCTCAAGGCCTGTAGCGCCGAGAGTGAGCGCCAACACAAATGGGAAGCCACCCACGGCGCCCTTACCCGCCTCGACAGCCACGCCCGCAACCTCTCGGCGCTAGCCACCAATGGCACGCTGTTCATTCAGCAGTTTTGCGGGATGGCGACCATCGTGGCAGGGGTCTACAGCATCATCGCCGGCAATTTGAGCGTCGGTGCGCTGGTTGCTACTTACATGCTCGGCAGTCGGGTGCTGGCGCCACTCGGGCAAATCGCCGGGCTCATTACGCGCTATCAACAAGCGCAACTGACAATGAAAAGTACCGACGCGCTGATGGCCCTCCCGCAAGAGCGCGACGCCAAGCAAAGACCGCTGGAACGCACCCAACTCAAAGGGGCCTTAGAGGTCCATCACGTGACTTTTCGCTACAACGGGCAAAGCACTCCGGCGCTGCATACGGTCAATTTCGCGGTAAAGCAAGGCGAACGTATTGGCATCATCGGCCGCAGCGGCTCAGGTAAAAGCACCTTGGCGCGGTTGCTCATGGGTTTCTACGCCCCGGAAGAAGGTCAGCTATTGCTCGATGGTCTGGACCTACGGCAATTAGACGTGGCTGACCTGCGGCAACAAATTGGTTATGTGGCCCACGATCTGCCGCTTCTGGCCGGCAGCCTGCGCGACAACCTGACCTTGGGCGCGCGTTACATCAGCGATGCGCGAATGCTCGAAGTGGCGGACATGACCGGCGTAAGCGAACTGGCCCGGCAGCATCCACAAGGCTTTGATCGGCCGGTGGGAGAGCGCGGACAACTGCTGTCCGGCGGGCAACGCCAAGCAGTATTGATGGCTCGGGCACTACTGCTGGACCCACCGATTTTGTTGCTCGACGAACCCACCAGCGCTATGGACAACAGCAGCGAAGAAGCTCTGCGCCAACGCCTGCACGGCTGGATGCAAGGCAAAACCCTATTGTTGGTCACTCACCGCACCTCGATGCTAAGTCTGGTGGACCGATTAGTGGTATTGGACAACGGCAAAGTCGTTGCCGATGGTCCAAAAGACATCGTCATCGAAGCGTTACGCAAGGGCCGCGTCGGCTCGGCAGCGGTCTAGGAAGCCCTCTCATATGTCAGTGACAACCGGCCAGCGCGGCTACTTTCATTTCGGTAAATCTGCCGACACCGAATTCATGCCCGAAGTGGCTGGCGTTGTCGCGCAGGATTCGCCCCGAGGTTCACGCTTGACCGTCTGGATCGCCGCCGCGCTGATCATTTCAGCATTGGTCTGGGCCAAATTTGCGGTACTCGAAGAGGTCACCATGGGTGAAGGCAAAGCCATTCCCTCGAGCAAAGTGCAGGTCATTCAAAACCTGGAAGGTGGGATTGTCACCGAAATTTTTGTCCGCGAGGGGCAAATGGTGAACAAGGGCGACACCTTGCTGCGCCTGGACGACACGCGCTTTCTCTCCAACAAAGGCGAAAGCGAAGCCGACCGTTACGCGCTAATTGCCCAAGTTGAACGCTTGTCGGCTGAATCAGAGGGACGACCGTTCAAACTCTCAGATGACGTGGTTAAAAAAGCGCCTCAAGTGGCCGCCGATGAGCTTTCGCTGTATCAATCTCGGCAGCGGCGCCTGAGCAGCGAACAGCGCACACTGAATCAGCAATTGCTGCAAAAAACTCAAGAGTTGGCTGAGTTCCGTTCCAAGCAGGAGCAATACCGCAACAGTCTGAGTCTGCTTCAACAAGAAATGAGCATGTCGGCGCCGCTGGTGAACACTGGCGCCGTGTCTCCGGTGGAAATTCTGCGCCTCAAACGCAACGCCGTTGAAGCGCGCGGTGCCATGGACGCAACCACTCTAGCGATCCCCCGTGCTGAAGCAGCAATCAACGAAATAAAAAGTAAGGTCCAAGAATCGGAATTCGTATTCCGCTCTGACGCGTCCAAAGATCTCAACGATAAACGCACCGACTTGTCGAAACTTACGGCCACCAGTATCGCCATTGATGACCGGGTCAGCCGCACTACAGTGGTCTCACCGGTACACGGCATCATCAAAGTAATGAAGGTCAATACCATCGGCGGCGTGGTTCAGCCTGGCAGCGACATGGTGGAAGTCGTGCCTTTGGAAGACAACCTGCTGATCGAGGCCAGAGTCCGCCCACAAGACGTGGCCTTTCTGCACCCGGGACAGCCCGCCATGGTCAAATTCAGCGCCTACGACTACACCATTTATGGCGGTCTCAAAGCCAAACTGGAGCTGATCGGTGCCGACACCATCACCGATGACAAGGGCAACAGCTTCTATTTAATCCAGGTCCGCACCGACAAAAACCATCTGGGCAGCGATGCCAAACCGCTGCTGATCATCCCCGGCATGGTGGCCACCGTGGACATCATCACCGGAGAGAAAAGCGTCATGGATTATTTGCTCAAGCCAGTGCTGAAAGCGCATACCGAGGCTATGAGGGAGCGGTAAAACGTCCAGACAGTCAAATTGAACTGCGCCCCAGTAGTCGGACATAGATCCAACCTCTGGGGCGCAGTTGGGCGTGGGACCGAATTTATTCGGGAAGACGCTCCATCGGTTTACTTCACCGCCTCAAACAACCCCGTAGCGCCCATCCCGCCGCCGACGCACATGGTGACGATGCCATAGCGCAGGTTGCGGCGTTGCAGTTCGCGGACCAAGTGGCCGACCTGGCGGGAGCCGGTCATGCCGAAGGGGTGGCCGATGGAGATGGAGCCGCCGCTGAGGTTGTACTTTTCGTTGTCGATGCCCAACCGGTCACGGGCGTACAAGCATTGCGAGGCAAAGGCTTCGTTGAGTTCCCAAAGGTCGATGTCGGCGATTTGCAGGCCCTTGGCTTTCAAAAGTTTGGGCACCGAATACACCGGGCCGATGCCCATTTCATCCGGTTCACACCCGGCCACGGTGAAACCCCTGAAAAACGCCAGGGGTTTCAGACCCAGTTCCAGTGCTTTCTCCAGGCTCATGATCAGGGTCATCGACGCGCCGTCGGACAGTTGCGACGAATTTCCGGCGGTTACCGAACCGTCCTCAGCAAATACCGGCTTGAGGCTAGACAGGCTTTCTAACGTGGTGTCCGGGCGGTTGCAATCGTCGCGATCAACGATGCCTTCTACCAAGCTGCTGGCGCCTGTGGCCTTATCTTCGACGCGGTAGGTCACTTTCATCGGCACGATTTCGTCATCAAACCGTCCGGCAACCTGAGCCGCCGCCGTTCGTTGCTGGCTCTGCAAAGCGTAAAGGTCTTGCTGCTCACGGCTGACGTTGTAGCGCCGCGCGACGATCTCAGCGGTTTGGCCCATGGGGAAGTAAATGCCCGGCACTTGCTCTTTCAGCAACGGATTGATCAGGTTGTCCATGTTGACGCTTTTCATCGTCAGGCTGATGGACTCAACGCCGCCCGCGACGATGACATCGCTGCACCCCGAGGCAATTTGGTTGGCCGCGATCGCAATCGCCTGCAAGCCCGATGAGCAATAACGATTGAGGGTCATGCCGGGCACGTTAATGCCCAACTTTGACAGCACCGCCACGTTACGCCCGATGTTGTAGCCCTGAGCGCCTTCATTGGAGCCCGCGCCAACGATGCAATCTTCCACCAGCGCCGGGTCCAGACCATTTCGCGTCAGCAGCGCATTCACGCAATGGGCCGCCATGTCATCGGGCCGGGTTTGGTTGAACTTGCCGCGAAACGACTTGGCCAGGCCAGTGCGCACGCTGTCGACAATCACCACTTCACGCATGGCATATCTCCGTTCTTATTGGGGGGGCGAGGAAGGTTGCTAAAACTTCCTTGAGCATAAGTCCAGGTCAGTGCGGTCCGCGATGATCATTCATTGGCTGTATGGAAAATCATCTGCTCACTTGGACTTCTTATCCTTGGCGAAGGCCGCTTCTAGTGCTTCGTTGATCGTGCGCAGCACTTTGACCCGCGCCCAGTGCTTGTCGTTGGCTTCAACCAAAGTCCACGGAGCAATTTCAGTGCTGGTACGGTCGACCATGTCATTCACCGCCGCGCGATATTCAGGCCATTTTTTGCGGTTGCGCCAATCGTCGTCGGTAATCTTGAAGCGTTTGAACGGGATTTTCTCTCGCGCCTCAAAGCGCTCCAACTGGGTTTTTTCATCGATGGCCAGCCAAAACTTCACCACCACGATACCCGCTTCGGTGAGTTGCTCTTCGAAATCATTGATCTCGCTGTAGGCACGCATCCAGTCCGCAGGGCTGCAAAAACCTTCGACGCGCTCCACCAGCACTCGGCCATACCAGGAACGATCAAACACTGTGAACTTGCCCCGCGCCGGAATTTGCCGCCAAAACCTCCACAGGTAGGGCTGCGCGCGTTCGTCTTCTGTGGGTGCGGCAATCGGGATAATCGCGTATTGACGCGGGTCCAGCGCCGCCGCAACCCGTCGAATCGCACCGCCCTTCCCCGCAGCGTCGTTACCTTCAAAGACTGCCACCAACGCGTGTTGGCGCATGCGTTTGTCGCGCATGTTCCCTGAAAACCGCGCCTGCTCGGTGATCAACTGTTCTTCGTAATCGTCCTTTTCCAGGTGTTGGGTCATGTCGAGACTGGTCAGCAGGCTCAGTTCGTCGACGGTTGGGGCTTGGGGCTCCAGGGGTGTCGGCATCGGTTTGGCTTTCCCGTTAGCCAACGCGGCCTGCATGCCTTGAAGCAATAAACGCCCGGTGGTCAGGCTGCGGTAATGCGGGTCAACGCCCTCGATCACATACCAAGGCGCGTAATCCCGACTGGTGCGGCGCAGTACGCGTTCACCATAACGAACGAATTTGTCGTAGGTTTTCGATTGCTGCCAATCCAGTGGGCTGATGCGCCAGCTGTGCAGTGGGTCATCCTCAAGCGCCTTGAGCCGAGCCTTCATCTGCTTCTTGGACAGGTGAAACCAGAATTTGAAGATTAGCGCCCCTTCGTCGACGAGCATTTTTTCCAGCCGTTCAGCGCTATTAATCGCCTGATCAAGCTTGGCATCTTTAAACTCACCGTGAACCCGGCCTTGAATCATCTGGCTGTACCAATTGCCGAAAAAAATCCCCATGCGGCCTTTGGCAGGCAATTGCCGCCAATAGCGCCAAGCCGGTGGATGAGCCAATTCCTCGTCAGTCTGCTGATCGAAGGTGCGCACCTCGATCAGCCGAGGGTCCATCCACTCGCTGAGGAGCTTCATCGTTTCGCCCTTGCCTGCGCCCTCAATGCCGTTGATCAAGACGATCACTGGAAAACGCGCCTGCTGTTGCAGTTCGTACTGCACGTCCAGCAATGCTTCGCGCAACGCGGGCACTTCGGCGTCGTAGGTTTCTTTGTCAATGGCGTGACCGATTTCGGCAGATTCGAACATCCACATATTCCTCTTTCAATATCGCCCAAGACTAACGGATCGAGTGAACCAATGTCGGTTAAGACAGCCAATCCTTGCGATGGGTCAACGGAAACACGATTTCCTTCACCGCACCCTTCGCACGCCTTGGCCCGCACGGCGATTACGTTAATATGTCGCGCTTCTGACCTCAGCCGAGTCCGCCATGACCCTCACCCGCCACGCCCAGATCGAATGGGACGAACAGGGCAACCCCCATTCTCCGGCGTTTTCGGATGTCTATTTCTCGACGCAATCGGGCCTTAATGAAACCCGTCACGTCTTCCTGAAACAGAACAACCTTGCGCAGCGCTTTACAGCGTTGGCGGCGGGGGCGCAGCTGGTGATTGGTGAAACCGGCTTTGGCACCGGCTTAAATTTTTTATGTGCCTGGCAGTTGTTTGCCCAATGCGCGCCGGCCACTGCGCGATTGCACTTTGTCAGCGTTGAAAAATTCCCCCTGACCCAAAGCGACTTGCAACGCGCCCTCGGCTTGTGGCCAGAGCTGACGATTCTTGCCGATCAACTCATGACTCAGTACGTGGCTGTACACGAGGGTTTTCAGCGGTTTGTGTTCGACGGCGGGCGAGTGACCTTGACCCTGTTGATCGGTGACGTGCTGGAAATGCTGCCGCAACTGGACGGGCAGATCGACGCATGGTTTCTCGACGGTTTTGCCCCGGCAAAAAATCCAGAGATGTGGACCGCGGAACTGTTCTCTGAGCTGGCCCGACTCTCGGCACCTGACGCAACCATCAGCACCTTTACCAGCACCGGCTGGGTTCGGCGCGCGTTGAACGCAGCCGGATTCAAGATGAAACGTACACCGGGAATCGGCCATAAGTGGGAAGTGCTACGCGGGATATTTGTAGGCTCGCCGCCAGAAACGGTTAAACCGTCGCAGGTCAAGCCTTGGTTCGCCCGACCTGCGCCATTTACCGGGCAACGTAAAGCACTGGTTATTGGTGCGGGCCTGGCCGGATGCGCGACAGCCGCCAGCCTCGCGGCACGGGGGTGGCAAGTGAGTTTGCTGGAGCGTCACAACGACGTCGCGCAGGAAGCCTCGGGTAATCCGCAGGGCGTGTTGTATTTGAAACTGTCGGCCCATGGCACCGCGTTGTCGCAATTGATCGTCAGCGGTTTCGGCCATACGCGGCGGCTGCTGGAGCGCCTGCAACGCGGCCTCGATTGGGACGCCTGCGGCGTTTTGCAACTGGGGTTCAACGACAAGGAAGCCGAGCGTCAAGCGCAGTTGGCCCAGGCGTTTCCTGCCGAACTGTTGCAACTGCTGGACCTACCGGCGGCCCAGGCAAAGGCCGGTATCACACTGGCGTGCGGCGGTTTGTTTTTCCCCGAAGGTGGCTGGGTCAATCCGCCAGCGCTGTGTCGATTCCAGGCGTGGCACCCGAACATTCAATTGCTGACCCACCACGATGTGCTGGAGCTACGCCGCGACGGCGAACAATGGCAAGCGTGGGCCGGCGAGCAAATGCTGGAACAGGCACCGGTGGTGGTGTTGGCCGGGGCTGCTGAGGTCAAACGCTTTGCAGCCAGCGCCGAACTGCCGCTCAAACGCATTCGAGGACAAATCACCCGACTGACTGAAACCCCGGCCAGCGCGGCGCTGAGTACCGTGGTTTGTGCTGAAGGCTACATTGCGCCCGGCCGTTCAGGCGAACACACCCTGGGCGCCAGTTTCAACTTCAAGAGCAATGACCTGACGCCCACCACTGCCGACCATTTAGACAACCTCCAACTGCTACAGGAGATCTCTGTTGACCTGGTGAAACGCCTCGGCGCGGATACGTTACCGCCCGAGGACTTGCTCGGCTTCGCCGGGTTCCGCTGCACCAGCCCGGACTACTTGCCCATCGTCGGTCCGTTGGCAGACAAAAACGCGTTCGTCGAGGCCTACGCTGTATTGGGTAAAGACGCCCGCCAAGTACCGGATATCGAATGCCCATGGCTTGCCGGTTTGTACGTCAACAGCGGCCACGGTTCACGGGGATTGATCACCGCGCCATTGTCTGGCGAACTGCTCGCCGCCTGGCTGGATAACGAACCGTTGCCACTGCCACGCAGCGTCGCCGAAGCCTGCCACCCGAATCGTTTTGCGTTGAGGGAGTTGATACGAGGTAAAGCGTGAGGCGCGAAGCGGTCCAGAAAATGCTGAACGCAAACGAGCGTTTTGGCTTTATCGCAACCTTGCGCAACGACCGCGGACCCACTGACTTCAGAAAAAACAACGGCCCTTTACCCAGCAACACCAGCTATCCTCTCCCCCACCCAATTGCTCAGGCGAACCTTCATGCTGCACGTGCAGGCCGTGTTCAAAAGTTACGCAACACCGCAAGGTCCATTGGCGGTGTTGCAGGGGGTGGATCTAAATCTTGAACACGGCAGCAGCCTGGCGTTGATGGGCGAATCAGGCAGCGGCAAAAGCACCTTGTTGCACCTGATCGCCGGGCTGGACAACGTTGATCGGGGCGTCATCCGTATCGGCGGGCATCGGCTGGATCAAATGAATGAAACCCAACTTGCCCGGTGGCGGCGCACCGAAATTGGTCTGGTGTTTCAACAATTCAACCTGATCAGCAGCCTCAAGGTTGAAGACAACCTGGCGTTTCAAGCACGCCTGGCCGGGCGTTTCGATCCCATCTGGCAAGCCCAATTGATCGAGCGCTTGGGGCTCGGCGATTTGCTCAAGCGCTACCCGGAACAACTCTCGGGCGGGCAGCAACAACGCGTCGCCCTGGGTCGCGCGCTCGCCTCGCGCCCCGGTTTGTTGTTGGCCGATGAACCCACCGGCAACCTCGACGAAGCCACTAGCGATGAAGTTCTTCAATTGCTCCTTGACCTGCTCCGCGACAGCCCTACCAGTCTGCTGATGGTGACCCACTCAACGCGCATCGCAGCTCGTCTAGCAACTAAAGTAGTCCTGCATGGCGGGCGTTTGGCCGCTGCAGGCGAACGCTGAAATGTCGGTTTTTTATTGGACACTGCGAGCGCTACTGAGTCATTGGCGACGACATCCGGTGCAGTTTTTCAGCGTGCTCACCGGGCTGTGGCTGGCGACCAGTTTGCTCACCGGCGTGCTAGCGCTGAACAGTCAGGCACGGGAGAGCTACGCTCGCGCTAGCCAATTGATCGGCGGTGAGCCCCAGGCCAGCCTTAGCGCGCCCAATGGTGCAAGCTTTTCTCAAGCTCTGTTCGTCAACCTACGCCGCGCGGGTTGGCCGGTTTCGCCGGTCTTGCAAGCGCGGGTGACGCTCAAAGGCCACGAAGACCAACGTCTGCAATTGATGGGCATCGAACCGCTGTCACTGCCCGGTGGCGCGGCGGTGGCTGGCAAAGCCTTGGACATTGAACAGATGGTTGGATTTTTCAGCGCGCCGGGCAGCACCTGGATTGCTCCGCAGACTTTGCAGGCACTGGGTTTTCATGAGGGTGATACGCCGCTGACCGACAGCGGCCGCGCATTGCCGCCGCTGCACAGTCAGGCCGACATGGCCCCCGGTTTGTTGTTGGTGGACATCGGTTTCGCCCAACACTTGTTGAACGCGCCGCAACAACTTTCCCGGCTTCTATTACCCAAGGTATTTGCCGACAGCAAGCCAGTGTTACCGGCCAACGTAATCGGCCAATTGGTGCTGAAAACCAGTGGCGAAGAAAACAATCTGACGCGGCTAACCGAAAGCTTTCACCTGAACCTCGATGCCTTGGGGTTCCTATCGTTCGTGGTGGGGTTGTTCATCGTCCACGCCGCCATCGGTTTGGCCCTTGAACAACGCCGGGGCCTGTTGCGAACCCTGCGAGCGTGCGGGGTCAGCGCCCGGTTGTTGATCATCAGCCTGGCTGTCGAACTGGGTGGCCTGGCCGTGCTCGGCGGCCTCGCCGGGGTCATCAGCGGTTACGTGCTCGCCAGCGTCTTGCTGCCCGATGTCGCCGCCAGCTTGAGGGGTTTATACGGCGCAGAAGTGGCCGGGCAGCTGAGTTTGAGCCCATGGTGGTGGGCCAGCGGCGTTGGTTTGAGCCTGCTCGGTGCGCTACTGGCAGGGGCCAACAGTTTGTTGCGAGCCGCACGTATGCCGTTGTTGGCGTTGGCCAACGCGCAAGCCTGGCATCAGGCGCATAGTCGTTGGCTGCGTCGGCAAGCTTGGGTCGCGGCGCTGGCGCTGCTGGTGGCAATGTTCGCTCTGCTGTTGGGCGACAGCCTGACCAGCGGCTTTGTGCTAATGGGCACCTTATTATTAGGCGCGGCGCTGGGGTTGCCTGTGTTGCTCAACGCCCTGCTCAATGGGTTATTGGGCCGTAGCCGTTCGGTGCTCGGTCAATGGTTTCTCGCCGATTGCCGCCAACAATTGCCCGCCTTGAGCCTGGCGTTGATGGCCTTGTTGCTGGCGCTGGCGGCAAATATCGGCGCTGGCAGCATGACCTCGGGGTTCCGCCAGACCTTCACTAACTGGCTGGAGCAACGCCTGACCGCCGAGCTGTACCTCAATCCGGAAAACCCGGCCCAGGCACGGGACATACAAACCTGGCTCAGCCAACAACCGTCAGTCACTGCCGTGCTGCCTAACTGGCAAGTCTCGGTTCAGTTGCAGGGCTGGCCAGCAGATCTGTTCGGCGTGATCGATCACCCCACCTATCGCCAGCACTGGCCCTTGCTGCAATCGGTATCGAGCGATCCCTGGGATCAACTGGTTCACGACGACACGCTGATGCTCAGCGAACAACTGGCGCGACGATTAAGCGTTAACGTCGGTGATCACCTGACGATTCCGACACCCCTAGGCCAATGGACGCCCCGCGTCGTCGCGATCTACGCCGACTACGGCAATCCCAAGGGCCATTTGTTGGTCAACGCTCAACACTTGCTGCGTTACTGGCCGCAACTGTCACCCAACCGATTCAACCTGCGCATCGCCCCGGCAGCGGTACCGTCACTGGTGCATGACCTTCAGTCTCGATTCAAGCTGGATGACAACCGCATCATCGACCAAAGCCAGCTCAAGGGTTGGTCGACGCAAGTGTTCGAACGCACCTTTGCCGCCACCGCCGCGCTGAACAGCCTGACCTTGGGTGTGGCCGGTGTCGCGCTGTTCATTAGTTTGCTGACCCAGAGCCAAAGTCGTCTCGGCCAACTTGCACCGTTATGGGCGCTGGGCGTGACGCGAAGGCAATTGATGCTGCTCAACCTCGGACAAACCTGGTTGCTGGCGGTGCTAACGCTGGTACTCGCGCTGCCGTTGGGGTTGCTGTTGGCCTGGTGTCTGGACGCGGTAATCAATGTGCAAGCCTTCGGCTGGCGCCTGCCGTTGCAGATATTCCCTGCACAGTTAATGCAATTGATGGCGTTGGCGTTGTTGGCCACCTTGCTGGCCTCGACCTGGCCCCTGATCAAGCTGTACCGCAGCCGCCCGGCGGATCTGTTAAGGACGTTCGCCAATGAGAATTAACTGGCTGCTGCTGGCATTAAGTGTCCTGTTGTTGGGCGCCTGCGATGACGATGACAAAACCCCGGCCAACGGCTTTGCCGGGCTGGGCAACGACGCGGCGGCGTTTGCTCAAGTGGTGCCCGGCAAAGTCTTCAGCTTTCCCGAGGACCACGGCCCGCATGACGGTTTTCGCATCGAATGGTGGTACGTCACTGCCAACCTCAAGGATGACCAAGGCCAGGATTTCGGCGTGCAATGGACGCTGTTTCGCAGTGCGCTAAAAGCAGGGCCTGAGCAACCGGGCTGGGCCGATCAAACGATCTGGATGGGCCACGCCGCCGTCACCTCAGCCAACCAGCATTACGCCGCCGAGCGTTATGCCCGTGGTGGGGTCGGGCAAGCCGGGGTCAGCGGCGCGCCATTCAAGGCGTGGATCGACGATTGGACGTTCGACAGCCAATCGACCCGCGACAACCCGCTGACCGACATGCAACTGCATGCCCGAGGGCCGTCTTTTAACTATCAACTGCACCTCACCTCAAGCCAGCCGCTGGTGCTGCAAGGCGCGCAGGGCTTCAGTCAAAAATCCGAACAAGGCCAAGCGTCGTATTACTACAGCCAACCGTTTTTACAGGCCTCTGGCAGCCTCGACATCGACGGCAAAACCTACCACGTCAGCGGTCCCGCCTGGCTCGATCGGGAGTGGAGCAGTCAACCATTGACCGCCAATCAAACCGGCTGGGACTGGTTTTCCGTGCACCTGGAAAGCGGCGCTCAACTAATGCTGTACCGCATGCGGCAGAAGAGCGGCGAGGCTTACCTCACCGGCACCTGGATCGACACCGACGGCAAGACCCAATTGCTCAACGGTTCGCAGATCCAGCTCACGCCCTTGTCCACCAGCGACGTCGCCGACCATGAAATGCCAACTCGCTGGTCAGTCAAGATCCTGAGCAAACAGCTCGATATCGTCACCAATGCGCTGAATCCAAAAGCCTGGATGGACCTGCGAATTCCCTACTGGGAAGGTCCGGTGACGGTAAGCGGAAACCAGGCCGGGATTGGGTATCTGGAGATGACGGGGTATTAACAGCCGCAGCTACAAGAGGGCAGCTGCAAGCGACAAGCTCGACTGCTTGCAGCATGTAGCTTTTAGCTTGCATCTCTTACAGCTGCCCCCGGGGTTTATAACTGATCGATCTAAAACATTCGCAAACCTCACGGGTCAGTTTCTGGTGTAGGCGACTGATCGTCTGCCCTCCCCAACGGACACCCGGTAAGGACTTATGTGCGGATTAGCAGGTGAGCTACGTTTCGACCATCAACCAGCAGACCTCGCTGCGGTTGAGCGGATTACCCATCAATTGGCCCCTCGCGGACCCGACGCCTGGGGCTTTTATTGTCAGGGGCCCATTGCCCTTGGTCATCGTCGGCTGAAAATCATGGACCTGTCGGACGCGTCTGCTCAGCCGATGGTTGATCATTCTCTGGGCCTGTCGCTGGCATTCAATGGCGCTATTTATAACTTCCCGGAATTGCGTACTGAGCTGGAAATCCTCGGCTATACGTTTTATTCCGGTGGCGACACCGAAGTACTGCTCAAGGGCTACCACGCGTGGGGCGCCGACATGCTGCCCAAGCTGAACGGCATGTTCGCCTTCGCCATCTGGGAACGTGACACCGAGGAGTTGTTCATCGCCCGCGACCGCTTGGGCGTCAAACCGCTTTATATGTCGCACACCGACAAGCGTTTGCGTTTCGCCTCCACTTTGCCCGCGCTGCTCAAAGGCGCAGACATCAGCTCACTGCTGGACCCGGTCGCCCTGAATCATTATTTGAATTTCCACTCGGTTGTACCCTCGCCGCGCACGCTGTTGGCTGGCGTTGAAAAACTACCGCCCGCCACCTGGATGCGCATTGATGCCCGCGGTAAATCGGAGCAAAAAGTTTGGTGGCGCCTGCCCTATGGACCACATGCTGATGAAGCCAACTTGACCTTGAACGATTGGCGCGACCGGGTTCTGGACAGCACCCGTGAGGCGGTAGCGATTCGGCAGCGAGCGGCAGTAGATGTCGGTGTCTTGCTTTCGGGCGGTGTCGATTCAAGCTTATTGGTCGGTCTGCTGCGTGAAGTGGGCGTAGAGAATTTATCGACATTCTCCATCGGCTTTCAGGACGCGGGCGGCGAACGGGGCGATGAATTCCAGTATTCGGACCTGATCGCCAAGCACTACGGCACTCAACACCATCAGTTGCGAATCAACGAAAACGAGATCATCGAACAGTTGCCAGCGGCGTTCCGCGCCATGAGCGAGCCGATGGTCAGTCACGATTGCATTGCCTTTTACTTGCTGTCACGGGAAGTCGCCAAGTACTGCAAGGTGGTGCAAAGCGGCCAAGGTGCAGATGAATTGTTTGCCGGTTACCACTGGTACCCGCAAGTGGACGGCGCAAGCGATCCGTATGCGGCCTATCGAGGGGCGTTTTTTGACCGCACTTACGACGAATACGCCGCCACCGTGCAGCCCAAATGGCTGACCGCCCACGACGCTGCGGGCGACTTCGTTCGCGAGCATTTCGCCCAACCGGGGGCCGACGCTGCTGTGGATAAAGCGCTGCGGCTGGACAGCACAGTGATGCTGGTCGATGACCCGGTGAAGCGCGTCGACAACATGACCATGGCCTGGGGACTGGAAGCACGCACGCCGTTTCTGGATTACCGTCTGGTCGAGTTGTCAGCCCGGGTGCCGGGCAAGTTTAAACTGCCCAACGGCGGTAAACAGGTGCTGAAAGAAGCCGCTCGGTTGGTCATTCCGGCAGAAGTGATCGACCGTAAAAAGGGTTATTTCCCAGTTCCGGGATTAAAGCATCTGCAAGGTGACACGCTGAAATGGGTGCGTGAGTTGCTTCTCGACCCGAGCCAGGATCGCGGCTTGTTCAGGCCCGACATGCTCGACAGTCTGCTGACTGATCCTGCCGGTCAACTGACCCCACTGCGCGGCTCCAAGCTGTGGCAACTCGCGGCGCTGAACCTGTGGCTCAGCGAACAAGGACTTTGACCGATGAAACATAACGCCTCCGTGTTTAGCCACCGGCTGTTGCGCGGTCAATCGCCGTCCTATGAACGCTTGCAAGCGCAACTCGCCGAAGATGGCAGCGACCTCGATGCCGAGCCGCTGGCATTGCATTGCGGCTGGGGCCGGTTGCTGATCGGCCACACTTACCGCGACCCAGCGGCGCTGGCCCACGAGCTGCTCAACGAAAAACCCGGCGAACGCGACATCGCGCTGTACGTGGCGGCGCCGCAGCAAGTCTTGGCGCAGGCGCCTCAACAGCTGTTTCTCGATCCGTCTGACACCTTGCGCTTGTGTTTCACTGACTACCGCCCGGCGCAAAAAGTGTTTCGTGGCTATCGCATCCGTCGCGCGCAAAACGAGGCCGATTGGAAATCGATTAACCATTTGTACCTGACCCGTGGAATGTTGCCGATTGATCCGGCCCTACTGACGCCGCGCCACCAAGGCGGGCCGGTGTATTGGCTGGCAGAGGACGAGAGCAACCACGCGATCATCGGCAGCATCATGGGCCTTAACCACCAGAAAGCCTTCAACGACCCCGAGAATGGCAGCAGTTTGTGGTGTCTGGCAGTCGATCCGCAGTGCACGCGGCCTGGAGTGGGTGAAGTACTGGTGCGGCATTTGATTGAGCATTTCATGAGCCGAGGATTGAGCTACCTGGACCTCTCGGTGCTGCACGACAATCAACAGGCAAAAAACCTCTACGCCAAACTCGGTTTTCGCAACCTGCCGACCTTTGCCATCAAACGCAAAAATGGCATCAATGAACGTTTGTTTCTCGGGCCTGGCCCGCAGGCGAACTTCAATCCCTATGCCCGGATCATTGTCGAAGAGGCGCATAAACGCGGTATCGACGTGCAGGTTGATGACGCCGACGCGGGTATGTTTACCCTCAGCCATGGCGGGCGCCGTGTGCGCTGCCGCGAATCGTTAAGCGACCTGACTACGGCAGTAAGCATGACTTTATGTCAGGACAAAAGCCTGACCCACAGGGCGCTTAAGGCTGCGGGCTTACGTCTACCGGCGCAACAGTTGGCCGGTGAAACGGACAACAATCTGGCCTTTCTTGAAGCGCACAAACACATTGTGGTCAAGCCTTTGGACGGCGAGCAAGGCCATGGCGTTGCGGTGGATTTGTGCACGATTGAGGAGGTTCATGCCGCCATCGAACGTGCTCAGGCGTTCGACACGCGGGTGCTGCTTGAAAGCTATCACCATGGCTTGGACCTACGCGTGGTGGTGATAGGTTTTGAAGTGGTCGCCGCTGCGATTCGTCGCCCGGCTGAAGTGGTGGGTGATGGCACTCACACCATTGGCGCATTGATTGACGCCCAAAGTAGACGCCGCTCGGCAGCCACAGGCGGCGAAAGCAGGATCCCGCTGGACGAAGAAACCGAGCGCACATTGCATGATGCCGGGTACGACTACGCCAGCGTATTACCAGCTAATGAACGCCTGGCGGTTCGGCGCACCGCCAACCTGCACACCGGCGGCTGTTTAGAAGACGTCACTGCAATTTTGCACCCAGTGCTAGCCGACGCGTCGATACGCGCTGCCAGGGCCCTAGACATTCCGGTGGTAGGCCTGGACCTGATGGTGCCTGCCGCCGACCAACCGGAGTATGTATTCATCGAAGCCAACGAGCGTGTAGGACTTGCCAACCATGAACCCCAACCCACCGCCGAACGCTTTGTAGACCTGTTGTTCCCCCACAGCTTGCCCGCGCACAGCTGACCTTCAAGACCACAAATATCTGGCCAATTTTGCCGCGTCAACGTCGTCCCGTATTTGGAGCCACCACATGACACCTGCAAACATCCCCGAACCGGATCTGAAGTACCTGCAGAAAGTCCTGCTGGAAATGCTCGCGATTCCCAGCCCCACGGGATTCACCGACACCATAGTGCGTTACATCGCCGAGCGCCTTGAAGAACTGGGTATTCCATTCGAATTGACCCGGCGCGGGACGATTCGCGCCACATTAAAGGGTAAGCAAAACAGCCCGGACCGTGCAGTCTCTGCGCACTTGGACACCATCGGTGCCACGGTCCGGGCGGTGCAAGACAATGGACGTCTTTCGCTGGCGGCGATTGGCTGCTGGTCCAGCCGTTTTGCCGAAGGCAGTCGCGTCAGCGTATTCACTGACACCGGGGTTATTCGCGGCAGTGTCTTGCCGTTGATGGCGTCCGGACACGCCTTCAACACTGCGGTGGATGAGATGCCGATCAGTTGGGACCATGTCGAATTACGCCTGGATGCTTACAGTGCGACCCGCGCCGATTGCGAGTCTCTAGGCGTCAATATTGGGGATTTCGTGGCCTTCGACCCGCTGCCGGAGTTCACCGAAAGCGGCCACATCAGTGCCCGTCATCTGGATGACAAAGCCGGCGTCGCGGCCTTGTTGACCGCCTTGAAGGCGATCGTCGACAGCGGCGCCGAACCCCTTATTGATTGCCATCCCCTGTTCACCATTACTGAAGAAATCGGCACCGGCGCAGCGGGGGTGTTGCCCTGGGACGTGAGTGAATTCGTCGGTATCGACATCGCTCCCGTCGCACCCGGCCAGCATTCCAATGAACACGCGGTCAGCGTGGCCATGCAGGATTCCGGCGGCCCCTACGATTACCACTTGTCCCGGCACTTGCTGCAACTGGGCCTCGAAAATGAACTGCCGATTCGTCGTGACGTGTTCCGCTATTACTTCAGCGACGCTCATTCAGCGGTCACGGCCGGGCATGACATCCGCACCGCCCTTCTCGCTTTTGGCTGCGATGCAACCCACGGCTATGAGCGCACGCACATCGACAGCCTCAGTGCATTGAGCCGATTGTTGGGGGCTTACATCCTCAGCCCACCGGTATTTGCCAGCGACGCGCAACCGGCGAAAAGCTCTCTGGAGCGCTTCAGCCATCAGATAGAACACGATGCGCAGATGGAATCCGATACCCGCGTACCGGCCGTGGAAAGCCTGGTCGGACAGCGGACAGAAGAGACATAAGGCATCGGACGGCGTGAAATCGGCGCGCCGTCTTAACTGAAAGGTCCTCATGGGCTGTAGCCTGTCGACACCAAGCGCGCTAGCATCGCCTGGAATTCATGTGAGAAAACCATGCTGATCCCCTACGACCAACTTGAAGCCGACACCCTCACTCGCTTGATCGAGGACTTCGTCACCCGTGACGGCACCGACAATGGCGACGAGACGCCGCTCGAAACCAGAGTACTCAGGGTGCGCCACGCACTGGGCAAAGGCCAGGCGGTGATCGTCTTCGAACCGGAAAGCGAGCAGTGCCAATTGATGCTCAAGCGCGACGTACCCAAAGAGTGGCTCGACTGAGCTCAAGGGGTGGGTGGCAATGATGCTTTCTCCGCCGCCAGCCGTCGGGAGATGCGGTAGTGCACCTCCATTCGATTGACCTTCACGTCCTTGGGTGCAGTGATTCCGAGTCGAACTTGATTGCCGTTCACCGCCAGAATCTGCACGGTGATGTTGTTGCCAATGGAAAAGGTCTCGCCAACCTCTCGTGTTAATACAAGCATTTTGCCCGCTCTCTTTGTTACAAAGAGAGAAGATTGCCCTGCCGGATCACCCTCTTCAATCCGTCGAAAGCAAATCAGTAACGCCCTTCGATGGCGCCAGACGGTTCCTACGGATTTGCCCTGTTTTTGGCTAAAGATAAGGGAAAAGTCCGTCTGTGCTGCCGGGTCTAGTCGCCTAGGATTGTGAGAGTCGAGGGCCAAACAGGATGACGCTGGCGCCGATCACACACAACGCCGCGCCCAGCCAATCGGATGTCAACGGCCGAACTCGCTCGATTAATCCCAGCCAGCCAATCGACGCTACGATGTAGATTCCGCCATACGCGGCGTAGGCCCGACCGGCATACGTCGCTTCGACCCGCGTCAGTAGCAAGGCAAACAGCGTCAAGCTGACTAGCGCCGGAATCACCCATAGAACGCTTTTGCCCAACCGTAACCACGCCCAGAACGCATAACAGCCAGCAATCTCGAACAATGCTGCGAGGAAAAACCAAAGGTAATTGAGCACGGCGCAATCTCGCTGGGGTGAGTGGCGGTAACCCTAGCGAGATGGGCGCGGTAGAGCAAGGAATGCACGATTTCGAGTTGTTGTCGGACCGAATTCCAACCAACCGTCCGTTCTCCGTGCCAATTTCCGATTACAACTTCGCCCGCATTTTGTCCGACATCGAGGCCATTTCGTCGTACATCAGCTGCGGGGTTTTCTGCTTCAATTGCCATGCCATGCGCCCTTGTTCGTGGGGCAAAATCATGAATTCGCCTTTGGCGACTTGTTTGAAGATGTAGTCCGCGATATCGCTGGCGCTGATCGGAGAGCTTTCCAGCAACTTGCCCACTTGGGCTTTCATCGCCGGTGTCGGGCCCCGAAAAGAATCAAGCAAGTTGGTCTGGAAAAACGACGGGCACACCACATGCACACTCACATCCTGATGCCGCAACTCAATCAGCAAACTTTCCGACAATGCTACTACACCGGCTTTGGCTACGTTGTAGTTGCTCATGGCAGGGCCCTGCATTAACGCCGCCATTGACGCGATGTTAATAATTTTGCCTTTACTCGACTCCAGCAGCGGCAAGAATGCTTTGCAGCCTTTGACCACTCCCATCAGGTTGATCGCAATCTGCCAGTCCCAATCTTCCAACGACAACTCGGCGAAGAACCCACCGGATGCTACACCGGCGTTATTGACGATGATGTCGATGCCACCGAGTTTCTTTTCACACGCTTGGGCAAAAGCCGTAAGTTGGCTGTAATCGCGAACGTCACAGCGCTGTACAAACCCGTCACCGCCTGCCTCGCGCACTAATTTCAGGGTTTCCTGCAGGCCGGGTTCGCTGACATCCGACAACGCCAATTGCCAGCCTTCGCGGGCCCAGCGCAGCGCGATTTCACGACCCAGGCCCGACCCGGCACCGGTGATCATCATGCGATTTTGCATAAGGGACTGCCTTGTTGTTCTGGGGAAGATGAGCCGCAGTGTAGCGAAGGACTTCGCTGCCGCGCCCTACCATCAGAATGCTGAATGCCAAGGGCAAACCCGCAGGTTATAAGGCTTTGTGCCGAGACCGGTAGGCACATAAAACCCAAACATACACCGCCGCATTTATCACCACTACGATAGCGCCCAACCCTAGCTGTAACTGCGGCGTGAGGCCTGCTGGATATATCAGCGCAATCAAGTAATGCTCGATGAAGTCGCCGTTATAGCCCTGCTCACCGGCCCGCAACCGTAACGCGTTTTCAAGTGGAGTAAGGGGGCAATACAGGTGAAAGAATTCCACTACCGCACCCCACACGACGGCCGGGACGTGTAATGCCATCAACCAGCGCCAACGAATGATCAGCACGCCACCCGTTACCACAAAAGCGATGAACAAAAGGTGTAAGACCATTACCGCGTCGGCCGCCAAGCGATAAACCATATTTCACACTCTTCTAAATTTTTACTTAAAAAGTTACGGACTTTTTTAAAACGCCAAGGGTCGGAATATTCACGCAGTACACGTTTACGCCTTGGGCGGGTAGCGTGCGATCTGTAGAAGCCATCCATCAAGAAAAGAAGGAACTCATCATGGGCATCGGCACTATTCTTATCATCATCCTGATCCTCCTGCTCGTTGGCGGTCTACCAGTATTTCCACACTCCAGAAGCTGGGGTTATGGTCCTTCGGGCATCATCGGTACGGTCTTGGTCATCTTATTGATATTGGTCTTGCTCGGCAGGATTTAGTGCCTGTGGAGTCAAAATCCAGATAAAAAACGAAGTAAAAAAAAGCAGCCCTCGGGCTGCTTTTTTCGTTGCTGCTTTAAAGCGTGTTAGTGAGACACCGCACCGGTAGCCCCCAGACCTGTCTGGGAACGTACGAACTGCGGGAAGAACAAGGCACGTTCGCCCTCTGCCGCTTTCGATTTATCAGTCACCGAGAAGAACCAGATACCGGCGAAAGATATGGCGATAGAGAACAGCGCCGGGTATTCATACGGGAAGACCGGCGTAGCGTGGTGCAGGATCTGCACCCAGATGGTAGGGCCGAGGATCATTAGGCCAACCGCTGTAATCAAGCCCATCCAGCCGCCGATCATGGCGCCACGGGTGGTCAGGTTCTTCCAGTACATGGAGAGCAGCAGTACCGGGAAGTTACAGCTTGCCGCGATGGAGAATGCCAAGCCAACCATAAACGCGATGTTCTGGTTTTCGAAGAGAATACCCAGGCCAATCGCTACGACTGCCAATACGATAGTGGTGATCTTCGAAACTCGAATCTCATCCTTCTCGTTGGCCTTGCCTTCTTTGATCACGCTGGCATACAGGTCATGGGACACTGCCGACGCACCGGCCAGGGTCAGACCCGCAACCACTGCCAGGATGGTGGCGAACGCCACTGCCGAGATGAAGCCCAGGAACAGACTGCCACCGACCGCATCGGCCAAGTGGATCGCGGCCATGTTGTTACCGCCCAACAGAGCGCCTGCAGCGTCTTTAAAGGTTGGATTGGTACTGACCAGCAGGATCGCGCCGAAGCCGATGATGAAGGTCAAGATGTAGAAGTAGCCGATGAAACCCGTTGCGTAGAGCACCGATTTACGCGCTTCTTTAGCGTCGCCTACGGTGAAGAAGCGCATCAGGATATGGGGCAGGCCCGCAGTACCAAACATCAACGCCAGGCCCAACGAAATCGCCGAGACCGGATCTTTCACGAGCCCACCTGGGCTCATGATCGCTTCACCTTTAGGGTGAACTTTGATTGCCTCGGAGAACAGGGTGTTGAAGTCGAAGTTGACGTGTTTCATGACCATGATCGCCATGAATGTCGCGCCAGACAGTAGCAGAACGGCCTTGATGATCTGTACCCACGTGGTGGCCAACATGCCGCCAAAGAGTACGTACATGCACATCAGAATTCCGACCAGGATCACCGCGACATAGTAGTCAAGTCCGAACAGCAACTGGATCAGCTTGCCGGCGCCAACCATCTGCGCGATCAAGTAGAACGCAACGACCACCAGCGAACCGCAGGCGGACAGGGTGCGGATTTCTTTTTGCTTGAGGCGATAGGACGCTACGTCAGCAAACGTGTATTTGCCCAAGTTACGCAGGCGCTCGGCGATCAAGAACAGAATGATCGGCCAACCCACCAGGAAGCCAATCGAGTAGATCAAGCCGTCATAGCCAGAGGCGTACACCAGCGCGGAAATACCCAGGAAGGACGCCGCCGACATGTAGTCGCCCGCGATGGCCAAGCCGTTTTGCAAACCGGTGATTTTGCCGCCCGCTGCGTAGTAGTCCGCTGCCGACTTAGTGCGCTTGGAAGCCCAATAAGTAATGCAAAGGGTGATACCCACGAACAGGACGAACATGACGATCGCCGATACGTTTAAGGGTTGTTTTTGCACAGCTCCAGTGAGGGCCTCGGCCGCCCACAGGCTCGGTGCGAATACTGCCAGGCCAAGGGCCGCTAGTAGACGCCGGATCATTGCTGAGCCTCCTTGAGAATTGCCTTGTTGAGGTCGTCAAATTCACCATTAGCGCGGTGAACGTAGATCGCGGTCAGTACAAACGCTGAAAGAATCAGCCCTACACCGATGGGGATTCCCCACGTGATCGATGAACCAGGACTTATTTTCGCCCCGAGTACATGCGGCCCATAAGCAATTAGAAAGATGAAGGCGGCGTAAAGCCCGAGCATGATCGCCGAGAGTATCCAGGCGAAACGTTCTCTCTTCGAAACCAGCTCCTTGAAAAGCGGGCTGTTTTGAATCGAGAGGTAAATGCTGTCGTTCATTATTTTTATCCTCAGCACAGATTAGATGTAACGCATTGCACTTTAGTCTGCTCTAGCCCGCACTCCAGACGACCTTAGTAGTAGAAACACAATCATCGCGAAAGTCGTCAGTGCATGACCAAGCGTAGTGTCTGGGAGGATTTACGAAGGGGATTGACGCGAAGAATTTCAGAATGAAAGCGAAAGGCCATCTGGCGATAACGACAGATGGCCTTCAAAGGCCCTAGTTAGACGCGTTCAGGCGATTACTTGGTCCACTCAGCAACACGATCCGGATGCTTGGCAACCCAGTCCTTGGCGGCGGCTTCAGGCTTGGCGCCGTCTTGAATAGCGAGCATGACTTCACCGATTTCATCTTTAGAAGCCCATTGGAATTTTTTCAGGAACGCGACCACTTCAGGTGCTTTCTTCTCAAGGCCCAGGCTACCGATGCTGTCAACCGTCTCAGCAGCGCCATAAACACCTTTTGGATCTTCAAGGAACTTCAACTTCCACTTGGCAAACATCCAGTGCGGAACCCAGCCGGTCACGGCGATGGATTCATGTTTGTTTTCCGCACGGGTCAGTTCAGAAATCATGGCAGCACCGGAGCTAGCCTGCAGTTTGTAGCCGGTCAGGTCGTAGTCTTTGATCGCCTGATCGGTTTTGAGCATCACACCCGAACCGGCGTCGATCCCGACGATTTTGTTTTTGAAGGAGGTGTCCGTTTTCAGGTCGGCGATGCTATTGGCTTTTACGTACTCAGGAACGATTAGACCGATTTTTGCGTCTTTGAAATTAGGACCGTAATCGACAACCAAGTCCTTGTTCTTGGTCCAATATTCCCCGTGAGTCACGGGCAGCCAAGCCGAAAGCATGGCGTCGAGTTTTCCAGTAGCAATACCTTGCCACATGATCCCGGTCGCAACTGCTTGAAGTTTGACTGGATAACCGAGCTTTTGCTCAATCACCTGGGCGGCTACGTTGGTGGTCGCAACGCTGTCGGACCAGCCATCAACATAGCCGATGGAAAGTTCGGGTTTTGCATCTGCAAGGGCCAGAGTGGAGCTGATCGCCAGTGCCAAAGCAGCACCTGCGCCAAGGATTAGTCGCATCTTCATCGTTACTTCCCCAAATGCTGCGCCCGACGAGTGTCGGGCATCTTTAACGTTTTTTTAAGGGACCGCTGTTATGCCCGGTTCTGGAGCGCTGCCGCCCCTTTACGTCTCACCTGTTCGCCGCTAGCAACAGTAGCGGTGTGCTGGCGCCCTGATAATCAACCTGCGATGGGAACGTTCCTGCTCTGTCAGCGACCTCAAGGCAGCGAGAAACGACATCGCCATGCTACTAACGACAAACCGACGCAAATAAATGATCAGCTCCGCCCGAACCTTGCATGTCTTTTTGCATTACCCCCCTTCACCAAATGCCCAGGGTCTCTCCAGCCTCAGGATAAATACAGGTAACATGCCGGCCTTCGCCCTATTTCGGCCCCGTCATGCCCGCCATTTCACGCTTTCCCGTTGCACCCTATCTATTCGCCTGTGTACTGGCCCTGATCGCCATGAGTGGCTTTTGGTACGGTTTGGGCAAGCCGGTTATCCTGCCCGACGCCGCCACCCCTACGCATAAATTGCAATGCGCGTCGTACACCCCCTTCGATAAAGACCAATCGCCGTTCGATCAACCATTCAAGCTGCGCCCAGAGCGGATGGACGCCGACCTTGCGCTGCTTGCGAAAAACTTCCAATGCATTCGCACCTACTCAATGACTGGTCTGGAAGACATTCCTACGCTGGCGCGTAAACACGGCTTGAAATTGATGATTGGAGCCTGGGTCAATGCTAATCCGGTGGACACCGCAATAGAGATCAAAGCGCTGATCGCTTCGGCTAATACCAACGCTGATGTGGTGACGACGGTAATCGTTGGTAACGAAACCTTACTGCGTAAGGAAGTGACCGGCGCGCAGTTGGTCAAACTCATCCGGGAGGTCAAAAGCCAAGTCAAGCAGCCGGTCACCTACGCCGACGTTTGGGACTTTTGGCTGCAATACCCGGAAGTCGCTCCAGCGGTGGATTTCCTGACGATTCACCTGTTGCCGTACTGGGAAGACAATCCAAGTGGCATTGATGATGCGTTGCAACATGTCGCGCAAGTTCGTGAAACCTTCGGCAAACGCTTTGCCCCCAAAGACATCATGATTGGGGAGACCGGCTGGCCCAGCGAAGGCCGCCAACGAGAAACAGCGCTACCCAGCCGAGCTAACGAAGCACGCTTTATTCGTGGCTTTGTCGCTATGGCAGAAAAGAACGGTTGGCGTTACAACTTGATCGAAGCCTTCGACCAACCCTGGAAGCGCGCCGCCGAAGGCGCGGTGGGTGGTTACTGGGGATTGTTCGACGCAGATCGTCAAGAAAAAGGGGTGCTCGCAGGCCCGGTATCGAATCTGACGTATTGGCCGTTTTGGCTGTCGATCAGTGGCGCACTATTCGTTTTGACCCTGGTGGTGGCCGGACGGGTGTCGACCACCCGTTCAGCGCTGGTCTTGCCATTGCTGGCCGCGTTGGGCGCTTGCTGCATTGGCACTTGGGGTGAGTTGGCGCGGGTCACCGCCCGCTTTGCCGGGGAGTGGGTCTGGGCGACAGCGTTAGTCGGATTGAATCTGATGGTGCTCGCCCACGCGGCGTTGACGCTTTCGGCAAAAGACGGCTGGCGGGGACGTGCATTCATCTGGTTCCAAGCTCGCGCTGGTTGGTGGGTAGCGGCTACAGGCTTTGTCGCGGCCGTTATGATGTTGGCGCTGGTGTTCGACGCGCGTTACCGCAGCTTCCCAACAGCGGCGCTGTTGCTCCCGGCGGTGTTCTATCTATTTCGGCCGGTGGCAGTGCCACGCAGAGAGATTGCCCTGCTGACGTTTATCGTCGGTGCAGGTATCGCGCCGCAGTTGTACCAAGAAGGGTTGCTCAACCAACAGGCTTGGGGTTGGGCGCTGGTCAGCCTGCTTGCTACCGCCGCACTCTGGCGCTGCCTGCGAGTGCGTAACCGACCTTTGTGAAAATTGTGTTACCGGCCCCACAAAGGCCAATGTTTAACCGGGTAATACGGAAACAAACACTGTTGAGTATGATGAGCTGTTAAAGTCTGAATTTTTTAAGTTATTGATTTATATGAAAATTATAAAGTTGGCATGGGTTCTGCTATCTCTACTGCATAACAAAAACAAGAAACGAAGCAGTACCCAATAAAAACAATACGTATCGGCTCTGACATAACAAGAACAACACGGACAGAGGCGTAGCTAACCGATTTTTTTGGAGTGGAAATGCTTTACCGGGGTTTCGATCCCACAACCGGGTAGAGAACAATAAAACTACCGTCAGGTAGCTCCCGAACTGGTTGGATCACGTGAGTGATGAAAGCAGGACAGCGCTCAAAAAAATACGTTTGCTCTTGATCCCGAATGGGGATCGCACGAACTGCAGTAAGGGATTGGTCGCCAAAAACAATAACAGGCCGCCCTAAAATAATAAAAATAGAGCATGCAATACGATTAGAGGGGAGCTCAGGCTCCCCTCAGTGCTGTCTGGGGTTTGAGAAAGAATTCACCGCGCTGTTACCTATCGCCTACAGCGCTTTGGCTCGACTGGCCCTGACTAATCGCAGCCCCGCAATCACCACCGCAAATACTGCAAGGCTCGCGCTGTAAAGTACCAACGCCGCAATACCGAACAGCATCGCCAGCACCGCCATTGCCCATCCCACGCGACCCGGCAAGAATAACGCGATGAGCGACGTTATCAGTGCCGCCCAGCCCAAAGTGCCAAAGTGAATTATCAACCCAAGATTTGACCGCACCTGGCACTGCCAATCCAATGCTTCATTGGCGCAAATGCCGACCCAGCGAGCGTCCTCCATCAACGAAAAGCGCACCCCGTAACTGGCGGCGAACCACAGTGGCAGAATAATAAGCAGCACAATCAGCGGCAAACGGCGGGACATGCGGCACTCCAAAAAACAGCGAACAATCGCCAAATGGCGCCCAGCATAATCGCCCAACGCCGGGATGCAAGACACTGACGCACGTTTGAGACCACGCGCACTGTTTATAGCGTGGGCGGACCGTGTATCTTCGCGACTTGATTAGGGGGCGTTTTCTTGCAAGTGCGGCACTTTGGCACTACACCCGTGGTCATAGCCTGCGTATCTCAACCTGCACTTTCCTAAGGGATCTAGTCATGCCCCGTTTTCAGCGCTTCGCTGCCTTTGTCGGCGGCCTCGTTTTAAGTGCCTCTGCCTTGGCGGTTGATATTGACCCCGCCACCTATGGCTACCCTTTGACGAACCCGTTTGAAGCAACAATCGCCTCAACCCCACCAGATCTGCAACCAAAGCTCCCGGCCGATGCGGACATCAATCAGTCGGACTACACGCTCAACCTGCGTCCAGAGCGTGAGTTCACCCTACCGGATAACTTCTGGGCGGTTAAAAAACTGCATTACCGCCTGGCGAAGCAAAATCACCCTGCCCCTCTGATTTTTTTGATCGCAGGCACCGGGGCGCCCTACACCAGCACCATCAATGAGTTCCTGAAGAAGCTGTATTACGGCGCGGGCTATAACGTTGTGCAGTTATCGTCGCCGACCAGTTACGACTTTATGAGTGCGGCCTCACGATTCGCCACTCCGGGGGTGACCAAAGATGACGCCGAAGACCTGTACAGGGTCATGCAGGCTGTGCGTGCGCAACAACCGGACTTGCAGATCACCGATTATTACTTGACCGGCTACAGCCTGGGCGCACTGGACGCAGCGTTCGTCAGTCATTTGGACGAGACCCGCCATAGCTTCAACTTTAAGCGCGTGCTGCTGCTCAATCCGCCCGTCAACCTTTACACCTCGATCAGCAATCTAGACAAACTGGTACAGACCGAAGTTAAAGGCATCAACAACAGCACCACATTTTATGAGCTGGTGTTAGGCAAGCTGACCCGTTACTTCAAACAAAAAGGCTATATCGACCTTAACGATGCGCTGTTGTTTGATTTCCAACAATCCAAGCAACATTTGACCAATGAGCAGATGGCGATGCTGATCGGCACCTCATTTCGCTTCTCGGCTGCCGACATCGCCTTCACCTCTGACCTGATCAACCGTCGCGGGCTGATTACGCCGCCCAAATACCCGATCACCGAAGGCACCAGCCTGACGCCGTTTCTCAAACGTGCGTTGCAATGCGACTTCGATTGCTACCTGACCAACCAAGTGATTCCAATGTGGCGCGCCCGGACCGACGGCGGAAGCTTGTTGCAACTGGTCGATCAGGTCAGCCTGTATGCGCTTAAAGATTACCTGCACAACAGCCCGAAAATTGCGGTCATGCACAACGCTGACGACGTGATCCTGGGCGCTGGCGACCTCGGTTTTCTGCGCAAGACCTTCGGTGATCGTTTGACCGTTTACCCATACGGCGGCCATTGCGGCAACCTTAATTACCGCGTCAACAGCGACGCCATGCTGGAGTTTTTCCGTGGCTAAACGTCTTTTGTTTATCGCTGCCCTGCTGTGCGCAGGCGTCGCTCATGCGGCCGATGTCACCCCGGCCGCGCATCCGGCGACCGTGGCCAGAGCCTCTGACCCGGACGGTTTTACCGAGCCGTTGAAGTCACTTAAATTCAACCCTGGGCTGGACCAGCGCGAGTTCGAACGGGCCACCCTCAACGCACTCAATGTCTACGATCCCATTGAGTCGTGGAACCGCCGGGTTTACCACTTCAACTATCGCTTTGATGAGTGGGTGTTCTTGCCGGTGGTGAATGGCTATAAATACGTTACCCCGAGCTTCTTGCGCGCAGGCGTTAGCAACTTCTTCGGCAACTTGGGTGATATCTCCAACTTGCTGAACAGCCTGTTCCAGTTCAAGGGCCACCGTTCGCTCCAAACCACAGGGCGCCTGTTGCTTAACACCACCATTGGGATTGCAGGGTTGTGGGACCCTGCAACGGCGATGGGATTGCCGCGCCAGGCCGAGGACTTCGGCCAAACCTTGGGCTTCTATGGAGTCCCAGAGGGTCCTTATCTAGTGCTGCCATTACTGGGTCCATCAAACTTGCGTGACACCGGTGGCCTGGTGTTCGACTTCACCGCCGAATCGCAGATCAACTTCCTGAATGTGTCACAGGTCAGCACGAACCATCCGGAAATCTACCTGCTGCGCGCTATCGACAAGCGTTACACCACCTCGTTCCGTTATGGATCGCTGAACTCGCCGTTCGAGTACGAGAAAGTACGCTACGTTTATACCCAAGCGCGTAAGTTGCAGATAGCAGAATAACCGCCTGTGAATAGCTCTCGGCGGCATGGCAAAAAATGCCGCCGAGGGCTATCAGAACAACCGCGTTAACTTATTCCTGAATAAATTCTGCCCTGCCGATAATCCGATTGAAGGTGGGACCAAGTTTGTTCGCAAAGACCTGAACACATAGCACTACAGCCCAACCCATCGATAAACTCGATCAACCCTTCGCAAAAATCGCGCCCATTGATCGGTCAGTTCGGCATAGCATGTCGGCCATTCCCACTTAATCAGAAGTTGCCGCAATGACTCAATTTCGCACAGTGTTGGCGATCCATACCGGCCAGCCGACTTCCGACGGTGCTGGCGTAAAGTTGACCCGCGTGTTTGGCGGGCAGAGCGCCGAATTGTTTGATCCGTTCTTGATGCTGGATGAGTTCGGCTCGGACACGCCTGACGATTACATCGCCGGCTTCCCGTCGCACCCGCACCGTGGCTTTGAAACCGTGACCTATATGATCGAAGGCCGCATGCGGCACGAAGATCACATGGGCAACGTCGGGCTGCTGCAAGGCGGCGGTGTGCAGTGGATGACCGCGGCGCGCGGGATTATCCACAGCGAGATGCCGGAACAGGAAGAAGGCACGATGCGCGGCTTTCAGCTATGGGTAAATTTGCCTGGCAAAACCAAGCTTGGCCCTGCGAGCTATCAGGACGTACAGCCAGAAAATGTGCCCAAGCTGACCACTGAAGCCGGCGTAAACGTAACGGTGATGGCGGGTATCTTTGACGACGGCCAAGTACAGCAGACCGGTGCCGTACAGCGGCCGGACACTGAGCCGTTTTATTTCGACTTGCACCTGCCCGCCGGTTCCCGCGTCAGCCCGCGCATCCCGCAGGGCCACCGGGTGTTTTTATACGTGTACGAAGGCACCGTTGAGTTGGCAGGTCAGCCGCAAGCGATGGTGGCTGGTCAGATGGCCAGATTGTCCGAAGAAGGTGATGTGCAGCTGCACAGCGCGTCGGGGGCCAAGGTGTTGCTGATTGCCGGTAAGCCACTGCGTGAGCCTATCGTGCAGTACGGGCCGTTTGTGATGAACACCCGGGAAGAGATCGAACAAGCCCTGCGGGATTTTCGTGATGACAAATTGACTGATTGAGTCGCTCACAAAATATTGGCCCACATGTACCGGCCAAGCCTCACCCCAACCGCAAAAACTGCTTCAGTTGATCGCTTTGGGCCAAGGCATCACGGCGACCCAGTTCAATCAGTTCGCTGCAATATCCCGCCTCGAATAGCAAATAACTCAGCACCCCGGCACCACTGGTTTTAGTCGCCCCCGGCCCACGCAGGAACGTGCGCAGCGCAGGGGGCAGCTCATGGCGATGACGGGCGGCGATTTCATCAATAGGCTGACTCGGCGAAATCACCAACACCTCCACCGGCGCCAAGCCCAACGTACGTATTGGTTGCCCCCCCGGCAGCAGATGGCTCAGCATATTTAGCCTTTCCAGCAACTCTATATCGCTTTCGAGGCTATCGATAAACGTACTGTTGAGCATGTGTCCGCCGATCTGCGCGAGGGTCGGTTGCGTGCCGACCTTCACTCGTTGTATCGAGCTATTGGTTTCAATACCGCGCGGGTTACCGCTGACCCCTACCACCAATACTCGGTTCGCCCCTAAGTGCAGCGCCGGACTGATTGGCGCTGATTGCCGCACCGCGCCGTCGCCAAAAAACTCCTGATCGATTTTGACCGGGGCGAACAGCAGAGGAATCGCTGAACTGGCGAGCAGGTGATCCACCGTTAACTGGGTGGGCAAGCCGATCCGGCGATGACGCAGCCACGAATCGATAGTGCCTTTGCCCTGATAAAACGTCACCGCCTGCCCCGACTCGTAACCGAAGGCCGTCACTGCCACTGCGCGCAGATGCTTGGCTACAATGGCGCGATCAATACCCTCCAGGTCCAAACGCGCGTTTAGCAGCTCACGCAGCGGTGAACTGTTTAGCAACGCCACCGGGACTTGCGAGCCCACACCTAACAAACTGTGGCCGACGAAGCGAGTCGCCTGTCGAATCACACCCGCCCAATCACTGCGCAACACTTGATGGCTGCGAAAGCCTTGCCAAAAATCGACCAACTGATGAACCGCTGAACAAAAATGCGCCGCGCCGCTTGCCAGCTTGACTGCGTTAATTGCGCCTGCCGATGTTCCCACGATCACCGGAAAGGGATTGGGCGTACCCGCAGGCATCAGTTCGGAGATCCCAGCAAGGACGCCAACCTGATAGGCCGCACGTGCGCCGCCACCCGATAGAATGAGCCCGGTGATGGGCTCGGATGCGCTATTGATAGCGACCCCACCGGCCAACTCAGCGGGGTTGGGGCTAGTGTGTTCTGCGGCGCGGATCGGCATTTTCTATTGATTAACCTTTCTTTTGAAGATCCCGCCTCTTATACAGCTTCGGCTCCCCCGGTGGTCGGCTTTTGAAGCGTCGATGAGCCCACAGATATTGGGCCGGACATTCCAAGACGGCGCGCTCTACAAACTGGTTGATCCGTAAGCAATCGACCTCATCGCTTTCGCCTGGAAAATCGCTCAACGGCGGATGAATCACCAGCCGATAACCGCTGCCGTCATCCAAACGCTGCTGAGTAAACGGAATCACTATGGCGCGGCCCAGCTTGGCGAACTTGCTGGTGGCCGTTACCGTGGCGGCCGCAATACCAAAGAACGGCACAAACACACTTTGTTTGGCGCCGTAGTCCTGGTCCGGCGCGTACCAGATAGCGCGCCCGGCTCGCAGAACTTTGAACATGCCGCGCACGTCTTCGCGCTCCACAGCGAGAGAGTCCAGATTGTGTCGTTCACGGCCACGACGCTGGATGTAATCAAAGAGTGGGTTGTCATGTTCGCGGTACATGCCATCAATGGTGTGCTTCTGGCCCAACAACGCTGCGCCGATTTCCAGCGTGGTGAAGTGCAGCGCCATGAGGATCACGCCCTTGCCGTCCAGTTGCGCTTGCTTCAGGTGCTGCAAACCTTCGACCTGGGATAACTTGGCCAACCGTGCAGGGGACCACCACCAGCTCATGGCCATTTCAAAAAAAGCGACGCCGGTGGAGGCAAAGTTTTCCTTCAATAACTGTTTACGTTCGTCGGATGAAAGGTGTGGAAAGCACAATTCCAGGTTTCGCCCGGCAATGCGCCGACGGTCATCAGCGAACCGGTACATCACCAGACCCAGAGCCCGGCCCATCGCCACAAGCACCCCAAAAGGTAACTGAACGACCAGCCAGAGCAGGCCCAGGCCTGCCCAGAGCGGCCAGAAGCGTGGATGAAGAAAATGAGCTCGAAATCGCGGGCGGTCCATTAAAGCTTCCGTCAAGACAATGGCCGCGCATTCTACATCGTTCAGCTTGGCTTGCGGCTGGCGGGCGTTCTGGTTATAAGTCTCGGCACTTTTAGTGACAAGCTGCTTAATGCCGACCATGAGCCAAATCGAATTGCACGACCAGGATCCAGTGTTCCAGTTGAAGGGCAGCATGCTCGCCATCACGGTGCTTGAGCTGGCCCGAAACAACCTCGAAGCCCTTGATCGCCAACTGGCGGCAAAGGTCGCCCTGGCCCCCAACTTTTTCAGCAATACGCCGTTGGTATTGGCGCTAGACAAGCTGCCCGCTGGCGAAGGTGCGGTGGACTTGCCGGGCCTGATGCGCGTTTGCCGTCAACATGGCTTACGCACTTTGGCTATTCGCGCCAATCGCATTGAAGACATCGCGGCCGCGATCGCCATTGATCTGCCAGTGTTGCCGCCGTCCGGTGCTCGGGAACGACCGCTGGAGCCTGCCGAGGGCGATACGGTTAAGAAAAAACCCGAAAAACCACCTGAGCCGACGCTCAAACCGACCAAGATCATTACCTCCCCTGTGCGCGGCGGCCAGCAGATTTATGCCCAAGGCTGCGACCTGGTGGTCATCGCCTCGGTCAGCCCCGGCGCGGAACTTCTGGCCGATGGCAACATCCATGTGTATGGCCCAATGCGCGGTAGAGCGCTGGCCGGAATCAAGGGTGACACCAAGGCCCGGATTTTCTGCCAGCAGTTGGGTGCTGAACTGGTCTCCATCGCTGGGCAATACAAGGTGTCCGAGGATCTGCGCAGAGATCCGCTGTGGGGTGCCGGGGTACAGGTAAGCCTGTCCGGTGACGTGTTGAACATCACCCGTCTTTAACGGATACTGCCGCTTTTTTAAAGCATCTCTGATTCGTCGCAAAATCGTAGCAAATGTCGTTGGAAATCGAGAAAACGCGGGATTACCTGCCCGTTAAACCTGTTTTAGCTTTCACGATTTTTAGCGTTGCTCGGCTGTGCCGTTTCAAAGAGGTGCCCTTCAGGGACTAACTGTCCTTTTCCTCTAGGGGTGAAACACCTTGGCCAAGATTCTCGTGGTTACATCCGGCAAGGGTGGTGTGGGTAAGACCACCACCAGCGCCGCTATCGGTACCGGTCTCGCTTTGCGCGGCCACAGAACAGTGATTGTCGACTTCGACGTCGGCTTGCGTAACCTGGATTTGATCATGGGCTGTGAACGCCGTGTGGTGTACGACTTCGTTAACGTGGTAAACGGCGAAGCGACACTTACCCAGGCCTTGATCAAAGACAAGCGCCTGGAAAATCTTTACGTGCTGGCCGCCAGCCAGACTCGCGATAAAGACGCACTGACCCTAGAGGGCGTTGAAAAAATCCTTATGGAGTTGAAGGACACGTTCGAATACGTAGTCTGCGACTCCCCGGCAGGCATCGAAAAAGGCGCGCACCTGGCGATGTATTTCGCCGACGAAGCCATTGTCGTGACCAACCCGGAAGTGTCTTCGGTGCGTGACTCGGACCGTATGCTTGGTCTGCTGGCAAGCAAGTCCCGTCGGGCCGAGAAAGGCGAAGAGCCGATTAAGGAGCACTTGCTGCTGACTCGATACAACCCTGAGCGCGTCACTAAAGGTGAGATGCTCGGCGTTGAAGACGTTGAAGAAATCCTCGCCATCCGCTTGCTGGGCGTGATCCCGGAGTCGCAAGCGGTACTGAAGGCGTCCAACCAGGGCATCCCGGTCATTCTTGATGACCAGAGCGACGCCGGTCAGGCCTACAGCGATGCTGTAGACCGTTTACTGGGCAAAGAAGTGGCACACCGGTTTATTGATGCGCAAAAGAAGGGTTGGTTTCAGCGAGTCTTTGGAGGTCGTGAATGAATATTTTTGACTTCTTTCGTGACCGCAAAAAAGAAAGCACAGCCTCGGTAGCGAAAGAGCGTCTACAGATCATCGTGGCGCATGAACGCGGCCAACGTAGCACCCCGGATTACCTGCCTGCGCTACAAAAAGAGCTGGTAGAAGTGATCCGCAAGTACGTCAACATCGAGTCTGACCAAGTGCATGTCGCTCTGGAAAGCCAAGGCAGTTGTTCCATTCTGGAACTCAATATCACCCTTCCAGATCGTTGATCCGGAAGGTGCCAACGGCGGTAATGCATACCTTCTGATCAAGCAGGTGCGCACTACCGCCGTTGGCGTTTCTAGCGTTTCGAGGTTCGTTGCACATGCCGTTGTCGAACATCCGCTTCATTCATCAGGACGCCGGCGTTCTGGTGGTCGATAAGCCGACCCTGCTGCTTTCCGTCCCCGGCCGTGCCGATGACAACAAGGATTGCCTGATTACCCGCCTGCAGGAAAACGGTTACCCAGAAGCCCGCATCGTCCATCGTCTGGATTGGGAAACCTCGGGCATCATCCTGCTGGCCCGAGACGCCGATACCCATCGCGAGCTGTCGCGGCAGTTTCATGACCGCGAAACCGAAAAGGCTTACACCGCGCTGTGCTGGGGCCAACCGGAGCTGGACAGCGGCAGCATCGATTTACCGTTGCGTTACGACCCCCCGACCAAACCCCGGCACGTGGTTGATCATGAATTCGGAAAGCACGCGCTGACGTTTTGGAAAGTGCTTGAGCGTTGTGGCGATTATTGCCGCGTGGAACTGACGCCTGTTACAGGGCGTTCGCACCAATTACGAGTGCATATGCTGTCAATCGGCCATCCGTTGTTGGGCGATGGGTTGTACGCGCATCCGCAAGCGCTGGCGGCCTTCCCGCGCCTTTGCCTGCACGCCAGCATGCTGAGCTTCACCCATCCACAAACTGGCGAACGTTTGCGTTTTGAGTGCCCTGCGCCGTTTTAAAAACAAACTGATTCCTTCTACAGATCAGATACGCGCAATATGCACCGTGTGACCACACGACGCAGGCCAATACGGTAAACTCGCGCCATCGCTGTCTGGAGTTACTTATGCGCGAAGCGCTGAATCAAGGCCTGATCGATTTTCTCAAGGCCTCCCCTACCCCTTTTCATGCCACCGCCAGCCTAGTCCAACGTCTGGAAGCGGCCGGTTATCAGCGTCTCGATGAGCGCGAGACCTGGACCACCGAAGCCGGCGGGCGGTATTACGTAACCCGTAACGATTCGGCAATTGTCGCGTTCAAGCTGGGCCACCTCTCACCCGTGATCGGCGGCATCCGACTCGTCGGCGCGCACACCGACAGCCCTTGCTTGCGGGTCAAGCCACAGCCTGAGCTGCAACGTCAGGGCTTCTGGCAGTTGGGGGTCGAAGTATATGGAGGTGCGTTGCTCGCCCCGTGGTTCGACCGCGACTTGTCGCTGGCAGGTCGGGTGACCTTCCGCCGTGACGGAAAGGTCGAAAGCCAACTGATCGATTTCCAGCTGCCCATCGCCGTCATTCCAAGCCTTGCGATCCACCTCAACCGCACCGCCAATGAAGGCTGGGCGATCAATGCCCAAAATGAGTTGCCGCCAATTCTGGCACAGGTCGCCGGTGATGAACGCGTAGACTTCCGCGCCTTACTTACCGATCAACTGGCCCGCGAACACGGCTTGAACGCCGATGTGGTGCTGGACTACGAACTGAGTTTCTACGACACCCAAAGTGCGGCTGTTATTGGTCTGCACGGAGATTTTATTGCCGGTGCACGGCTCGACAACCTGCTGTCGTGCTTTGCCGGTTTGCAAGCATTGCTGTCCACCGAAACCGACGAGACGTGCCTGCTGGTGTGTACTGACCACGAGGAAGTCGGCTCGTCCTCTACCTGTGGCGCAGATGGCCCGATGCTGGAGCAGATCCTTCAGCGCCTGATGCCCGATGCCGAAGATTACGTAAGGACAATCCAAAAATCGCTGCTGATCTCGGCGGACAACGCCCATGGCATTCACCCGAACTACGCAGAGAAGCACGACAGCAATCACGGCCCCAAACTCAACGCCGGCCCCGTGATCAAGGTCAACAATAACCAGCGTTACGCCACCAGCAGCGAAACCGCGGGTTTCTTCCGCCATTTGTGCATGGCGCAAGAAGTCCCGGTGCAGAGCTTTGTGATGCGCAGCGACATGGCGTGCGGCTCGACCATCGGGCCGATCACGGCCAGTCATTTGGGAGTTCGCACCGTGGACATCGGCTTGCCAACCTTCGCCATGCACTCGATCCGTGAACTAGCGGGCAGCCAGGACCTGGCGCATCTGGTAAAAGTATTAACGGCGTTTTACGCGAGCCATGATTTGCCATGACGCAGCCCCTGTCACTTCGCTTTTGAGGTTCTCTGCCCAGTGCCTGTTTTTCTTCGCGCGTTCCTGCTCTGCCTTCTGGGTTTGCTGCCCTTCACCACCGCTCATGCGCTAACCCTGCCGGGCATTCTTGCGGAGTCGTCAAAAGCCCAGCCTCAAGCGCAAGAGCCACTAGGGCAATCGCTGGACGATGTGATCAAGACTCTGGAAAACGATCAACAGCGCACTAAGCTGCTCGATGACCTGAAAAAGCTTCGCGACAACACCCGAAAAGCCCAACCCCCGGCAGAGACAGGCGTGCTAGGCCTAATCGGCAGCACCCTCAGCAGCTTCGAGACGCAGTTTTCAGGCGAAGACAGCCCGGCCAATCGTTGGTCCGAAGAACTCTTCTTGGCACGACAGGAGTTCGTCGCGCTTACGCCACCGGCTGATCAATGGTTACCGGTGATCCTAGGTTTCGCGGTTGTGCTCACAATTTGGGGCCTATTGGCGGCGGGGCTGATCTGGTTCGGCCACCGGGTGCGCGTTCGTTATGGTCTGTCAGAAGACCTGCCACAAAACCCGCGAATCTGGGACATGCTGCGCTTCGCCCTGCGAAAGTTGGGGCCGTGGCTGGTGGCACTGATCATCACAGTGTACTTGAGCTATTCGCTGCCCTCCTCGCTGGGCAAAGACCTGGCAATGGTGTTGGCCTACGCGCTGGTGGTCGGCACATTGTTTTCTGCAGTGTGCGTGATTGCCTTCTCGCTGCTGGACGGTCCCCATCGCCACCGCGCACTGTTTATTCTGCGCCATCAAGCGTTTAGGCCGCTGTGGACCATCGGCAGTTTTGCAGCGTTCGGCGAAGCGTTAAGCGACCCACGCTTGATTGCCAGCCTCGGCGAGCATCTGGCGCATACCGCCGCGACGTTCGCCAATGTCATGGCGGCGATCTCCACCGGGCTATTCATTCTGCGTTTCCGCCGACCTATTGCGCACTTGATTCGCAATCAGCCGCTGGCTCGCCGTCTGACTCGCCGAGCGTTGAGCGACACCATTGAAATTCTCGGCACCTATTGGTACGTGCCCGCGCTGATGTTGGTCGGCGTGTCATTGTTTGCGACCTTTTTTTCGGCCGGCGATACCAGCACCGCCTTGCGTGAGGCGTTGATTTGCACGGTACTGCTGGTGCTGTGCATGGTCATCAACGGCTTGGTACGGCGCCATGCATTGCGCCCGCATCACGGCTACAAACGCCATGCGCTGTACTCTGAACGGCTGAAAAACTTCGTCTACACCTTGGCACACCTTTCGGTTTGGCTGCTGTTTACCGAGCTGGGCCTGCGCGTGTGGGGGCTGTCATTGATCCGCTTTGCCGAGGGCGACGGACACGAAATTGTGGTCAAGTTGTTTAGTCTCGGTGGCACCTTGTTGTTCGCATGGCTGGTCTGGATTCTTAGCGACACCGCCGTGCATCACGCACTGACCCGCTCGCGAAAAGGCGTGGCCAACGCCCGAGCACAAACCATGATGCCGCTGATCCGCAACGTGCTGTTCGTGGCCATTTTCATCATCGCGCTGATAGTCGCGCTGGCGAACATGGGCATGAACGTGACCCCGCTGCTGGCCGGCGCGGGCGTCATCGGCCTGGCCATCGGCTTCGGCGCGCAATCATTGGTGGCGGACTTGATCACTGGCCTGTTCATCATCATCGAGGACTCGTTGGCCATCGATGACTACGTGGACGTTGGCGGGCACATGGGCACAGTAGAAGGGCTGACCATTCGCACCGTACGTTTGCGCGACATTGACGGCATTGTTCACACCATCCCGTTCAGCGAAATCAAGAGCATCAAAAACTACTCGCGGGAATTTGGTTACGCGATCTTCCGCATCGCCATTCCGTTCAACATGAACATCGATGACGCCATAAAGATAATCCGCGAGGTCGGACACAAAATGCGCGCCGACCCACTGGAACGACGCAGTATCTGGTCACCGCTAGAGATTCAGGGCATCGAAAGTTTTGAATCTGGCAGTGCCATATTGCGGGCGCGCTTCAAGACGGCGCCGATCAAACAATGGGAAGTGTCGCGGGCGTTCAATTTGATGTTGAAGCGACATCTGGATGAAGCGGGGCTGGATCTGGCGACGCCGAGGTTGAGTGTGCAGGTGAACGCGCTGGCGGGCAACGTGACAACAGTGGAAACATAACCCCGGCAAACAAGTCTTAGCCCTCCACCACCGCGCTCACATGTATCGCATCATGCCGCCAATATTCGATATCGCAGTCAATCAGCCTGCCCTGCTGATCATGGTTAACCCGTTCGATGCGTAAGCCTGGGCTACCCAGCGACACTTTCAACGCCGCTGCCGCGTCGATCTGTAACGCGGTCGGGACCATTTCAAAGCGAACCTTCCCGTACCGAATGCCATAGTGGCTCGCATATAACTCGGTCAGGGATTGATTCAGATCGAAGTTCAGTATCTGTGGAAAATACTCCGGATTGAGGTAGTGCTCCACATACAGCACTAATCGTTGATCGATCCGCCGCGCTCTGCAGATCTGGATCACGCTGGAAAATGCCGGCAGTTGCAGCAACCCGCACATCTGCGCCGACGCCGGTAGCAGGCGCGCAGAAATCACTTGGGTTTCAGCCACCCGGCCCTGAGCCCTAACCATGGCGTGAAAGTGACTACGGCGCATCAAATCATAAGCCAGGCGCGGCGGTGAAATAAACCAGCCACGCCGTTCTTCGCGGTACACCAACCCCTGCGCTTCCAATTGCAACAATGCTTCGCGCACCGTGATGCGTGTGGTGTCGAACAGTTCGCTGAGCTTGCGCTCGGCGGGCAATTTGCTACTGGGTGGTAAAAGACCGTGTTCAATCTGTTCCTGCAAGGCCAGACCGATGGCTGTCACCGCTTTTGGAGCATCTTCGCGCATCAACGTTACCTATCTGGACTAGTCCAGCTCCGTTATTGGGCAGAACCAAGGGTAAATACCGTCCTGCTGCTCTTAACAAGCGTAGTCACTCCTCATGACTGATAGATGACAAGCTGTTGAAATCCGTTATCAAAAACCATTTTTAAAAATACTAACTTAATAAATATCAATTACTTAACTGTGGTCTACGCTTATTCACCACAGCAGGTGGTTAGCTGGGCATCACCATTGCAGAACGGATGCCGACATTAAAGTGTCATGCACTACGCCTAGATTGGCTCATGTATTGCTGACCTAGACCAACCCAACCGCATCACCGTCGATAAAAATGCAGCGTTATAACGCCCTAAGGAGCTTCGGATGAAACATATTTTCCTGGCATCACTGTTAAGTTCGACCATTGCCCTGTGCACCGCAGCCACGGCAGCAGAAACCGACTTGCAAACCCTGGAGGCCGCCGCCAAAGCGGAAGGTGCGGTTAATAGCGTCGGCATGCCCGATGACTGGGCCAACTGGAAAGGCACGTGGGACGACCTGGCCAAAACCTATGGCCTGAAACACATCGACACCGACATGAGCTCGGCGCAAGAAGTCGCCAAGTTTGCGGCGGAAAAAGACAACGCCAGTGCGGACATCGGTGATGTTGGCGCCGCATTCGGGCCTATCGCTGTGAAGCAGGGCGTCACCCAGCCGTACAAACCAAGTACCTGGGCTCAAGTCCCGGATTGGGCTAAAGACAAAGACGGTAACTGGGCCCTGGCCTACACCGGCACCATCGCGTTCATCATCAACAAGAAATTGCTGCACGGTTCCGACGCCCCGAAAAGCTGGGCTGATCTGGAGAAAGGCAAATACAAAGTCTCCATCGGTGACGTAAGCACCGCCGCTCAAGCCGCCAATGGTGTGCTGGCTGCCGCGATTGCCAAAGGTGGCGATGAAAAGAACATCGAACCGGCGCTATTGATGTTCAACAAGCTCGCAAAGGAAGGTCGTTTGTCACTGGCTAACCCGACCATTGCCGCCATGGAAAAAGGCGAAATCGAAGTCGGCGTCGTTTGGGACTTTAACGGTTTGAGCTATCGCAACAAGATGGTCAATAAAGACGACTACGAGGTGCTGATCCCGTCTGACGGCTCAGTAATTTCAGGCTATACCACCATTATCAACAAATACGCCAAGCACCCGAATGCAGCCAAACTAACGCGTGAATACATCTTCAGTGATGCAGGCCAAATCAACTTGGCACGAGGCAATGCGCGTCCAATCCGCGCTGATCACTTGAAGCTGCCCGCTGACGTGCAGGCTAAACTGTTGCCCAACGAGCAATACAAGAACGTGACACCGATCAAAGATGCAGACGCTTGGGAAAAAACCGCCAAGTCGTTGCCGAAGAAGTGGAACGAGCAAGTCATTATTGACATGAAGTAAGACCCTTTCGCGGGCAGGTCTGATTCCACTGGATACATGACGTACATGAATCTACCGGGGAAGCAGGCTTGCCCGCGAACGGATTTGGTGAGTACATCTGCAAACACGGAGCCTTCCCCATGAAACACAACGTCATCCTGGTGCTGCTCGATGGGCTTAATCATAAGGTCGCCCGAAACACTCTGGGCCATCTCCAAGCCTACGCCAGCGCAGGACGCGCGGTGTTATACAAAATGGAGTGTGAGTTACCGGCACTTTCAAGACCGCTTTATGAATGCATCCTTACCGGCGTGAAGCCAATTGACAGCGGCATCGTCCACAACAACGTTACGCGGCTGTCGAACCAACGCAGCATCTTTCATTACGCCACTGAGGCAGGCCTCACTACCGCCGCAGCGGCCTACCATTGGGTCAGCGAGCTGTATAATCGTTCGCCGTTTAACCCGGCCCGGGACCGTCATACCGATGACACCAGCCTGAAGATCCAGCACGGGCACTTCTACTACAACGATCATTACCCGGATTCGCACTTGTTCGTTGACGCCGAAAGCTTGCGTTTACGGCACCTGCCCAACTTCCTGCTGGTGCACTCCATGAACATCGACGACGCCGGGCACAAGCACGGCCTCGACACCCCGCAATACCGCAACAGCGCGCGTACCGTCGACATGATTCTTGCCGAACACCTGAAAAACTGGCTCGACGCCGGTTATCAGGTAATCGTTACGGCCGACCACGGCATGAATAATGACCGTTCGCACAATGGTTTGCTTCCGGAAGAGCGCGAGGTGCCGCTGTTCGTCATCGGAGACGCCTTCAGCCTTGAGCCCAATGCCGCCCCAAAGCAGACAGAAATGTGTGGCACCATCTGCCAATTGCTCGGGATTGCCCACGACAAAACAGTATGCAAGGAGCTGTTGAAGTGAAGTCAGTCCGCGGCAAATGGCTGGCCGCACTCTGCCTGGTGCCCTTCGCCGTATTTTTTATCGTGTTTCAGATCGCACCGCTGGTGTGGGTGCTGATCAACAGCGTGCAGTCGGAAGACGAAGGCTGGGGGCTGGCAAACTTCATCGAAATTTTCAGCTCACGGTTTTATCTGCAAGCCATTGGTCACAGCCTGGAAATCAGTTTTTGGTCCAGTGTGTTCGGGATACTTATCGCGGTACTGGGCAGCTACTCCCTGCGCCGAGTCGATTCGCGGCTGCGCAATTTCGTCAATGCGTTCGCCAACATGACCAGCAACTTTGCCGGTGTGCCGTTGGCGTTTGCCTTCATTATCTTGCTGGGGTTCAACGGCACCATCACCATCATGCTCAAGCAGGCCGGGATTATTCAGGACTTCAACCTGTACTCGGAAACCGGTCTGATTATTCTTTACACCTACTTCCAGATCCCGCTGGGCGTGTTGCTGCTGTATCCGGCTTTTGACGCCCTGCGCGAAGACTGGCGGGAATCGGCTTCGCTGCTCGGGGCCAGTGGCTGGCAGTTTTGGCGGCACATCGGCTTACCGGTGCTGACCCCCGCACTGATCGGTACCTTTGTGATTTTGCTGGCTAACGCCCTTGGCGCCTACGCCACGGTGTACGCGTTGACCACGGGTAACTTCAACGTGCTGCCGATTCGTATTGCGGCCATGGTCTCCGGCGACATCACCCTTGATCCAAACATGGCCAGCGCCCTGGCAGTGATTCTGGTGGGCTTGATGACCTTGGTGACCATCGTCCATCAATGGCTATTGAAGAGGAGCTACCATGTCGCGCGCTGAATCTGGTACCGCCGTCGTGTACCACCGCGTCGTGGTTTATTTGTTATTCATCATTCTGCTGTTGCCACTGGCTGGCACCTTGATTTATTCATTGGCCAGCAGTTGGTCGGCGACCATTCTGCCCAGCGGGTTTACGTTCAAATGGTACGAGCAGCTGTGGAGTGATCCGCGCTTCTTGCATGCGTTTGGCCAATCGCTGCTGGTGTGTGTCGGTTCGCTGATACTCTCGGTGGTACTGATTCTGCCGCTACTGTTCGTGGTGAATTACCACTTTCCCAAGCTTGATGCCCTGATGAACATCCTGATCCTGCTGCCGTTCGCCGTGCCGCCGGTGGTGTCTTCGGTAGGCCTGTTGCAGCTATACGGCTCCGGGCCGTTTGCCATGGTGGGCACTCCGTGGATTTTGATCGGTTGCTACTTCACCGTGGCGTTGCCGTTCATGTACCGGGCGATCACCAATAACCTGCAAGCGATCAACCTGCGCGACCTGATGGACGCCGCCCAATTGCTCGGTGCCAGCACTTGGCAAGCCGCCATTCTGGTGGTACTGCCCAACCTGCGCAAAGGGCTGATGGTCGCGCTGCTGCTGTCATTCTCCTTCCTGTTCGGTGAATTCGTGTTCGCCAACATTCTGGTCGGTACCCGTTACGAAACCTTGCAGGTCTATCTCAATAACATGCGCAACAGCAGCGGCCATTTCACCAGCGCGCTGGTGATCTCGTACTTCATGTTCGTGCTGGTACTGACCTGGGTTGCCAATTTACTGAACAAGGACAAAGACCAATGAGTTTCGTCAGCGTCGAACACCTGCAAAAGAACTACGCCAGCACTGCGGTGTTCAGTGACATCAATTGCGAGATCAAAAAAGGTGAATTCGTCACCCTCCTCGGCCCTTCCGGTTGCGGTAAATCCACCCTGCTGCGCTGTATTGCCGGCCTGACGTCAGTCACCAGTGGGCAGATTTTATTAGATGGCCAAGACCTCGTTCCGGTATCGCCGCAAAAACGCGGTATCGGCATGGTCTTTCAAAGTTATGCGCTGTTTCCCAACATGAACGTCGAGCAAAACGTTGCGTTCGGCTTGCGTATGCAAAAGGTCAACGCTGATGACAGCCGCAAACGCGTCAGCGAGATTCTTCGGCTGGTGGAGCTAACAGACTTCGCCAATCGCTACCCGCATCAGATGTCTGGCGGCCAGTGCCAGCGCGTGGCGTTGGCCCGCTCGTTGGTGACCCAACCACGCTTGTTGCTGCTGGATGAACCGCTGTCAGCGCTGGACGCAAGGATTCGCAAACATCTGCGCGAACAAATCCGCGCTATTCAGCGTGAATTGGGCCTGACCACCATTTTCGTGACCCATGATCAGGAAGAAGCGCTGACCATGTCTGACCGGATTTTCCTGATGAACCAGGGCCGGATCGTGCAGAGCGGCGACGCTGAAACTTTGTACACCGCGCCTATCGATGTGTTCGCAGCAGGCTTCATCGGCAACTACAACCTGCTTGATGCCAACAGCGCCAGCCGTCTGTTGCAACGGCCGATCAACACCCGTCTGGCGATTCGCCCGGAAGCCATCGAACTGAGCCTGAGCGGCGAACTCGACGGCGAAGTACGCAGCCACAGCCTGCTGGGTAACGTCATCCGCTACCGGGTCGAAGCCCGCGGCGTGGAACTGGTGGTCGACGTCCTCAACCGCTCCGCTGACGACCTGCACCCAGACGGTCGGCGCGTAACACTAAGCATCGATCCTTCGGCGCTGTGTGAAGTTGCCTAGAAACAACGCCGCACTAACCAGGGATTGGAACATTTAGAGGACAGCAGTAATGGCTTTAGCAATTTTTGACCTGGACGAAACCTTGATTGGCGGCGATTGCGCCAGCTTGTGGAGCGAACAGATGGCGCGCCTCGGCTGGGTCGACAAAGAATCGTTTATGCGTAAAAACGACGAACTGATGGCCGCTTACAGCAAAGGCGAGCTGGCGATGGAGGACTACATGGCCTTCAGCCTGGAACCCATGGCCGGGCGCACCCCGGAAGAAGTCGATCACTTGGTCGAGCCCTGGGTTGAAGACTTTATCGAACCGATTATTTACAGCGAAGCGTGTACCGCCATTGCCAACCACCGCGCAGCCGGCGACCGGATCCTGGTGATCTCCGCCTCGGGCACGCATCTGGTCAAAGCCATCGCCGCACGGATTGGCATTGATGAAGTGCTGGGTATCGAACTGGAAGTCACTCACGGCGTGTACAGCGGCGCCACCACCGGCGTCTTGACCTACCGCGAAGGCAAAGTCACCCGTTTGATGGAATGGCTCGCACGTGAAGTCGAAACGCTGGACGGCGCGAGCTTTTATTCAGATTCGCGTAATGACTTGGCGCTGTTGTTGAAGGTTGAGCACCCGCATGTGGTTAATCCTGATCCTGCGCTGCGTGAATACGCTGAAAAGGAAGGATGGCCGATTCATCGTTGGTCATAGCGGACTGAGCTTTTGCGCTTGGTTTGAAAAACCACTCCATCCCGGTGTTCGAATACCGGGTTTACTATGTCGGCGATCAACAAGGGCCGGAGTGCGAACGTTGAGTTGTCACGATTGATGGCGCAAACAGAAAGCGCCTCAAACTGATCTTCGTAAACGTACTGGTCCGCCGTGAAGGCTTCGAAAACGATGAACGGTCCGCCTTAACGTGGCCGACAAACGGACCGTTTTTTCGCTAAAACCTGTCATTTCTGACAGTAGGCAGCTCCATAATTTAGGCATTCAATAACGAGGTATCCATCCCCTAGACAGGAAGTCTTACCATGAACACCGACCTCTCTGTTTCACCTGACTCCAGCGTTGAGCCACTTGCCCTCCCCAATCTGGAAATCCCTGGCCACACTGGCCCTCTTCCAGACGGAGCATGGGGCATTAACGTTGCCGCCGCCGCGGATAATTTCCCGGACAGAGGCTTGCAGTTGTACATCGGGCCTTGGACTCCCATGAGCCAGGGCGACAACCTGGAGGTTTTAAGGGGCAGCGATGTTGTCGGATCGGAACGAATCAATCTTGATCAGGAGGGTCAGCGGATCGTCATGTTCATTCCGACGGCACGCTTGACCAACGGCGCCACGACGTTGAGCTATCGAGTAACACGATTGGGAAGTAACCCGGAAACCTCTCAAGAGGTAAAGGTTTACGTCAAACTTGATCGCCCGGGCGGACACGACCAAAACGGTGATACGCCGGGCCACTCTGAACTGCAGTTGTCCCTCCCGATTGAAATCGTTCAGGGTGGCGTGGATAAGGACACTGCCAAGAAAGGGGTGCCCGTCACGATTGAGCCGTACCCGAACATCGCAGAGAATGATGTCATCCGCTTGAGTTGGGGCGGGCAGTTCGTGCCTCACACGGTGACCAAAGACCAAGCCACAACCCCTAAGAGCAATCCCATCGTAATCACTGTGGACGAAACCGTCATTCTCGCGGCCGGTGATTCGGGGTCGGATGGGTTGGCGGTCGCCTTCGAGGTGTACGACGTTGTGGATAACCGGTCCGAGGATTGGAGTGCCGAAATACGCATCGTAGTGGATACCGGCAGTTCACGCGCCGAGGCCCCGATCATCAAGGAGGCCTTCAACAGTGTTTTGGATCTGGATGCGTTGGGTGACTCTCCAGTAACGGCGCAAGTCATCGTCACGGGCGTTAACTTCGCCAAGGACGACCAACTGATCGTGAACCTAAAAGGTACGACAGCGGACGGCACCCCCCTAGACATCATGCTGCCGTCCAAAACCATTACTAGCGTTCCTAGCGTGGTGGAAATCTCGGGATTCAACGCCGAGGTTCGCTCATTGGCCCAAACTCAGGCCGTGTTCACCTACCGGATCATCAAAGCCAATAGCTCCCCCGACATTCTTTCTAAAGGCAGCTTCATTAGCATCATCGGAGAGATCGCACGCTTGAAGCCTCCCGTAGCCCTGGACGCCATGCAGGGCGCACTTGATCCCATGCTACCCACAGCTCGTATAGAAATAGCCTGGGATGATTCCATGGAGGATGGCCAGACCATCGAGCTGAAATGGCTCGGCACCCGCCCGGATTTGAGCATCTACTTACCTGAACTGCCCCTACACCCGATCACCCACAACGAAACCACAAACAAGCTACCCATTGTCATGCGTGTTCAGGGCTTGCATCTCACCGCTATCAAGGGCGGTACGCTGGAGCTCTACTACCTCATCGAGAGCGACGGCCTCCTGCGGGAATCCTTGCACGCCACGCTGTTGACCGTGGGCGAGCCCCTGGCGGAATTACCGGTACCGACGGTCGTCGGCCAGGTTGATGGCATATTGAAGCCTGCGGATGTACCCGATGGCACTCAACTGATCGTGCCCCTGTACAACGGCATTCACAGTGGCGACCAAGTGCACTACGAATGGCAGGGCTCCAAGACCGGGCCCGACTCAGACTGGATAAAGCTCAGTACCGAGACCGCCAAACACCCGGTGCCGTTCGAGATCGGGTTCGATCTGATCGAGGGCAACGACGGCGGTACCGTCCAGGCGTCATATTGGGTAGAGCGTTGGAACAACGGGGGCACCAGTGCCTCCGACGCATTGAGTTTGCAAATCGGCGAAGGGCAGCAGGCGCTGCTGCAAGTGACCCTGGAGGGCGCGAACGACGGCGAATTGAATATCGACGATGTACCCACCGGTGGAGCGCGCGCTGAGGTGGCGGCGTATGACGTCATGGCAGCCGGTGACCAGGTGTATTTCAAGTGGGTCGACGACAAAGGTTCGGCACCTTACGAAAACAGTAAATCGGTCACTGGCAACATGGTTGGTAAACCCGTCGTGTTCACGGTTCCTTATGCAACTGTGACCACTAGTCTTAGGGCTAACGTTACTGTGACCTGTCGATCCGAACTCATTAAAGGCGGCGAGTTGGGTTCAGACCCGCTTAAATTTTCGGTCAGTAAAGGCGCAGGCGCCAAGTTGCCAGCCCCCATTATTGTTGAAGCCAAAGGCACTGACACCCTCAACCCCAATGATGCCTTGAGCGGTGCCACGGTGCTGATTGGCGCCGGCGCCGCGTTGCAAAAGGGGGATACCGTACTACTGGATTGGAGAGGCCAACCAGGGCCGGGTTCGATCAAACTAACGGTTCCGGTGACCGGCAATGGCGAGCTGCGTATCCCCGTGGTCTATGCCACCGTGCACGCCAATGACGGCTTCAGCATTGAACTTGATTACACCGTTCTACGGGCTGCGGGCAGCACAGACGGCCCTTCGAACCTTGCCGAGTACAACGTTTTGAGCCAGGCCGGTTCCGGCACGTTAAACGTCATGGGCGCTCGCTACAGCCGCAGCAGTTACCGAGCATCGGGGGCGGCACGTCTGTTGAGCGCCTTCGACGCCAAGACCCAGCAACCGCTCATGGCGCAATGGCAATATCAGGGCGAGACCACCGAGACAACCGCCACGACCTTGCGTGACAGCCAACCCTGGAAACCCCTGCGAGTAAGTTCGGCTAATGATTCAGTCACGTTGAATCCGGCCAATATCATCGGTAATGGCATCGATACCGAAATTGCCGGCCGCGCTGCGCTGGTTGCACTCCGCAATTCAGGCGATATGGTGGCTTGGGGCCATCCCGATACCGGAGCAAAAATCCCATCAACCATCATCACACTGAGCGACATTGTCGAAGTTCGTAGTACCCGCAGTGCCTACGCGGGGCGACGGATCAATGGTCAGGTAGTCGTCTGGGGCACGGAGGCGGAAGGGGGCGCCATGAACGGCGTCTCACCGGCCGACTTCGTTGAAGTAACCAGCAATAGCTGGGCCTTTGTCGGTATCAAGACCACTGGTCATATGGTGGCTTGGGGCGCTGCTGCCTACGGTGGCGAGGTACCAGCACCGATTAATAGCTACACAGATATCACGCGGATCTGCGGTGCCGGGTCAGCGTTTGCGGCGCTGCGCCGGAGCGGCGAAATGGTGGCCTGGGGGAACGCAGAAATGGGAGGAACGGTTCCTTCAGACATCGCGGAATTGACCGATATCGTGGAGGTCATGGGAAACTACGGGGCATTTGTCGCCTTGCGGGGCAACGGTCGCATTGTCGCTTGGGGCAATGCCACCTGCGGCGGGACAGTCCCCGACGAGATCGCCTCGATGACCGACATTATAGAGTTGAGCTGCGCTAATACCACGGCCTTCGCCGTGCGCCGTGCCACTGGGCAAGTGGTGGCTTGGGGGTTTCCCAGCTTTGGCAACACGCCGCCGCCCTTAATAGCCGCCTTAACCGATATTGTTGCAGTGGCGAGCAACTCGGAGACCTTCGTCGCCATCAGAGGCAACGGCCATGTGGTGGCTTGGGGTGGCAGAGCGGAAAGCGGTAGAGACATTCCTGAGGACATTGCCAGGTTGGACGACATTGTGCAGGTGGCCGGGTCATCGGAAGCCTTTGCAGCGCTGCGCAAAAACGGAACCGTGGTCGCCTGGGGTGACGTCACTTTGGGGGGCGACACCTCGGCGGTCTCCACTCAACTGACCCAGGTGCAAGCCCTATACGGCAACACTCACAGCTTCGTCGCCCTGACCTCCGATGGGCGCGTCGTAACCTGGGGTCATCCTACGGGTGGCGGTGACAGTAGCACCGTGCAAGACCAATTGGTGGGCAAGGTTACCTACTTGGCGAATGCGGCATCGCGCGGCAGAGCCTTGCAGGCAAGTCGATGGTCGGCCCGTAACGCCAGTCCAGCGATCAGAGCCCGATAACGTTCCTGTGACCCTGAATACTCTCGGCACACCACACATGGGCCGAGCGTATTCACGGACATCGACAAGGAGTCGATCATGAAGCGCAACCGCAAAGCCGCTCCTAGACTCACCCTTCTCGCGCCCAGTGTGGACGAGGCGCCGAACGGGGTGCTGGATCCCGCTAACCTGCCAGCAGACGGAGCCACGGTCAGAATCAAACCCTACGACAACATGGCGTACCTTGATCATGTTTATTTAAGTGTCGGCGACTATGCGGACGACATCCGAATCAGCCAATCCGCCGCCGGTAAGGACGTCGCCTTTGCGGTACCTGCCCAGGTGTTCTCAGAAAGCGCGGACAATCCGATTCTGTTGAGTTATGAGGTTCAGCCTTATCAAGGTGAACGGGTATCGTCGCAGCCCTTGGAACTCGCCCTCGGTGGCGGTTTTGAGGGAGAAGTCAATGTCGATCTCAGCGCGGAAAACTACATTGTTTCGAGCATAAAACCGCCCCTAGTAACGCCCGCGTTTGCCCGTATGTCATTCGACGCGACCTGGGGTGTCAGCCCTTATGCCTACAGCAGCAGCGACTTGACTATCGCCAGCGTGAATGCAACCACTGGCGAAGTGACGGCAAACCTCAATGGCTCGTGCCAGATTACGGCGGTCGATGCTGGCGGTGAGTCACGCAGCTATACATTGATCATCAAGGGCATCAAACACCTTCACTTTCTGAGCGGTAGTGCGGACTGGGACGGCTTGCAACGCACTTGCCAGGCGGCGAACTTGAGCCCAGTTTCGCTGGCGCAAATCAGGCGGTTCTGGACCTTGTATTACCCGAGCAGCGGAGCGGTAGCCAGTTACCTGGGATGGCTGAATTACCCCGTCTGGACCGGTGATGTGCTGGGCGCCGATACCGCGTGGGCCTACGACCTCAATGGTTCGCAGGTCAACGAGAATGCGAGCAGCTACAGCGCCGATACCTTTCTCCCGGCCGTGGGCATTTCGTTGGGGTGAATGACGTCTCGGAAAACAAGGAGGTTTAATTGACATGGATATGCACATTCGGCGGATCAAGGGCCTGCTGCTGGTGCTATTACTCAGCAGCAGCACTGTTCACGCCATCACCGGTCCTGAGATCGCGCAGCTTCTCAATACCCGCTATAAAAGCACCCCGGCTGCTTGCGTCGGCAACCATCCCGCTTTTTTTTGCAGTGGCGTGCTGGTCAGAGGCGTACCGTCGGAACCCGCCGGTGGTTTCTGGAAACATACGGCCGATGCCATCACCTTGGGCGCCGAAGATTTTTCCTATCTACGAGCGGATATAGGTACCCGGGCACTCGCGCAAAAAAATGGCGTCGTATTCAGTGATCCATTCACGGCCATCAGCCAGGGTAAGACACTGGAGGTGTTATGCGCCTATCCGTTTGCCACCGGCGTCGAAAGCAACCGCCCTGACAATGGATGCGGATTGCCAGCACGCGCGAACCCGGCGGCAGAGGATCTGTCCTCATGCAGCGCGTTAGGTATTGTCGACGCCTCAGGCGGGCTGGCACACTTTCAACAGCAAAATTATCAGCCAACGCGCCAATGCTCCCTGAGCAGCCGTGTCCCCGAACAATTCAAGGCCAGCCTTGAAGCGCATGAACGCATCGACACTGAGCAGTCAGCCAAACCTAACGAACTGCTGATCAAAAACTGGGACGATCAGGCGCCACTGCTCATCCCCATTGACGCGTTGTTTTATGACCTGACCCAGACCGACGCGCTACTTGGTGCCCAACTGGATCAACGGGATTACTTCAACTCGACAGGCCAGTGGCTGCCGATTTTACGCATGGACCTGACGGATTCTGGCGCCGGAGTCTTCGGTTTCAATCTGCAGGATCAGTTGTATATCGGCTATGAAGTGGCATCCCGGCTCAATGCTCGGTATGCCGACACCTCACCGGAATGTCCTGATGGCCGGGCGAGTTTTTATTGCAATGGCGTCTTGTTTCGCTCTACCGAAGCTACGACAGCCTTCCATGCCTGGGACCCAAGTCCGAGTTCGAATAGCAGCAACGGTGTTTCGTTTTCCTACGGCCGGGTTGATGTGGGATTTACAAACCTGGTTTACAACCGACCGTTCGGCTTTATGTTTAAGGAGTTCTCAACGCCGAGCGCTTATTCCCCAATCCTACGCTGCGCCTACCCTTATGACGCAGGTACTACAGGTTCTCCAGATGCCTGCACGTTTAGAGGTGTTTGCGACGCATTGGGTGTGACGACCCTCGCAGCCTGGCAAGCGCAATATTCAACTACACCAAACCAAAGCTGCGCCTTTACGGCAACTGCTCCGCAATTTCAGTTAAGTATCGAAGTTCGGACCCTATTGCCCAGCCTCCAGCAAAGCTGGAACGAAATCATGATAGCCGCCTGGCCGCAAGACATCCCCAGTCAGCTCCCCCTCGAAGCGCTGTTCTATCAATCGGGGACCACGGGCCTTGAGCCTGCGCAATTCATCCAGCGCGATTACTTCCAACAAACCCGACGCTTCTTGCCTATCGTCACCATGACGTTGACGGCCACGGACGGCCGAATATTCAACTACAACCCGCAGGAGCAAATAGCCGCAGGAAAGCCCTCTGCACAACGCAGTTCCATGGGCTCCAGTGGGTATTAGCTGTTTTTACCCAATCAACTTACACCGCCCGCCCCCCGGGCCGACAAGGACGTTTATCATGACCAGCTTCAAGCCCTTCCTGTTTCCACCGATCAACCGTGACATCACCACCCTCGCGCTGCGCCCGCTGCTGATTGCGGGCATGGTGATGCCCGTCGTCGGCGGCGATGGCGGGGTCAATATTTCCATCGTCACTGACGACCCGGGGGGAGTACTCAGCGTCATCGATCCCTATCAGGAGATGCGAGCAGGCGACCGGCATCGTATTTTCTGGGAGGACGTGGAAATCGCCTTCAAAGAGGTGCTACTTACCGAGGTCAACGAGCGACTGTTCATTTATCTGCCCATTGAAAAAATACTCCCCGACTGGGCCGAAAAAGTGCTCTACCAACTGACCCGAGTCGGCAGTAATGTCCCTGAAGACTCGGTCCCCCTACGGGTGCGGGTCAAGCTCGATCGTCCGGGGGGAACGGATAAAGATCCGCACCTACCCGGGCATTCGGAACTGAAGAAACCCAAACTCCCACAGGACGTCATCGATAACGGCGTCGATGCCGCCTGGGCCGCCAGAGGCGTGCCGGTGGAAATCGAGCACTACCCGTTTCGGGCTGCACGCGACACCGTTTCACTGAAATGGGGCAGCGTTATCCTTCACCAGCAGGTGACTGAAGACCAGGCCAATGGCACCGCACCCATCACTCTGCTGGTCGATCAGGCGGCCATTCTGGCCGGCGGCGACAGCGCTGCGCTGTTGGTGGAGTACGAGGTGTTCGATGAAGTCTGGAACTTCTCCTCAGATTGGTCCCTCAGCACAAACGTGTTGGTCGATGCCGGCGCCTGGCGCCTGGACGCGCCAATCATCAAGGAAGCGGTCAACGGCGACATCGATCTGATCAGCCTGGCCAAGAAGGACGTGACGGTACAAATCATCGCGAGGGGGGGCCCCTATGCGGCGGGCGATACCATTACCCTGACCTGGATCGGCACACCGCAGAGCGGCAAACCCATCGTGCATACCGAGGCGGTGGTCTTGACCAATATACCGACGGTGCTCGAGCTGAAAGTCCCCTATGCCGATATTCGTGCTATCGCACGAGGCACCGGGGATGCGTCCTATGTGCTGACCAAGGCCAACGGCGATCCACCGCAGTCTTCCAAACGCACCTTTGCCCGAGTGATTGGTGACACTTCACAGTTACCGGCCCCCAGCATCATCCAAGTCGTTGGCGAGCTGCTGGACCCGACGACTCCGGTGGCGAATGTTCAGGTCCCCGCGTATCCCGGGATGAACAATGGCGATCTCATCGATGTGATTTGGCTGGGCACCACGGCCAGCGGTACACCTTACTTGCATGAAATGACACACACCGTGACCGAGGGTGAGAAAGGAAAAATCATCACCCTGCCCGTGCGCAATACCCATATTGCGCCGCTGGACCGCGGCACGCTCGACCTCTACTACCGGGTCTCCAATGACAAGTACGCGCTGTTTGCGGTGAGTGAATCCGAACATCTGCTGCTCAAGGTCGAACAGATTCGTGCCGACCTGCCAGCACCCAAGGTAGTCGAGGCCCCTGACGGCGTGCTCGACCCGGCCTTGGTGCCCGACAGCGCCACCTTGCTGGTGGACTACCTTGGCACCGCGACCGGCGATGTGCTGACCTATTACTGGACCGGAAAACCGGGCGACGGCAGCGCCAGTGATTGGGTGCCCATCACCACACCCATTGCCGGGAAGCCAATCACTTTCAGAATTGAACAGGCGCTCATCGCGTCTAATCTCAATAGTCTGGTCAAGGTGCGCTATACCCTCCAACGTGCCGCCACCGGCCAGTTCAGTTATTCGGCCACACTGGAGTTGATCATCGGCTCCTTGATCGGCGAATTGCCTGCTCCTGACGTACTTGAGGCGCCGACGCGAGTGCTGGATCCAATGGCTGCCCTCAACGGCGCCACCGTGCGAGCCCAGTACGAAAGCATGCAAGACATTCCTGCGGACATCATTACGCTGAATTGGTTGGGCACGCCCGGTGCGGGAACCTCCCAAGACCTCGAGCTGCCTGGCAATGCCATCGGCTATGTCGATTTCAAGGTACCGGCCTCGGTGGTCGGCCCCAACATCGGCAAACAGGTCGAGGTCAGCTATGACGTGTCTCGTTCCGGGCAATCGAGTTCATCCGATCTACTGGAGCTGATGGTCAGCACTTTTCAGGATCCGGAAAACCAATTGCCGCGACCTCGCATCACCCAGGCGAATGACGCCAGCAAGGTGTTGATCCTGAGTTCATTCACCGGCAATGCGCAGGTAACAGTGGGCAAATGGCCGTTTAGTGCCGCCCGGCAGCGGGTATGGTTGCGCCTCGAAGGCAAGACCTCTACCGGCGCGATTTACACCATCGTCTTGCTGACGGGGGTCGAAGTGTCCGCCGCCCAGGCCAGCAGCGGCCTTAACGAGACACTGCTGCGAAGTGAGCTTGAAAAGCTGGGGCATGATTCGCAACTGACCGTCGTGTGCAAGGTGACCTTTGACGGTGCCGTTGATGAAAACTCGGCCATCGAATTTCCCAGAGCGGCTTACACCTTCAAAACCTTCGACGATTCAGTTGCGCCAACCATCGCCAGCGTCAAGGATTCCAAAGGCACCGAGATCCCCAATGGCAGTACGACCTTCGACACCAGCGTGACACTGGCGGGCAAGGCGGCCCCCAGCCAACGGGTCGAGATCTTCGACAGCACCACGTCAAAAGGCACCGCCACGGTCAATGCCAGTGGTGACTGGACCCTCTCCCTCACGGGCCTGACACTGACCAGTCACAGCATCACCGCCAAGGCAGTATATGGCAGCAATCCGGTATCCGCCGCGCGCACCTTTACGGTCGCCGTCGCCACCGCGCCAACCATCGCCAGTGTCAAGGATTCCAAAGGCACCGAGATCCCCGCTGGCGGTACCACCTTTGACACCAGCGTGACGCTGGCGGGCAAGGCTGCCCCCAGCCAAAAGGTCGAGATCTTCGATGGCACCACGTCAAAAGGCACCGCGACGGTCAATGCCAGTGGCGACTGGACCCTCGCCCTCACGGCCCTGACAGTGGCCAGCCACAGCATCACCGCCAAGGCCGTATATGGCAGCAATCCGGTGTCCGCCGCGCGCACCTTTACGGTCGCCGTCGCCACCGCGCCAACCATCGCCAGTGTCAAGGATTCCAAAGGTGTCGAGATTCCCGCTGGCGGTACGACCAGGGACACCCAGGTAACAATCACCGGTACAGCATCTGCCAACCAACAGGTGCAGATTCTCGACGGCGCCAGCTCACTAGGCACGGTAACGGCGGCTGGTATTAATTGGACGTATACAATGTCGACAACAGTCATGTCCTACAGCATCAAGGCTCGCGGGCTTTATGGTAGCAATCCGGAGTCTGGTGTAAGGACGTTTACGGTTCAGCCAGCAACGCCGCCTTTTGTTATTGATACCTCGCCAGTCACGCTAGGTGGCAGGGCGTACATTTGGAACGATGGCAAACCGTTGCCAGCCGCGCCTGCGGCAGGGACATCCATTCAACGGTCTGCTAGCGGAGGTATTCCTCCGTATACATACCGAGCCTCCACAACAGCAGTCTCGATCAATGCAACATCAGGGCTAGTGCGAGCGCTCAAGAATGGCGCAGCCACCATAACAGTCAGAGATTCCAGCGGGACCGAGCTGAGCTATCAAGTAACGGTTACCGATGCATGGATAATCGAATACATCGGTGACTTTATTCATCGTGGAGCTTTAGAGTATCAACGCCCTGGTGGACACTTACCGAGTGGAGATGAAAACCAGCAAATTCGTACCCATTACGGAGCATCATGGCCCCATGGAGAGCGGGGTTGGTGGTCTTCTGACGTTAAGGGCGCTGACGCCCTGGTCGTCACTATACCGAGTGGTAGTGCGTTTTTTACCCTGAAAGCCTTTGCTTATGCGTCATTGTCGGTTTATAGATGAAGCCCTTAGGGAAAATTATCATGAATGAGTACATTGCTTCCTGAGCATCTTCACCATAAGAAAAGGCCTCGTGGCTGATTCACGGGGCCTGTCTTACTAGATGCGTTACGCCTGATATTGTTTACCAGCTATACCGAACCCCAACATTCGCCCCAAACGGCTGTTCGATATGTTCGCCGTTGGAGTAATCGAAGTCCGCATGCAACTGCAAACGCTCCGACATGCTGACGGCAACACCGGCGCCCAGTTCTCCGCGCGAGCCGGACAGGTCGTTGTTGAAGCGGTTGCCGTTGACGTTTACCTCATTGGCGTTGACAAACTCATGGGCCATGGCGCCACGAATGTAAGGCTGTACGACGCTACCACTTGCCAGGGTGAAGTTGCGGCCGACGGTCATACCGACTTTGCCCAACAGTGAACGGGCGTGGTCGCCGTTGGCGTCCATGCCGTTATTCAGGTCGTAATTCGCGCCCTGAATCGCCACGGCGGAGAGTTGGGTAAAGGGTTCGATGAAGTACTCGTTATCAAGCTTGATATGGCGACCGAATTCTACCGAGCCCCCCAGACCGATGTTGCTGTAGTTGCCCTTTGCACGCTCGCCATCGCTCATGGTGACGTTCGCGTTGTTCCTGAAGTGGTTGACCTTGACCACGCCATCAAAGTAATAGCCGCTGTCTGGGTCAAGCCAGGTGGTATAGCCCCCTACATACGAACTCTTGACCGCGCCAGTGGTGCCGCGGCTAAGGTCCAGATCAGACTCGCTATACCCGGCGAGTACCCCCACCAGCCAGTGCCCATCGCCCATCGGCAAGGGTGCATCAGCACCCAGCGAGAAACCTTGCTGGTTTTGCTGATACCCCAGACCGTTGGCATCGGCCACGTTGTATTTGTTGCCGTAGGTGCGAACCCAACCGCCGGCCTTACCGCCATTGAAGCGCAATTCACCCATGCGCGTACGCAGCGACGTCAGCTCCCCGTACCAGACGGTCGGGGCGGTGTTGAACAGCGCCAACACTGACTGGGTACCTGGGCTGATGATTTTCGACGACGGGTCGAGGAACCAGTCGGTGCCGCCTGAACCGTTCACCGCCGAGGTCAGGGCATAGGAGAATGCACCGACGTCGACCGGACCGTTCAGCAGCGAAAACTTCGCGTCTCCGGCTGCGGTGTGAACCAGTGTCACGGGGTCTGCCGTCAGCGGATCACGACCGGAACTGGTGACCAGCAGGCTGTGGTCGCCGGTTGCCGTGCCGGTCACGTTCAAGGTGTCGTGCAGGTTCTGCGCGAAGTCCACATTCATGGCGAAGGTGCCGTTACCCGCCAAGGTGCCTACGTTTAACTGATAGAACTGGCCGGCCGGGCCCATCGTCACCCGGCCGCCGTTCATGTTCAGCGCACCAATGGTATTATCGGCCGTCATGTTCCAGTTTGACTGGTTGTTAATGGCCACGTTGCCGACGTTGGTCAGACTGCCGGTGAAAGTCGAGCGGTCATTCAAGGTCAGTGCGCCAGTACTGCCAGCCTCGACATTCAGGTCACCGGTCATCTGGCCCTGGTTGAAGATCAGATTGCCGGTGCTGCCCCCTTGCACCTGAACATTGCCGGTGAGCGTGCTATTGGCAACGGTCATGGTGGCGGTCGAGCCGCCTTGAACTTCCAGCAAGTTGCCGTTGCCGCCGCTCAGGGTCGAGCCGTTGTTGACGTTGATGACTGCGGGCATCGTGCTGGAACTGACTCGAATCGCCGCCCCCGTAACGCCTTGCAGGCTGGCGTTATTCAGCACCAGGCGGTTGTCGCCGACGTTCTGCTGATCACGGGAAAACCGTGCACCGTTGACGTTGCCGGTGATCGTTGTTCCGCTGTTGGCTTCAACATCGCCGCCGATGATGTTCAAACCGGTGCTGCTTGCACCGGTGCCGGTCACGGTTGAGTTGTTAAGCACCAACCTGCTCAAACCCGTAATTTCTGCACCGGCGTCACCACCACTGGCGTTACTCCCTGTAAACGTGACATTCGATCCGCCGGTAGTTGTACCACCTGTTCTATTGACAGAAAGGCCCAAGTACTCACCGTTGATAGTGGCCCCACCTGAGATCGTCGCCGTACTGTCGGTAACGAATATGCCATCCCCTCCTGGGGCGGTCGTCGTGCCGCCGGTCATATTCAGCGTCGAGCCGGATGCAATCTGAATTGCTTCCGTTGTTGCTCCATTACTATTTAGTGTACTGGCACCTGTTACAACATAAAAGTCCGATGCTGTCGTACCATTGATATTCAGCGTTTGCCCGTTGCCGACGATTGCAGCGAGAAGTGTTGGGCTCGCCAACAAGGCTGGGACTACAACACTTAGGCCAAGCAGGTGTCGCGAATAACTACTAAAGTAAGGTGTTGATTTCGTGTTCATAGGCCGTTCATCTCCTTTGTGGAAGTGCGCTCGTTAGTGGACGCATGAGTTTGATGGCGGCGAACGATACAGACCCTCCTCCGGAGTTTATGTAGGACATTTCCTAGGATTGCTCGGAAATTTCCTACAGGCACTCAACGGTCAAACAAGGGCACGCGTCGTTGCAGAACACGCGCTGTTCCACTGACAAACACACTGCAAAACTCCAGTTTGCCTGTTTGGGTATAGTTCGATTTAAAAGAAAGCAGCGAGAAAAGACAAAAAACAGTGATTATTTTGTGCTTAAACGTGAGCACTGAAGTTGTTATAGCCAGAAGAAATAATGATTATGAAGAAGGGAAATGCCACCGGTATTTCCCTTCCTTTAACAGCAGCCTATGGCAATGGAATACGACAGGTGTCACCCCCGCCTATTTCAAAGAATGTCTTGACGATATGCCGTTGCGACGTCACTGGACGGCCATCAATCGTGGCGGTGTACTCAATAGAGCCCCAGTTGGGACTGGATGCCAACATTGCCGGTTCGTACGGGACATAGACGAGAAACCCGTTGGCCGCCTCGTTGGTCGTCGGCGTAAAACGGATCGTAGCAGTGGTGCTGGGTATCAATGTCGACCCTGCCGCGTCTCTCCAGCCCTGGTAGGTAAATACAAGCTCCTGATCCGCTAGTTGTGGTTCGCCGCCAGGCACTGCAATGACGGCTACCACTCCAAAGGGTGCTACGTTACGCAACGAGCTGCAATTGAACCAGTCGGTGAAATCAGTATCCAGGTTCTGGAACAACGGATTGGGAATGCTCGCTGTTTTGATGAGCACATCAACCAGTCTGGGCCGAGAAGTGTCTACGTTGTCATTCACACTGGGATGCGCAATGGTGTAATGCACCGGCAGTTCAGGATCATTGCCGCCGGTGTCGATAGCTGCCCAAGGGATGGTAAAGGGAACCAAAAAGTCATCGGCCTCAGTACCGATAACCCTATATTCGCCTCCGGGCGCGGGTACGGCCACGCCCTTCCAGTACAACTGAACGACGTCACCGGCCTTGTATTTTTCGTAAATAATAACCTCTGCGGTTGCATCTTGACCCGCATCGACCAGTTCCAGTTTGTTGGGCACCGTAGTGACGGCACCCTGAACATCCACCAGTGCCAATGCCGGGTTTTCGGTACCTGGATCAGGGTCGGGGTTGTCGGGCCCGGGTTTTCTCAAATCAACCTGAGGGTCCGCGCCCACGGTTTCAGGGAAGCGATCGGTGCCTCGTAGAATGGCGTAGCTGACATGCACCGTCTTGGGTCCGTCATTACCATTTTTCACCGCAGAGAATGGAATGTTAACGAACACCGGGAATCCCGGAATAGTCACTGGGGGCTGAGCAAGCCCGTCCCAGGTCACCGCGAACTGGTCCTGCCCCGCTTGAAAGTTGTCATATTCGTCTTCGAGTACAACGGCAACCCCCTGATACGCATCTGCCAGGTCGATCAACCCGTCATCAGCCAAGGGAACCGTGGGCGGCCGCAGGTTGGCGGGCGCAGGGTTCAGTCTTACATTCAGGTGTTTGAATCCCGACGCAGGCCCCACATTACCCACGCGGTCAGCCAGTGTGTAATAAATGCCATGTTCGCCCTCCACCGTACCGATATCAGCGGTTGTTAATTCAACAGTTACCACGTTATTAAGGTCAGGGCGAGTGAACTCTGCAAACAACCGGGCCGTGACTTGACTGACGCCATAATACACTCTGATGACGTCGTCTATTTTGGCATCCCCATACTCAGGAATCGTCACTGCAACAAATCCATTCGCATCGAGATATTCTTTGGTAATCCCATCGCGGTCGACTTCAGCCGGTACAATTACCACATTCCCTGCGTTGCCCGAATTGGGGGCGAGGTTATCGATATTGATCGATAGTTCATCAGAATAGTTAGGATTTCCGCCCACGTTAAATCCATAGGTCAAACTATAGCGCCCTGCATTGACCGTTTGACTCGCGGGCAGTTCCAACTCAATCGGGAAAGCGGCGTCCAGAATGGGCAAGCTGCCGGAGTATCGTGGGCCGACGGGCACCCCGCTCCAAAGCAACTGCACATAATAAGGAGTGCCATCTGCATCCGAACCTGGCCGTTCAAAGATAGGGATATTAACCGCTAAGGACACCCCGTGAGGTTGCGGCAACTGGTTTTTCTCATCGTCTGCTGTATCGGGCAGCAACGGGTTAAGTGGACTCATTGCCGGTGCCGGAAGTATCAGTTTAGGCGCGTTGGCCTGTATTTCCCTCGCGTATTTGCGGGCATGGGCCGCGGCTTTTTGCTTTGGCGTTAAACCCTTATCAGTGGTTAACATTTCATAGTCCCTCATGGTAGTTAAGCTGTGTGTCCGCGATGAACTTCAAGTCCATGAAGTTTTCGCGCAGCACGGTTCCATTTCGTACACTTACTGTCACTGACGACGTGCGTACATAGGCCAAACATCGCCGATAGAGGGTGGATAACAGAGAAGCGTGTATCCGATACCCACCGCATTGCCCAGGAACAGCGCGTCATCATTGCGATGACGGCGGCGGCTCATGTTAATCAATCCTCACAAAGATCCTGGGTCGGAGAACACGACTCGCCACTGGGCATCTTGCGGGTGATTTTTACAAAATCCATGTCCGAGCGGCCAAACCCGCCGCTGGTTTTATAAAGTGCGTACTGAGCCGTCGCCGAGCCGTTGTCCTCCATGGGTTCAATCAAGGTGTCGTAGGGCACTACCACAATGTCAAAACCATCGGCCGCCTCGCTGGCGCTTAATGTCTTGATAAAGGTTTGGATCACCCCAGGAATAGGATTACTACCGTTCAAGGAGTTACAGCCCTGCCACGTCAGCTCGACTCGATCATTGGCGCTGAACTCGGCATGGCCTGCGACCCTGACCGTTACGCCTTCCCAAAGCCTGGGCACCGCGCAGCAATTTAGATAACCAAACAGATTGGCATGGGGAAACTCTGGCGCCGGCAACCCTTCAATCAGCACAATCGAAACATCGACCTCGGTGATGCGCGCCTGCTGCTGGTTAACGCCATTGCTGGTGGTGTAATACACCGGTAATGCGCGGTTGTTCAGCTCCGGCTCGATCACTGCCCACGGGATTTCCACGCTGATGAGTTGACCACCGACATCGCCACTTTGAACGCTGTAGCGGGCAGCAGCTTGGCTGATAGAGCCCCAAAACACCTCAATGACCTCAAGGGGCTGGGGGTTGTCATACAGCGCCAAGGTCGCCGTGGCGTCCAGTCCATAATCCAACGCAGTTAGCGTATTAGGGATGTCCGAGATTTTCCCGCGAACGTCCAGTTTCGCCAGGCTGATATTGAGCAGCGCCGGGGCATTGGCATGGTCCTGGCCGGCAATGGTCAAGTTGACCGGCGCGGTGGCCTGCGGTGAGGAGGGTGTCTCTAACGTGCCCCGACGCACGACGTAATCCACCTCGGCCGTCAATGGGCCTAATCCCTTCGCCCTTAATACCGGCCATGGCACATAAGCGCGAAGCGGGAATGCCGCCGGGTCGACGTCCAGTTCGTTGAGTTGCGTACCGTCCCAGTTGATTAGGATCTTCTGAGTACTGTCGGCGTTATCGTATTGATCGATTTCAACCGTCACGCCCCCTTCATTGTTGGCGCCTTCACGGGCCTGTTCACGGTCGATCAAGCCTCGGGCTGACAACGGAATACGCGGCGGCTTGAGGTTTTCCGGCGCGGGGGTCAGATCGACCAGGATCGACGACAAGGTCGACCGTGGCCCTCGGTTGCCCGCCAGGTCCCTGAGCCGATAGTAGGCATAACGTCGGCCCTGGCCTGCGTTGCGAATGTCGGCTTCATAAAAAACGATCGCCATCTGATTGTTATCGATATCTTCCTGACTGAACTCTTGCTCGCGAATCGCCGCTTCATCATCCGGTGGCAGGTTCTTGTCGGTCCAGTAATAAACGGCCCGATCCTGGGCCTGCGGTCCGGTGTAGCGAGGCACCTGAGCACGGACTTCGCCGTACTGGGTCAAGTAGTCATCGGTGATAACGCCGTTCAACTCCGGGGGAAATATCAGCGCAAAGGGGTCCTGGTTATCGTTGGGGGCTTCCCGGTCAACCGTGACCGTTATTTTTAAAGATTCCTTTGCATTGCCTCCGGTTGTTTTGGTGTAGGAGAGGTCATAAACGCCATGCACTAACTTATCCACAGGCACCGTGCACGTCTTGGGGCCTGGAGCGATTGGCGGGTCAAACCGATACTGCTTTACGGAGACAAAGGGCGCACCCGCAAGCCGCCAGCCGATGTCGATGAAATCGGTCAATACGGGATCCATGGAGAAGTCCCAAGGCGGAACAATAAGTTCAAGGTCCTGATCCACGGCGCTGCGAGGCACCAATCCTTGTGCATGTTGGTCGCCGTTACCGTCTTTGATGATCGAGGGTACGTCAGGCGCCAGATAGTCGACCTGAGTGATGTCAATGCGTTGCGTGCCGCCAACGGGGCGCGATCCTACAGGGCCAGCCATTGCGAAATCCCTCCATGGAATTCATATCGATCAGCGACGTACGTCCGGGTTGCCACGTTCGATCTTGTTGAACTGTCACTTCATTCAACGCTAATTAGTGCAGGAGGGGTACTGTCAGAAATGACAGGTTTTGGCCGATAATTCGACCGTTTGTCGGCGGAGCAAAGATGAACCGCAAGGGACTGATTGTTTTAGGCGATTTACCGAAAATCATCTGTCCCCTACGCCAAGTCCCTATACCAGGCTCGCGTCGATCACTAACACCACCTTCCCCGACACCTGATTGGTCGCCAGTTCCGCGAAGGCTTCTTCGGCGTCCGAAATCGGGAACGTTTTGGCCAGTTGCGGCTTCAGGCGCCCTTCGCTAAACAAAGGCCATACGTGCTGCCCCAGATCGCGAAGCAGGTCAGCTTTGAACTGATCGCTACGGCTGCGCAGGGTTGATCCGAGGATATTTACGCGCTTGCTCAATACCTGTGCCAGATCCAGTTGCGCCTCGCGGCCACCCATCAAGCCGATCAGCACCAGGCGTCCATCAACGTTCAGCACCTTCACATTCAGCGCCGCGTAGTTGCCGCCGACCGGGTCAAGGATCACGTCGAACGGGCCGAGGTCTTTCAGGCTGTCCAGGTTGTCGCTGCGCACCACCCCGCCTTGGGCACCTAGCGCCTGGCAATAGGCCAGGCGCTCAGCGGAACCCACGCTGACCCACACCGGGTTGCCAAAGGCTTTGCAAAGCTGAATACCGGCTGAACCAACACCACTTGCGCCGGCGTGCAACAAGACTTTTTCACCGGGTTTCAGCGCTGCAAGCTGAAACAAGTTCAACCAAGCGGTGGCGTACACCTCAGGGATACCGGCAGCTTCGGACAATGACATTCCGTCGGGAACCGGCAATACGTGGTGACCATCGACCACCACTTCTTCAGCCATGCCGCCGCCCGCCAACAGTGCGCAAACCCGGTCGCCGACCTGCCAGGACGAGCCCGCGCCTACCTCACTGATGACCCCGGAACACTCCATTCCAAGGGTCTGGCTCGCGCCCGGCGGCGGTGGATAAAGTCCGGACCGCTGGAGTAAATCAGCGCGATTGAGCCCTGCCGCCGCAACACGAATACGAACTTGTCCCACGTCACACGTCAAGTCGGGCTGTTCAAGCCATTCCACATGTCCTTCAACGCCTTGCAATGCTTTCACGGTGCCTCCATAGTGACTCTGGACTGAGCCGGTGCTATAGACGCACGGGCTTTTTGCATTATGCGACCGGATCCGACGGAACCGGCGATCTCAAAGACGGCCTAATATGCGTTATCAATTGCCCCCGCGTCGAATCAGCATGAAGCATTATCTCCCTAGCACCGCACTCGCCTTATTGATTGGCCTGAGTGCCTTGCCCATGTCCACCCCTGTGTTTGCAGCCAACAGCTGGGATAACCTTCAGCCTGACCGCGAAGAGGTCATTGCGAGCCTGAACATCGTAGAGCTGCTCAAAAGGCACCACTACAGCAAGCCTCCTTTAGACGACAAGCGTTCTGTCATCATCTATGAAAGCTACCTCAAACTGCTCGACCCCTCGCGCAGCTATTTCTTGGCCAGCGATATCGCCGAGTTTGACAAGTGGAAGGTGCAGTTCGACGACTTTCTGAAAAGTGGTGACCTGAACGCTGGCTTCATCATTTATAAGCGCTATCTGGATCGCGTTAAATCGCGTCTGGACTTTGCATTGGCAGAGCTGGGAAAGGGCGTCGACAAGTTCGACTTCACCACCAAGGAAACCTTGCTGATCGACCGCAAGGACAGCCCATGGGCCAAGTCTGACGCTGAGCTGAATGACTTGTGGCGCAAGCGGGTCGAGGATGAAGTGCTGCGATTAAAGATCGCTGGCAAAGAACCCAAGGCCATCCAAGAACTACTGACCAAGCGCTACAAGAATCAGTTGGCGCGACTGGAGCAGACCCGCAGCGAAGATGTGTTTCAGGCCTACATCAACAACTTCGCCATGTCCTATGACCCGCACACCAACTACCTGTCCCCGGACAGCGCGGAAAACTTCGACATCAACATGAGCCTCTCGCTGGAAGGCATTGGCGCGGTGTTGCAAAGCGATAACGACAACGTGAAAGTCGTGCGTCTGGTTCCGGCCGGACCTGCCGCCAAAACCAAACAAGTGGCGCCTTCAGACAAAATTATCGGCGTCGCCCAAGGCGACAAAGAGATGGTCGACGTGATCGGCTGGCGTCTGGACGAAGTGGTCAAACTGATTCGCGGTGCCAAAGGCTCAGTAGTGCGCCTGGAAATCATTCCGCACACCAACGCGCCGAACGACAACACCAGCAAAATCGTGGCCATTACTCGTGAAGCAGTAAAACTTGAAGAACAGGCGGCGAAAAAGTCGATCCTCCACCTTAAGCAAAACGGCCATGACTACACACTCGGCGTGATTGAAATCCCGGCGTTCTATCTGGACTTCAAGGCCTACCGTGCTGGCGATCCGGAATACAAGAGCACCACCCGGGACGTGAAAAAACTGCTGACCGAACTGATGGCCGAGAAAGTCGATGGCGTCGTGATTGATCTGCGTAACAACGGCGGCGGCTCATTGCAGGAAGCCACCGAGCTGACCAGTCTATTCATCGACAAAGGCCCTACCGTGCTGGTGCGTAACGCCGACGGTAAGGTTGATGTGCTTGAAGATGAAGCCACTGGTGCTTTCTACAAAGGCCCGATGGCGCTGCTGGTCAACCGCTTGTCTGCTTCCGCTTCGGAGATTTTTGCCGGCGCACTGCAGGACTATCACCGCGCATTGATCATTGGCGGTCAGACCTTCGGTAAAGGCACCGTGCAGACCATTCAGCCGCTGAACCATGGCGAACTGAAACTGACACTGGCCAAGTTCTACCGGGTCTCCGGTCAGAGCACTCAACATCAAGGCGTGTTGCCGGACATCGCGTACCCCTCGATCATTGATACCAAGGAAATCGGCGAAAGCGCGCTTCCGGAATCAATGGCCTACGACACCATTAAGCCTGCGATCAAACCCGTGGTGGACCCGTTCAAACCGTTCCTTGAGCAGTTGAAGGCACGCCACGATGCGCGTTCGTCGAAAGACCCTGAGTTTGTCTTCATTGAAGACCGTCTGGCTCTTGCTCAGAAGTTGATGCTCGAAAAAACCGTCAGCCTGAACGAAGCCGAACGTCGTGCTCAACACACTGACATTGAAGGCAAGCAACTGGCGCTGGAAAACGCCCGTCGCAAGGCTAAAGGTCAAGACCCGCTCAAAGAGCTGAAGAAAGAAGACGAAGACGCGCTGCCCGCAGAAGACGACAAGACCAAACCCGAGGACGACGCTTACCTGTCGGAGACCGGGCGCATCCTGATCGACTACCTGAACTTAAACGCGGCGGTGGCAAAGAAGTAATCACGCACAATATTGACGTAAAAATGATGGCCAATACGACTAGTTAGTAGCATTTGGTCATCAAACAGTCATGAATCTGTCGTGAAATATAGGGGCTGAGCGCAAATGTGCTCAGCCCCTTTTTCTTATTCCGAGATTGCCATGACCGCCATTGAACAGCTGGGTGCCTTGAGCTCAATTTTGGCTCAACGCGATCTACACAGCTTGTTCCAACCGATAGTCTCACTGTCGGATCGCCGAATTTTAGGCTACGAAGCCTTGACAAGAGGGCCGTCAAACAGCCCGCTACACTCCCCCATCACCCTGTTTGCCATCGCCCGTCAAGCGGGTCGATTGAGTGAATTGGAGATGGCTGCACGCGAGTCCGCTTGCCGACGTTTCAACGACCAGAAACTCGACGGAAAGCTTTTTCTCAATGTCTCACCTGAATCCTTGCTGGAACCTACCCACCCCCCGGGCCGCACTCTGGAGCTGCTGCAGACTTACGGCATCGCACCGAGCCAGGTGGTCATTGAGCTGACCGAGCAAACTCCCACAGAAGATTTCGATCTGCTGTACAAGGCACTGCATCACTACCGCGACATGGGTTTTTCCATCGCACTGGATGATCTCGGTGCGGGCTATTCAAGTCTGCGTTTGTGGTCAGAACTTCGCCCGGACTACGTCAAAATCGATCGACATTTCATCGACGGCATTCATCAAGATGCGGTCAAACGTGAGTTCGTTGGCTCCATGCTGCAAATGGCCAAAGCGTCCCGTGCGCTGGTGATTGCCGAAGGCATTGAGTTGCAGGAAGAACTGGCCGTACTCATCGACATGGGGGTGGATTTGGTTCAGGGCTATTTGCTCTGCCGTCCGCAAGAATACCCCCCGCGCGATGCCCATGCTTTGCTGCCCAAACTTAACCCGGCGGCTCCCGCGCTAAATGAAGACGCCCCGGACTTGCGCGCATTGCTGATTGAGCAACCGGCGGTTAATAAGGCCGCGCCGACAGCAAGCGTACTTGAGTGCTTCCGCAAGCAAGCAAACTTGAACTCGCTGGCGGTGCTTGACGAGTTGTTGCAGCCCTGCGGCATCGTCCATCGACATTCGCTTTCGGACGCGTTGCTTAAGCCCTTCGCCACCGACCTGTTCGCCCGCAAACCCATCAGCCGCTTAATGAACACCGATTTTCTTGCGGTGGAGCTCAGCCAATCGCTGCAACAGGTAAGCCGTCTGTTGACCAGCCGAGCCCGACAGCGCATCGAAGAAGACTTTATCATCACCCTGAACGGTAACTATCTGGGACTGGGCCGGGTAATTGACGTGCTGAAACTGATTACCGAACTGAAAATCCAGCAAGCGCGCTACGCTAACCCATTAACTTTATTACCCGGCAACGTGCCCATCCAGCAATGCCTCACGCGACTGCTGCAACAAGGTCAGGAGTCGATGATTTGTTACGTGGATATCGACAACTTCAAACCATTCAACGACATCTACGGCTATGGCAGGGGCGATGAAGTGCTGCTGTGCCTCGCGCAATGCCTGAACGACCGCATCGACCCAAGCCGAGACTTTGTCGGGCATATCGGTGGTGATGACTTCTTGATGGTGCTGGGCTCAGAAGATTGGCGTAAGCGCTTAAATCTGCTGCTGGAGGATTTTCAGAACCAGTGCCGTCGCTTCTATCGGGCCGAGCACCTGGAGTGCGGTTGTTTCACGGGGTTGAATCGCCAAGGCCAGCGTCAAGAATTCTCGCTGCTGTCGCTGTCCATCGGTGTGGTTCACCTACGCCCCGAAGCCTGCGCACATCTAGATGCCAGTCAATTGGCCGAGTTGGCATCGCAAGCCAAGCATTTTGCCAAAGGTGTGACCGGAGCCAGCGTGCATGTGATCGACAGCCTGGACTCGGTAACCGTGAAAGATTGAACAACGACCCGTAGGGGCTACTCCGCCTCTCCGACGCCGCGTTGTCAGTTAGAGAACAAGCTCGACAGGGTGTTTTTTTCACTCAAAGGCTATGCAATGTTTGCCTAAAACCCATGCGGCTTTCCCATACCCTCAAACTGTTTTGCGCGCTCGGGGTCAGCCGTTAGGCCAGGCCCACCCTTGTTGTATAACTGCGACAACTTGATCGGCGCTAACGGGTGACCGGCCTTAACGGCCATTTCCCAAAAGCGCGCGGTCTCTGCCGCATCTGGAGCGTTACGGGTGTCTCCCGCCAAACTAACCACACCCAGTTGGTACGCAGCCTTGCTGTCTCCACCATGTGCGGCCAGACGCAATAAACGCAGACCTTCTTCCCGCGCGCCCAAGCCCTGACCCCGAAACAGCAGGATATGCCCGTAAAAGCTTTGAGCATCGACATCGCCAAGATTGGCCATACGCGAGAACTGACCTTCTAACCATTGCCAGCTTTTAGGTCGCTCGACAAACCAATGCCAATGAAACAATCGGCGGGCCAGCCGGTAGGTCATTCGTGCCCGCAAATACCATAAAGGTCGAATCATGCTATCTCCGGATAGCTATATTCAAAAACCCGCACCACTTCAGATGCGTGCCAGGAAGCGGCCGCAATACCGTCCGATGGACCGCAGAATCGCCCAAGCCGTTCGACACAGTCGAAAAAGCCAGTGCGCGGCAAGCGGCTGGCACCTTGGCTGATGACCAGTGAACTGCGTAGCGGTTGCTCCGCACGAGCGTCCAATGCAGCCAGGTGCTCAAGTGCGGCGGTAAGTGTTTGCATAGCGGGACTGGGTAGCTGAAGACGTTCGAGCAATGCGCGGTAGGTCAATAGATGGCGTTGTCGGCGAGCCTGATCTAACTCCGCCAATAGCCCTTCCCAGTGCTGACGACTAATGCGAACACTCATGATTCACCTCGCCAACCGGGTACGCCTAGCTCCCAAGCCAAACTCCGTCGAATAGCAGCATCCGGCACCCGCTCACCGCTTTCGATTAAATCCAGGTACGACGGGCTGATTCCAACTGTGCGCGCCAACTGCGCGACCTCCAGACCCTTGGCATCTCGTAGGGCGCCCAGTTGATCCAGGCTTGGAAGATCGCCCGTTAGGACGGCTGAAGAGGGCGTTGTAGCTTTTTGCGTGGATGGAGCGCCAACACCCGCTGCTTTCAACAAAGCCTGGTACTGGGCCCATGGCAATACTGCGTACTCTGGCTCTCCATCACGTGTAATTATTTGAAGATCCATACAACCCCCTGTAGGACTACAACACTTTGCATGTAGGCTTTTTCCGTGTGTCGGCATCTTAACAGTGGACAGAGTGCAGGTGCGTAGTCTCAATGCGCCTGGATTTTATTCATTTACGCGAATTCACTCTATTGGCACGCCCCATCATTCCTTGTGATGCTCAAGCTCAAGCAACGCAGGCGTCGCGGGCAGACGCTCGACTGCTGCAAGTTTTTCAACTGACTGCATGGCACGCCAAGCTCGAAAGGCATCAAGTTCAGCCTCCAGGGTCTTCATGACCCAACCTAACACCACGATGTCATCAAGCATGCCAATCACTGGAATCCAATCAGGAATAAGATCGATGGGGCTTAGGAAATACATCAGTCCCGCCACCACCGAGACCATAGCCTGGGGGCTGATCGCGCGGTACTCGCCGCGCCAATACGCCAGGCACAACGCTTGCAACAACCGCAGATCGTCTTTGAGTTTGCCCAGCCGATTCCCTTCGGCCGCCCCCTTGCGCGCTACCGCGAACAGCAACGCCGGTAAACGCCCAGCGGTAATCAAGCGCTGAGCCATAGGGATAAACCGAAGCAGATTCCAAGGCATTTTCATAATGACTCCCGTTGAATGATTGCGACCTGCTGTAGGAATTCGACTTCAGCGGATGCGCGTCATCAGCAACTTTAACGGCGTATAAATGTTATCCACACAAGTTGTGGATAACCTTGTGAACAGAGCCACTTTTCTGGCCTAAGAATCCCGGATTACAGGGCTTACGCTCAAATCGGGCGTTTTTTACTCACATTAAAAATCGCATAAATTCGTTGACTTGAGACCTGACAGAAGCTACCCCCACTACTTAACCCGGAGCCGAGTTAATCGTCCTACAATCACGCCTCTATCAACACGCCTGTAGACGCTATTACGACTACATTAAAACTAATCTGTTCGCCGACGAACACCAGATACGACAACGCCCCGTCGAGACGGGGCGTTGCGGTCAAACCGGAGAAGCTCTATTACTTGGCGGCTGGCACGTCAGGCGCTTCTGCAGCAGCAGGGTCCTTGATGGCAAGCAGTTCAAGATCGAAAACCAATACTGAGTTGGCGGGAATCGTAGGACTTGGGCTCTGCGCGCCGTAAGCCAGGTCGCTAGGAATGTAAAGTTTGACCTTTTCGCCAACGTGCATCAGTTGCAGACCTTCGACCCAACCTGGAATCACGCCGCTTACTGGCAAATCAATCGGGCTGCCACGCTCAACGGAACTGTCAAAAACTTTCCCGTCAGTCAGCTTGCCGGTGTAATGAACCGTCACTATGTCGGTCGGCTTAGGCTGAGGGCCATCGGCTTTTTTGATGATTTCGTATTGCAAGCCAGAAGCCGTAGTGGTTACTTCCTTACGCTTGCCGTTTTCTTCAAGGAACTTTTTGCCCGCAGTGGCCGACTCTTCGCTCATCTTGGCCATGCGCGCTTCAGCACGTTTCTGCAAGGCAGCAAAAGCTTCAACCAGCTCGTCGTCCTTGAGCTTCTGTTCTTTTTTGCCGACGGCATCTTCGATGCCTTGGGCTACGGCTTTGGAATCCAGATCATCCATGCCTTCTTGAGCCAGGCTTTTGCCCATGTTCAAGCCGATGCCATACGAAGCTTTCTGTGCCGGTGTTTTCAGCTCTACATTGGTATGCGAGTCACAACCCGCCAGTACCAGACCAACCAGGGCTACCGCCGCCGCCAACCGATGCTGTTTCATACTGATTCCTTGTTCATGCGCCAATAGGGCAAACGAGTAAAGCCGCGAGCTTATCAGGCTGCCGCGATCAATGGCTACCGGCATGAGAGGCGACAAAGACAGATAAGTTCAGGTATCCAAACGTTTTATTAGCTTGCCTGTGAGTCGTACAGCATCGGTTCAGCTATACCAAAGAGGCCTTTTGCCTTCTGGGAGCACGTTCGCCAGCGGCCTTTGGGCAATACGGTCAAATCAAAATTATTCTCGCAAGCCCTGTTCAATCAGAGCATGGCGTGATTACGTAGGCCATATTACTGAGAAAATGGCTACTTGCCATCAACGCATTGGCTCAGGCATAAGGGGGCTATCACTCAACAAGGAGGTTTCACGTTGCGCTTTATTTCCCGAGTTTTTCTGCTGATTGCGGTCTTGCTGTGCGCGGCTTTGGCGGTTGTTCTCTACTACGTCGCCAATCCAAAACTGCCGTTCTATGTACCCGCACAACAGCTGCATTACCTTGAGCAATGGAGCGAAGAGGACCGCCAAACGTTTTATTACACACCCCAAGGTACTCAAGTAAAAAACCTGCGCTATGACTGGTTCAGCGCGCTAGAACTGCCCTTCTCTGATAAACGCTTCGCGACGCCGGAGTATTTGGCGCGTTTTGGCTTTCTGGTGGACCCGAAACAAAAGGCGACGACCATTAATCCGGGCAACCTGCCTGTGGGCTTTGCCCAGCATCAAAATCCTGGCAGCAGCGAGCAGTATCTAGAGATCACCTGCTCCGCTTGCCACACCGGGGAATTACGCTTTAAAGGCCAGGCACTGCGCATCGACGGTGGATCGGCTCAGCATGTATTGCCTTCCAGTGTCCCGACGTTGCGCGGTGGCAGTTTCGGTCAGGCGCTGGTCGCCAGCCTGTTTGCAACTTATTACAACCCTTGGAAGTTTGAACGCTTCGCACGCAAGGTTCTTGGTCAAAACTACGACACGCAACGCGAGCGTCTGCGCACCGACTTCAAACAATCACTGGATATCTTTTTACACGCGGCCTGGAACGACACCCACCGTGGGCTTTATCCCACCGAAGAAGGGCCAGGCCGTGCAGACGCTTTCGGGCGCATCGCCAATGCCGCCTTCGGCGACGCGATTTCCGAGAAAAACTACCGTATCGCCAACGCGCCCGTGGATTACCCGCAGCTTTGGGACATTTGGAAATTCGATTGGGTGCAGTGGACCGGTTCAGCTCGCCAACCCATGGCACGTAACATCGGTGAAGCCCTTGGCGTGGGCGCTACGTTGAATTTGTTCAATGTTGAAGGTCACGCTCTGACCGGCGACGCCCGCTATCCCTCGAGTGCAAGGGTTCAGGACCTTCATCGAATAGAAGACACCCTGCAACGGCTCAAACCGCCGAGGTGGCCTGAAGAGTTGCTGGGCGTTGTTGACCGCCCACTTGCCGCGCAGGGAAAGCTACTGTTCCAGAAGAATTGTGCCGGGTGTCACGTACCGCCAACGAAGCAATCCTATGACCGTCCGATACTAGAGCTGACAATGCTGCCTGTCGCGGAGATTGGCACCGACCCCAATACCGCCAATAACATTGCCGATCAGCGTTACGACTTGAGCGCGCTGAAATGGGATCCGCAAGCGCTAACGGCGCTGGACGTCGAGCTGGTTCCTGAATCTGATGTCCCAGTGGACCCAAGTCAGATCTCGATGGCCAAAGGGCTGGCTTATATCACTGCATTCGTCGAAAACCGGGCGTACCGCGACTTAAAAATTTCGCTTGCTGAAAGCCATCGTCTGAACGGCTTTGGCTTGCCGATCAGCGTCCGTGAAGTGCGGGCTTACCGCGCCCGGCCGCTGGAAGGTGTCTGGGCTACCCCACCGTTTTTGCACAACGGCTCGGTTCCTAACCTCTACCAATTGCTGTCGCCACAGGATGAACGCGCCACGACTTTCTATACCGGTAGTTTTGAATACGATCCCAGTCATCTGGGCTACCGCACAGAAGCCTTCGCTGGCGGCTTTTTATTCGACACAAAAAAGTCCGGCAACCACAACAGCGGTCATGAGTTTCGCGCCGGACCCCGTGGCAACGGTGTAATTGGCAGGCAGCTGCAACCCCAAGAACGCTGGGCCCTGTTGGAGTACCTGAAGGTGCTAGGTGGCCCACTCGAATCAGAACTGCCATAAGCGCGTAAGTGCGCCGGATACAAGGATCAACACATGCTGACCAAACTCTGGGTCCGCCTCGGCGCGTTTCTGGGCAAGACCTTGCTCAAGTTGCTGGCACTTGGCCTGATCGGATGGCTGCTGGCAACCACTTGGTATGCATGGCACTACCGCGGGCCGGTGTCGGCGCAGGAGCAGATTCCGCCTGAGGAATCAGCGATGTCCCAAGACATCATCCAGACCGCCATTCAGATCGTCGATCAACACCGCGAAAGTACTCGTTATCTGCGGGATGCCCATGCCAAAGCCCATGGCTGCGTGAATGCACAGGTTCAAGTGCTGAACGATCTCGCTCCGGCACTGCGCCAAGGCGTGTTCGCCGAGCCAGGTAAAATCTGGCAAGCGTCGATGCGCCTGTCCAACGGCAACGCTTTCCCGCAGTTTGACAGCATCAAAGATGCGCGCGGCATGGCCATCAAATTGATGGATGTACCCGGCACGCAGTTGTTAGCCAACCAACAAGGACGCGGCGAGCAGGATTTCGTGATGTTCAGTCATCCGAATTTTTTCGTCAGCGATGTCGCTGAATATCGTCAGAACATCGCTGCCCAGGCCAACGGTCAAACCGGCCTGGCGTTTTTCCCAAACTGGGACCCGAGAACCTGGCAAATCCGCCACCTGTTCATTGCATTGGGCACGCTGGCACCGGCGCCTGATAGCCCGACCCAGGTCACTTACTACTCGGTATCGCCTTACAAGTTCGGCGCCGCCAATGCCAAGTTCCGGGTCGCGCCGGACCCGCAAAACTGTCCCGACTACGCGCTGCCGCTCCAGAATCGGAAAATGCCAAACTTCCTGCGCGGCGCACTGACTCAGCAATTGTCGACAGATAGAGTGCCCGCTTGCTTTGTTCTACAGATCCAGCGGCAAGACTCAAGCAAGTTTATGCCCATCGAAGACACCAGCATTGAATGGAAGGAAAGTGACGCGCCGTTCGAAACGGTCGCCTCAGTGAAAATTCCAGCGCAAGACTTCGACACCCCAGAGCTAAATCTGGCGTGCGATAACGAATCATTCAGTCCCTGGTTTGGTATCACTGACCACCGCCCGATTGGTGGTATCAACCGTCTGCGCAAAGCGGTGTACGACGCGGTAAGCGAGTACCGCCATGCGCGTAACGCCGAACAATAATTGGCGGCGGCAACGTCTGTTCGCACAACGGAGTAGGAGCCGAAGGCTGCGATCAGTCAAAGAGACCTTCGCCAATAAGTTGGCCCCTGCAAAGGGCCTCCTACCGGTAAATTTCGCACAAAAAAAAACGACCCTAAGGTCGCTTTTTTTGCTTCAAGGAGTTCAAGGGCCTTGAAACGTAATATGGCGCAGCGGACGGGACTCGAACCCGCGACCCCCGGCGTGACAGGCCGGTATTCTAACCGACTGAACTACCGCTGCGCGTAACACTAAGAAGGAATTGGTGGGTGATGACGGGATCGAACCGCCGACCCGCTGCTTGTAAGGCAGCTGCTCTCCCAGCTGAGCTAATCACCCTTCACTCTCGGTGTGGCGCGCATTCTATATAGCGACCCTACCTCTGGCAAGCACTTTCTAAAATACTTTTATAATGCCGCCAAAGGCTTAGCGCAGGGTTGGCCGCAGACGCTGAGGAGGGAATAATGCCCCCCTTTGCACATAAGGAGAGCTTTACCCCATGTGGTTCAAAAACCTGCTTGTCTATCGCCTGACCCAAGATCTGCCTTTTGATGCTGAGGCGCTGGAAACCGCATTGGCGACCAAACCCGCGCGCCCATGTGCCAGCCAGGAGTTGACCACTTACGGTTTCGTGGCTCCGTTCGGCAAAGGCGAGGACGCACCCCTTGTCCACGTCAGCGGCGATTTCCTACTGATAGCTGCGCGCAAAGAAGATCGTATTCTGCCCAGCAGCGTTGTGAATGACGCAGTAAGAGAGAAGATCGAAGAGATCGAAGCCGAACAAATGCGCAAGGTCTATAAGAAGGAGCGCGATCAGCTCAAGGACGAAATCATCCAGGCGTTCTTGCCCCGTGCCTTTATTCGTCGCGGCTCGACCTTTGCCGCCATCGCACCGAAGCAGGGTCTGATCCTGGTCAACGCTTCCAGCCCGAAACGCGCAGAAGACCTGCTGTCTACGTTACGTGAAGTGATCGGCTCATTACCGGTGCGCCCTCTGACCGTGAAAGTCTCGCCAAGCGCGACCATGACTGAATGGGTCAAAACCCAAAAAGCGGCTGACCACTTCTTCGTGCTTGATGAATGTGAGCTGCGTGACACCCACGAAGATGGCGGCATTGTTCGATGCAAGCGCCAAGACCTGACCAGCGAAGAAATCCAGCTGCACTTGAGCACCGGAAAAGTGGTCACTCAACTGTCGCTGGCCTGGCAGGACAAACTGTCGTTTGTGCTTGACGACAAGATGGTGATCAAGCGCCTGAAGTTCGAAGATTTGCTGCAAGACCAGGCGGAACAGGACGGCGGCGAAGAAGCCCTTGGCCAGTTGGATGCCAGCTTTACCCTAATGATGCTGACCTTCGGTGAGTTCCTGCCGGAGCTGTTCGAAGCGTTAGGAGGCGAAGAACTGCCGCAGGGCATTTAACGCGTCATACCACTCCGCTGTTTTGCGCTACCGGCAGCGGTAGCGCACGCTTTCTCACTATAAAAACAGGATCAGACCATGCGTGCGCTGGCTGCGTTGAGTCGCTTTGTGGGCAATACTTTCGCTTATTGGGTGCTGTTGTTTGCCGTGTTGGCGTTTGTGCTGCCCCAATGGTTTATAGGGTTGAAAAGCGCCATCGTGCCGTTACTCGGCTTGGTGATGTTCGGCATGGGCCTGACGCTCAAGGTTGATGATTTTTCAGAAGTCGCTCGCCATCCATGGCGTGTGGCCTTGGGCGTTATCGCCCATTTCGTGATCATGCCCGGAGTGGCCTGGTTGTTATGCCGAGTGTTTCATTTGGCCCCAGAAATAGCCGTCGGTGTGATTTTGGTGGGCTGCTGCCCAAGCGGAACCTCTTCCAATGTCATGACCTGGCTGGCCCGGGGCGACTTGGCGTTGTCGGTCGCGATTGCCGCCGTGACCACTCTTCTCGCCCCATTGATGACACCGGCATTGATTTGGTTACTGGCCTCAGCCTGGCTGCCGGTGTCCTTCATGGATATGTTCTGGTCGATTCTGCAATTAGTGCTACTGCCTATCGTTCTCGGCGTCGTTGCACAACGCGTACTCGGACCACGGGTGAAAGCTGCAGAAGAGGTATTGCCGCTGGTGTCTGTGGTCAGCATCGTCATGATCGTCGCCGCCGTGGTCGCCGCGAGCCAAGCGAAAATCGCTGAATCCGGGTTGCTGATCATGGCCGTGGTCATCCTGCACAACAGCTTCGGCTTCGTGCTGGGCTACTTCACTGGCAGGTTGTTCAAGCTGCCTTTGGCTCAACGCAAATCCTTGTCGCTGGAAGTCGGCATGCAAAATTCCGGGCTCGGCGCCGCACTGGCCAGCGCACACTTCACGCCATTGGCTGCTGTGCCAAGCGCCTTGTTCAGTGTTTGGCACAATATTTCCGGGGCGCTGCTTTCTACTTACTTCCGGCGCATGAGTGAGAAGGCGGATCGGGAAGCGGCCAACACTCTGTAGATGCCAACGTGCTGGCCGGCTGCTTGCAAGCTTGCCCTTGGGCCGAGAATGTGCAAAATACTGCCCACAGTCAGGACGACCTGACCGTTACATCAGAAAAACCCATCCGAGGACGACCTCACGTTGGAGGTCATCATGTCTTGGATCATTTTGGTTTTTGCCGGTCTGTTTGAAGTCGGTTGGGCCGTCGGCCTGAAGTACACCGACGGTTTCTCCCGCCCGATTCCCACGGCCCTCACCGTCACAGCGATCATCATCAGCCTCAGCTTGCTGGGCCTCGCCATGAAAGAATTGCCGCTGGGTACCGCCTATGCCATCTGGACTGGCGTTGGCGCAATTGGCACAGTGATCGCGGGAATCATTTTGTTTGGCGAGTCCATGGCGCTGTTTCGGCTGGTCAGTGTTGGGCTGATTCTGTGTGGATTGGTGGGGTTGAAGCTGAGTACTTGAGCCGTTTGCGGCTACCTGACCGCTCCTCTCAACGCCGCCACTTGGGCTTGCAAACTGGCAGGTAACGCGGCGTCGCCGGTCACTGCGGGGCCGGCGACCAAGGTAATGCGCGACCACAGCCGATGAAGTACGCCCTTGTTCGGGTCGCGGCTGAAAAAACTGCCCCATAACCCTTGCAACGCCATCGGTATCACCGGCACCGGGGAATCTTCTAACACCCGCGTCAGGCCACCCTTGAACTCATTGAGTTCGCCATCCGTCGTCAGTTTGCCTTCGGGGAAGATGCACACCAACTCACCGTTTTTCAGGTATTCGGCGATTTTCTTGAACGCTTGATCGTAAATCAGCAGGTCTTCGTTGCGCCCGGCAATCGGGATGGCGCCGGCCGTGCGGAAGATGAAATTCAGTACCGGCAGGTTGTAGATCTTGTAGTAAGTCACGAAGCGGATCGGCCGTCGTACTGCCCCGCCGATCAACAGCGCATCAACGAACGACACATGGTTGCACACCAGCAGCGCAGCACCCTCGTCAGGAATCCGGTCAAGATGGCGGTGTTCAACGCGGTAGAGGGAATGGCTGAGGAGCCAAATCAGAAAACGCATGCTGAACTCGGGAACAATCTTGAAAATATAAACATTCACGGCGATGTTCATTAGCGACACCACCAAAAACAGCTGCGGGATCGATAGCTTGACCACGCTGAGCAGCACAATCGAGACAATCGCCGAAACCACCATGAACAGCGCGTTAAGGATGTTGTTGGCCGCGATGACGCGTGACCGCTCTTTCTCCACGGTGCGCGACTGAATCAATGCGTACAGCGGCACGATATAAAAGCCGCCAAAAATGCCAATACCCAGCACATCTGCCAAGACCCACCACGCTTGGCCATAAGACAACACCGCCAACCAGTCATTAACTTGAACGTTCTGCGCGAATCCCCCTGAATGCCACCACAGCAACAGCCCGAACACCGTCATCCCCATGGAACCAAAGGGCACCAGACCGATTTCGACTTTGCGCCCGGACAAGCGCTCGCAGAGCATCGAACCCGAGGCAATACCGATGGAAAACACAGCGAGAATCAGCGTAACCACGGTCTCATCGCCGTACAGCCACTCTTTGGCATAAGCCGGGATCTGCGTCAGATAAATCGCACCCACAAACCAGAACCAGGAGTTACCGACAATTGAACGCGATACCGCAGGCGTTTGCCCAAGACCCAAGCGCACGGTGGCCCAGGACTCACTGAAAATATTCCAGTGCAGGCGTATTTCCGGAGAGGCCGCAACCGCACGCGGAATGCCACGGCTGGCGATGTAACCCAAACCGGCAACCACCAACAGTACCGTAGCAACGAGGGGTGCGTACTGCGCAGAAGACATCATGATCCCGGCGCAGATAGTCCCGGCCAAAATCGACAAGAAGGTGCCCATTTCCACCAGCCCGTTGCCGCCAACCAGTTCATTCTCATGCAAGTGTTGCGGCAGGATTGAGTATTTCACTGGCCCAAACAACGCCGAGTGAGTGCCCATGGCGAATAGCGATAACAGCATCATCCACAAGTGATTAAGCATAAAGCCCGTTGCCGCCACCAGCATGATCGCGATTTCACCTAGTTTGATAAGGCGGATCAACGCGTCCTTGGGATACTTTTCACCAAACTGCCCCGCCAAGGCCGAGAACAGGAAGAACGGCAGAATGAACAGCAACGCACACAAGTTGACCCAGATCGAACGATCGCCCTCAATCGTGAGCTTGTAGAGTATGGCGAGAATCAACGACTGCTTGAGTACATTGTCGTTAAACGCCCCTAGGGACTGAGTGATGAAAAACGGCAGGAAGCGCCGTTTCCCTAGCAGATTGAATTGCGATTGTTGACTCATAGACCCCGCACCCCATGACGCCTTATCCGGCTTTCAGTGGCCGACATTGAAAACGCTAAACACATGGATGTCGATAGGATGCGTCTGATTCTGTTGCCGTCTATTTCCTGTAACCGTATACCACTGTTATTTACTCAACCCAGCAATGCACGGCGAAACGAATAACTCGCCCCGATAAGCGCCGCGAACGGTGCGGGTCATGACGATCAACCACAACACTGCCAGGCACAACACTAGCAACGTACCCACCACGGAAAAGAACGCAAGATCAAGCCGCGCTGCCAACTTCAACGTGGCCAAGGCATAGACCCCAAGTGGAAAAGTAAAGCCCCACCAGCCCAAGTTAAATGGAATGCCGGTGCGCAGGTAGCGACCAGTGATCAGTACAGCAATCAGCATCCACCACAGACCGAAACCCCACAGCGCAATGCCAGCCACCAGACCAATGCCGTCGGCTATTTCACCGAGGCCTGGCAAACCGTTGGCCGCGAATATCGCCGGAGCGTCGGCGCCCATCACCAGCATGCCCAACGCGCCAGTCCCAATCGGACCCAACGCCAGCCAGCTCGACGCGGCCATACTTTCGTGGGGCAATTTATGCAGCGCCATGCGCAACAGCAAAATGGTCAAAATACTAAACGCCACCGGCACCGAGAACGCCCACAGCACGTAGCTGGTGATCAACATGCTGAACTGCGACGATGCATCCGCCAGATGCGGTGCCAGCAATCCCCCGCTGGCCGCAGCCACTTCGGCAGCCACCACTGGCAGCAGCCACACGGCGGTCATCTGGTCGATGCTGTGTTCCTGCCGGGTGAACATCATGAACGGGATCAGTACGCCACACGCCACGGCCATTGTGACATCCAGCCACCACAGCACGTCGGCGACCGAGATCACCGCATTGCCCCAACGCGGTAGGCCGAACAACAGAAAGCCATTGATGATAGTTGCCAGCCCCATGGGAATGGTGCCGAAAAACATAGAGACGGTTGAATGACCAAATACCCGCCGTGCTTCATCAAAGAACAGCCCCCAGCGCATTGCATACAACACGCCGAACAACAAGAACAGACCCATATTGAATAGCCACAATGCTTCGGCAATCAGGCGCACGCCTGGGATCTGTACGGGCAGCTGAGCCAAAGTCAGGGCGAGAACACCGGTACCCATGGTCGCGCCAAACCAGTTAGGGGTGAACTGGCGAATGACATCACGTGGGTGGTTCAATCGGCTGAGTGGACGAACGGGGTAAAGGGTTGTCATGGTGAGCTCCTGTCCTCTGATGCGGTAACGAAAGCTTATAACGCAACGATCTATCTATATAACGGGTAATTTAGCTATAGGTGATCTGTTTTACCTATATGCACATCTACACGCGTGGCACCAAACCCTGCCGCACCCTTAGTAGTCACTGACGAAGCCCCGGCATCATGCGAGACTACCCCGCCAGGGCTGTTCGAAGTGCTGGCGTTATTTGGAGCTCTACATGTCGTTGTCCAGCGGACTTATCGCTGCGGTCGCTGTTGCTTACATGGCCATTATGTTCGCCATCGCCTTCTATGGGGATCGGCGTAGCAAGCCGTTGTCGCCTAGGCTGCGGGCGTGGGTATACAGCTTGTCACTGGCGGTGTATTGCACCAGCTGGACGTTTTTCGGCGCCGTGGGCCAGGCAGCGGAACAACTCTGGTCATTTCTGCCCATTTATCTCGGACCGATATTGCTACTGATGCTAGCGCCTTGGGTGCTGCAAAAGATGGTGATGATCAGCAAGCAGGAGAACATTACCTCCATCGCTGACTTTATCGCCGCCCGCTACGGTAAATCGCAATCGCTCGCGGTGGTAGTTGCACTGATCTGCATGGTGGGAGTGCTGCCCTACATCGCGTTGCAGCTCAAAGGCATTGTGCTGGGCGTGAACCTGCTCACCGGCGCGGTTGCTGAATCCACTGGCGTCCGCGCTCAAGATACTGCGCTGATCGTTTCGCTGGTCCTCGCCTTATTTACCATTTTGTTCGGTACGCGCAGCCTGGACGTCACCGAACACCACCGCGGCATGGTGCTGGCCATTGCCTTTGAAGCACTGGTCAAGCTGTTTGCATTTCTTGCCGTGGGGGCCTTTGTCACGTTCGGCCTGTATGACGGGTTTGATGACCTATTCAATCAGGCGATGCTCGCACCGCGTCTGGAAGAATACTGGAAAGAAACCGTCAATTGGCCATCTATGGTGGTCCAGACTGGCGTGGCGATGATGGCAATGATCTGCCTGCCCCGGCAGTTTCACGTCATTGTGGTGGAGAATACCGAGCCCCAAGATCTACGCGTGGCCAAATGGGTGTTCCCGGCCTACCTTGCCTTAGCGGCGTTGTTCGTGGTGCCCATCGCCTTGGCCGGGCAAATGCTGTTGCCTAGCTCGGTATTGCCTGACTCTTTCGTGATCAGTTTGCCGCTGGCCCAAGCCCATCCAGCGCTGGCGCTGTTGGCGTTCATCGGCGGCGCGTCAGCGGCCACCGGCATGGTCATTGTCGCCAGTGTCTCCCTGTCGACCATGGTCTCCAACGACATGCTGCTGCCCTGGCTGCTGCGCCGACAAACCGCCGAACGCCCATTCGAGGTGTTTCGCCAGTGGATGCTGTCAGTGCGCCGCGTGAGTATCGTGGTCATTCTGCTACTGGCGTATGTCTGCTACCGACTGCTCGGCTCGACGGCAAGTCTGGCCACCATTGGCCAGGTCGCTTTCGCTGCGATTACCCAGTTGGCGCCCGCCATGCTCGGCGCGTTGTACTGGAAGCAGGCAAATCGCCGGGGGGTATTCGCCGGACTGGCGGCCGGGACGTTCCTCTGGTTCTACACCTTAGTGTTACCCATTGCGGCCAACAGTCTAGGCTGGTCGCTGAGCACTTTTCCGGGGTTGGAGTGGCTGCACGGCAACCCGTTCAATTTACCCATTACTCCGCTGACGCAAGCCGTGGTGCTGTCGCTGGCGGGCAACTTCACGTTGTTTGCCTGGGTCTCGGTGTTATCTCGCACTCGGGTTTCCGAACACTGGCAAGCCGGGCGATTTATCGGTCAAGAAATCAGCGCACGTCCGCGCAGCCGTTCATTGCTGGCGGTGCAGATCGAAGACTTGCTGACACTGTCGGCGCGCTTCGTCGGTGAAGAACGCGCCCGGCAAAGTTTTATCCGTTTCGCTTACCGTCAGGGCAAAGGCTTCAACCCCAATCAAAACGCCGACGGAGAATGGATCGCCCATACCGAACGGCTACTGGCGGGCGTGCTCGGCGCTTCGTCGACCCGAGCTGTGGTTAAAGCCGCCATCGAAGGCCGCGACATGCAGCTTGAAGACGTGGTGCGTATCGCTGACGAAGCGTCGGAAGTGCTGCAATTCAACCGAGCGCTATTGCAGGGCGCGATTGAAAACATCACCCAAGGCATCAGCGTGGTCGATCAATCATTGAAACTGGTGGCCTGGAATCACCGCTATCTGGAAGTGTTCAATTACCCGGAAGGGCTGATCAGTGTGGGTCGACCGATTGCCGACATCATTCGTCATAACGCCGAACGTGGCCTGTGTGGTCCGGGTGAGGCGGAAGTGCACGTGGCGCGTCGCCTACACTGGATGCGTCAAGGCCGGGCACATACCTCTGAACGATTATTCCCCAGCGGACGAGTGATTGAGCTGATTGGTAACCCGATGCCGGGCGGCGGCTTCGTCATGAGCTTCACCGACATTACGGCGTTTCGCGACGCCGAGCACGCGCTCAAGGCCGCCAACGAAAGCCTGGAACAGCGCGTCGCCGAACGTACCCATGAGCTGTCGCAATTGAACGTCGCGCTCACCGAAGCCAAGGGCACCGCAGAGACCGCCAACCAATCAAAAACCCGCTTTCTTGCTGCGGTTAGCCATGACTTGATGCAGCCGCTGAACGCCGCACGGCTTTTTTCTGCTGCGCTGTCTCATCAGGACGAAGGGATTTCCGAAGACGCTCAGCAGTTGATACAGCATATGGACACCTCGCTGCGTTCGGCGGAAGACCTGATCAGTGATCTGCTAGACATGTCCCGCCTGGAAAACGGCAAAATCACTCCCATGCTTCAGCCATTCCCACTCAATGCGCTGTTTGACACCTTGGGCGCCGAATTTAAGGCCTTGGCTAAAGAGCAAGGCGTGAAATTCCGTTTACGCGGCACCCAGTTGCGGATCGACAGCGACATGAAGTTATTACGGCGGATTCTCCAGAACTTCCTGACCAACGCCTTCCGCTATGCGCAAGGGCCGATATTGCTCGGCGTGCGTCGCAAAAAAGGACAACTGTGTCTCGAGGTGTGGGATCGGGGGCCGGGTATTCCCGAGGAGAAACGCCAAGTCATTTTCGAAGAATTCAAGCGCCTGGACAGCCACCAGACCCGCGCTGAAAAAGGCCTCGGCCTTGGCTTGGCAATTGCTGACGGTTTGTGCCGAGTATTGGGGCATGACTTGCAAGTCCGTTCATGGCCAGGCAAAGGCAGCGTGTTTAGCGTAACGGTGCCGCTTGCCAGTAATCAATCGGCAGCGATCGTGATGCCTGCCACACCGAAAGGCGAGCCGCTGAGCGGTACCCACATACTGTGCGTCGATAATGAAGACAGCATTTTGATCGGCATGAACAGCCTGCTGACACGTTGGGGTTGTCAGGTGCGCACAGCCCGCAACCGTAGTGAGTGTGAAGCCCTTTTGAACGAGGGCGTGCGCCCGCAATGGGTATTGGTCGATTACCACCTCGACGAAGGCGAAACCGGCACGGCACTGATGGCCTGGTTACGTACCCGCTTGGGTGAACCCGTGCCAGGGGTCGTTATCAGCGCCGACGGCCGCCCTGAACTGGTGGCGCAAATTCATGCAGCTGGCCTTGATTACCTGTCCAAACCGGTCAAGCCGGCGGCGTTGCGGGCGCTGCTGAGTCGACCGGCGAGTTTGAGTTGATGCAGGAAGGAGACGCAGCGTTAGCAAACGCCGTCGCGACTCCGGCAGCCACAGAACAGTAGGAACATTTATCGCCGCCTCGGCTAAAGACTCGCCCGTCCTTTGCGTCGATACGGAAACACGTCAATGACCTTCCCATCTCTAATCGCTTGCTGGAGGCTTTTCCAGTAGTCAGCGTCGTACAGTTCGCCATGCAATTTGGCGAACAGCCGACGCTGGCCCATGTCGGCGAACAGAAATGGCGGAAACTCTTCCGGGAATACGTCCAGCGGGCCAATGGAGTACCAAGGCTCTGACGACATTTCGTCCTCGGGGGTACGAGGCTCCGGTATTCGGCGGAAGTTGGCTTCGGTCAAAAAGCAGATTTCGTCGTAGTCATAAAACACCACGCGTCCATGGCGGGTGACCCCGAAGTTTTTCAACAGCATGTCGCCGGGAAAAATGTTCGCCGCCGCCAGTTGTTTGATCGCCAGCCCATAATCCTCTAGTGCCTCCTGCACCTGAGCGTCGTTGGCATTTTCCAAATACAGGTTTAGCGGGATCATCCGCCGTTCGGTCCAGCAGTGGCGGATCAACACGCTATCGCCGTCCACCTCGACCGTCCCGGCCGCGACGTCCAAAAGTTCAGCAAGACATTCCGGGGCAAACTTACTCAGCGGGAAACGGAAATCGGCGAACTCTTGGGTATCGGCCATGCGCCCTACGCGATCAACCGTTTTGACCAGCCGATACTTTTCGATCACAGTCGCCCGATCTACGTTTTTCGAAGGTGAGAAACGGTCTTTGATGATCTTGAATACGGTGTTAAATCCCGGCAGCGTAAACACACTCATGACCATACCGCGCACGCCGGGCGCGATGGTGAAGCGGTCGTCGGTGCTGGCCAAGTGATTGATCAAGGCCCGGTAAAACTCGGATTTACCGTGTTTGTAGAAGCCGATTGAGGTGTACAGCTCAGCGATGTGCTTGCCGGGCAAAATACGTTTGAGAAAGCCGACGAATTCGGCTGGAACCGGCACATCGACCATGAAATACGAACGCGTAAACGAGAAGATGATCGACACATCCGCTTCGTCAGTAATCAGCGCATCAATCTGAATACCTTGGCCTTCAGGGTGCAACAACGGAATCACCAGCGGCCATTGCTCGTCGAGGGTGAAAATTCGGCCAACCAGATACGCACCTTTGTTGCGGTACAGAATCGAAGAAAATAACTCAATACTGAGCCTCGGGTCTTTGCATACCCAATCGGGTAAATTCTCACGCAATTGGCGTTCCAGGCGCTGCAAGTCCCCCGGCAAATCAGCAAACGGAACATCAAACCTGTACTCGGCAAAAACCGCCGAGAGCATCTTCAACAAATCGCCTTCGGGTCTGTAGGTGCGGGTTTGCGCGGCTTTGCCCTGATGATGCAGTGACGGACGCGTGGTGTGGATGAACATGCAGCCGTCGCTGATCAGGTCATGGCTGAACAGGCCGCAAAATATCGAATTGAACCAGGTTTCGGCCAACTCGTCGTCGAACCGCAGATCAATCAGGTCGATATAAGCGCTTTTGACCAGCGGCCAGCACGCCACGTCCAATAGGTGCTCGGCGTCAAATTGAGCGCTTAGGCGCTTACCGGTCTCGCTGACCTTCTCTTCGTACAGGCTGATCCGCGCTGCCGAGGCGCGCTGAGCTTCCTGCCACTGCGCTTGCTCGAAACGCACCCGAGCACCGTCGGCGATTTGCCGGAAATGATCCCGATAATCATCGAAGCCATCGAGAATCTTCTGCGCGATATCAGCGGCTGGCCATTTTGGGGGCATAAAAGACCTCGGCAAACATCCAAAAAGTTGAGCTTAGTCAGCGGATTGGAAAGCGGGAGACTGCCCCGCCTTCTTAGGGAATAAATTCGCTCCCACGAGATTTTATTTGCTGATCTGAACCCCGGCAGCGAAATCAGAACGGCCATACCAGCGCCAAAGAGAAACGTACCAGCAGAAAGGCAACGGCGGGGCTGGGGCACGACAAACAGGGTGATCGTGGCCAGTGAGGCCAAAGCGTCGTGTGAAAAAAATATGGGGTAGGTGGTGACTGATGAGCACCGCCGCCGACCATTGCCAGCGTTCGGTGCGTTGTGTAATCAGCTATTTAGCCAAACAGCCAGTAACCCAGCAAGGTGAACACAACAATCGCCAGCACAGGGCGCATAAGGCGGTAGCCCTTAGGGTAACGGCGTTTTAGCTTTTTCACGCCACCGCTGAAGCTGGTGCTGAACCGCTTGCTGTAGGCATAAGCCTGATTGATCCCACCTACCCGTTCATCGTCCAGATTCTGTGGCGCGGTGGCACGGCCCAAAAACGCGCTTATCGAACGATTAATGCGGGTCATGAACTTCGATTTTAAGGGCCGCTCAACGTCACAGAACAAAATTACCCGGGTCTGCGCTGTCTGGTTCTTGACCCAATGTACGTAGGTCTCGTCGAACATCACGTCTTGACCATCGCGCCATGCGTAGATTTGACCGTCCACATAGATGCGGCAGTCATCGGAGTTCGGGGTTGAAAGACCCAAGTGATAACGCAGCGAACCGGCGAACGGGTCGCGGTGCGGGTTGAGGTGACTGTCACCCGGCAACAGGGCAAACATCGCCCCCTTGACGTTGGGTATCCGGTTAACCAACTCCACCGTCTTCGGGCACAGCAACTCGGCAGACGGCAGGGCTTTGTCGTACCACTTGAGGTAAAAACGCTTCCAGCCTTTCTTGAAGAACGAACCGAAGCCAGCGTCGTTGTCCTTGGCGGCAGCGCGTATATAGCCTTCGTCGAACAAATGCATGGCTTCGTCGCGGATGATTTCCCAGTTGTCCTTGAGCAGATCCATTTCAGGAAACTGGCTGCGATCCAGATAGGGCTTGGAGGCCACGCCGGAGAACAGATACATCAAGGCGTTGTAGGGAGCGAACAGCGCAGAATGGTTGACGAACTGACGCAGCAACGGCAACCGGGCCTTACCGCGCAGGTGTACGTACAGTGTGCTCCCCAGGAAGAGCATCAAAATCGATGCCTTGGCAGCAAAAGAAAAGGTCATGAAACACTCCTGAAAAATAGGCAAATAACTGCACTACGCGGCACTGTTCTGATTAGTGATCCCGAGGGCGCTGCCATGGCAGTCGCCTTCCACATTCCGTCTTCGCGAAATGCGCACTGAAGAGGATTCGAAGCCCGCCATGATATGCCTTCAGGAGCCAGGTAAAAAGCGGCCTGTAAGCAACGAACCGTTATTGCTGGTTTTCTTGATCGGTGAACAGGTCGCTGAACAGCATGCTCGAAAGATATCGTTCACCCGAGTCCGGCAAAATCACTACGATGGTTTTGCCCTGCATTTCTGGAGTTTCGGCCATCCGCACCGCCGCGGCCATGGCAGCGCCGCATGAAATACCGCACAAAATCCCTTCTTCTCGCATCAAACGTAAAGCCATGGCCTTGGATTCGTCGTCCGTGACAAGTTCGACCCTATCAACAATGGAAAGATCAAGATTGCCAGGTATAAAACCAGCGCCAATGCCCTGGATCTTGTGAGGGCTTGGGGTGATAACCTCCCCGGCCATCGCCTGGGTAATGATCGGCGATACGCGGGGTTCCACTGCCACCGACAAAATCGGCTTGCCCGCAGTGTGCTTGATGTAGCGCGAGATACCGGTAATCGTGCCACCCGTGCCGACGCCTGCGACCAGTACATCAATGGCACCATCGGTATCGTTCCAGATTTCCGGCCCGGTGGTTTTTTCGTGAATATCAGGATTGGCCGCATTATCGAACTGCCCCGGCATGAAGTATTTGGACGGATCGCTGGCAAGTAATTCTTCGGCTTTCGCAATGGCCCCCTTCATCCCTTTGGCGGCTTCAGTCAGAACCAACTCTGCGCCTAGCGCCTTGAGCACCTTGCGGCGCTCGATACTCATTGACGCGGGCATCGTTAGCACCAACTTATAACCCCGTGCGGCGGCGACGAATGCCAGGCCGATGCCAGTATTACCTGACGTCGGCTCAACGATGGTCATGCCTGGCTTGAGTTTGCCACTGCTTTCAGCGGCCCAAATCATGCTGGCGCCAATGCGACACTTCACCGAATAGCCGGGGTTTCTTCCTTCGATCTTAGCCAGGATTGTGACCCCGCGTGGTGCAATGCGGTTGATCTGCACCAGCGGCGTGTTACCTATGGAATGGGCGTTGTCAGCGTAGATGCGGCTCATGGCAGTGTCCTTATGCGCGATATCGAATGGGCAAAGCCTATGCTGCGAACTTGTGTGCGTCCAGTGCAGCGAACGGATGCGAAACCGGGCAGTCAACAGTTTTAAGGAAACGGAGGCTTTCATCATGAAACGTCGATATAGCGTCGCGCTGTGGACTGTTGTTGGCATCGTCGTCTTGCTAGTTGCGGTGCAAATCGCCTTGCCTTATGTGGTGCGCAACTACCTGAACGAAAAACTCGCCGACATGGGCGATTACCGGGGCCAGGTTACCGACGTCGATCTGGCATTGTGGCGCGGCGCTTATAAAATCAACGGGCTCGACATCGTTAAAGTCTCAGGCAAGGTTCCTGTTCCGTTCGTAAAAATTCCGATCATTGATCTGGCTGTGAGCTGGCATTCGTTGTGGTACGACCATGCTGTGGTTGCCCGCGTGCGCTTTGTCAATCCCGAGCTTAACTTCGTTGACGGCGGCGACAACAAGGAAGCGTCCCAAACCGGTCAAGGTACTGACTGGCGCGCCCAGTTGAATAAGCTATTGCCAATCACCCTCAACGAAGTTCGCATCAGTGACGGTAAAATCACTTTCAACAATTTCACCTCAACCCCGAAAGTCAAAATCGAAGCCGATAAAGTCAATGCAAGTTTTTACAACTTGACCAACGTGGCGGACGCCAAAGGCCAGCGAGAGGCTCGGTTTTCAGGAAAAGCGTTGTTGATGGGCAAGGCGCCGTTGGACACTGCAGCAACGTTTGATCCGTTCAGTAATTTCGAAGACTTCGATTTCCGCCTACGCGCTACTGGAATCGAATTGAAAAGCCTTAACGATTTTGCGTCTGCCTATGGAAAATTCGATTTCAACGCGGGCAACGGCGACCTTGTGATCCAGGCAAAGGCAGTCAAAGGGCAACTCAGCGGCTATATCAAACCGTTGCTGCGCAATGTTGAGGTGTTCAACTGGCAGCAGGATGTAGCGAACCAAAACAAGGGTTTTTTCCGCTCCGTTTGGGAAGCCGTGGTGGGCGCCAGCCAAGCAGTGCTGAAAAACCAGAAAAAAAATCAGTTTGCAACACGCGTTGACCTCAGTGGCAGTGTGCATAACCAGAACATCAGCGCATTTCAGGCGTTTTTGCAGATCCTGCACAATGGCTTTATCCAGGCATTCAATACCCATTACGACAACGGTAAAAACCCTTGATAGCGCTGAGTCAAAATGTGACGCGGCATTCAGAGACTGAATGCCGCGTCTGCGTTCACAGTCGCCCGAACTGCGCGTTATAGTCCCCACATTGAGCTGCCCCTATTTACGCCCTTCGCGGCGACTCCGTTTGAGGATTCCAAGATGAAGTTTGAAGGCACCAGCGCCTACGTCGCCACTGACGACCTGAAGCTTGCGGTCAACGCAGCCATCACTCTGGAACGCCCCCTGCTGGTCAAAGGCGAACCTGGCACCGGCAAAACCATGTTGGCCGAGCAACTGGCCGAATCGTTTGGTGCCCGGCTAATTACTTGGCACATCAAGTCCACCACCAAAGCCCATCAAGGCCTCTACGAGTACGACGCGGTGAGCCGACTGCGCGATTCGCAGTTGGGTGTGGATAAAGTCCACGACGTGCGCAATTACTTGAAGAAAGGCAAATTGTGGGAAGCCTTTGAGGCAGAAGAACGGGTCATTTTGCTGATTGATGAAATCGACAAGGCCGATATCGAATTCCCTAACGACCTGCTGCAAGAACTCGACAAGATGGAGTTCTATGTTTATGAGATCGACGAGACGATCAAAGCGAAAATCCGTCCGATCATCATCATTACCTCCAACAATGAAAAGGAACTGCCAGACGCGTTCTTGCGCCGCTGCTTCTTTCATTACATTGCCTTCCCGGATCGCGTCACGTTGCAAAAAATCGTCGACGTGCATTATCCGAATATCAAAAAAGAGTTAGTTAGCGAAGCCTTGGACGTGTTCTTCGACGTGCGCAAAGTTCCTGGTTTGAAGAAAAAGCCGTCAACCTCGGAACTGGTCGATTGGCTGAAGTTGTTGATGGCCGACAACATTGGCGAAGCGGTATTGCGTGAGCGTGATCCCACCAAAGCGATTCCGCCGCTGGCGGGTGCGCTGGTCAAGAACGAGCAAGACGTGCAATTGCTCGAACGCTTGGCTTTCATGAGCCGTCGCGGCAACCGCTGAATTGAACCACGCTGCCCAAACCGCTCAGCGTTCAGACACACGACATCAAGGGCGACAGTCATGCTGCTCAACCTGTTTAATGAAATGCGTGCAGCCAAAGTGCCGGTCTCGGTCCGTGAGCTGCTCGACCTGATTAACGCCCTTAAACAGCGGGTCACCTTCGCTGACATGGACGAGTTCTACTTTCTCGCCCGCACGATTCTGGTCAAGGATGAACGTCACTTCGACAAGTTCGACCGTGCGTTCGGCGCCTATTTCAACGGCCTGGAAAAACTCGACGATCATCTAAAAGCGTTGATTCCGGAAGATTGGCTGCGCAAGGAGTTCGAGCGTTCGCTGAGTGAAGAAGAACGGGCACAGATCCAGACCTTGGGCGGCCTGGACAAGCTGATCGAGGAGTTTAAGAAACGCCTGGAAGAGCAAAAAGAACGTCACGCCGGTGGCAATAAATGGATCGGCACAGGCGGCACTAGCCCTTTCGGTTCAGGCGGGTATAACCCGGAAGGCATCCGGGTCGGCAACGCGGGCGCACGCCAAGGCAAAGCGGTGAAAGTCTGGGAGCAACGCGAATATAAAAACCTCGACGATTCGGTTGAGCTGGGTACTCGAAACATCAAGATCGCCCTGCGCCGCCTGCGCAAATTTGCCCGCCAGGGTGCCGCTGAAGAGCTGGATATTGACGGCACCATCGATCACACCGCCCGCGACGCCGGTTTGTTAAACATACAAATGCGCCCGGAACGCCGTAACACTATCAAGTTGCTATTGTTGTTCGACATCGGCGGCTCAATGGACGCTCACGTCAAAACCTGTGAAGAACTGTTTTCCGCGTGCAAGACCGAGTTCAAACACTTGGAGTACTTTTATTTTCACAACTTCATTTATGAATCAGTGTGGAAGAACAACTTGCGCCGCAGCTCTGAATCCACTGCCACCCAGGATCTGCTGAACAAATACGGCGCCGATTACAAGGTAATCTTCATCGGCGACGCCGCCATGGCACCCTACGAAATCACTCAGGCTGGCGGCAGCGTCGAACACTGGAATGAAGAGCCCGGCTACGCTTGGATGCAACGCTTCAAAGAGAAATACAAAAAGCTCATCTGGATCAATCCGTACCCGAAAGACACTTGGGCCTACAGCACATCGACCAACATCGTCCGAGACTTGATCGACGATCAGATGTATCCACTGACGTTACGCGGGCTGGAAGAAGGGATGCGGTTTTTGGCAAAGTGAAATGAAAACCCCTTGCAGGAGTGAACTTGTTCGCGAGGCGGTGTCCCTTATCTAAGAAACTATAAGGTCTCGGGGGACGCCGACCGCTACGCCCTTCGTTTCTCCACCCCGGCCATTGGTTTATGTACTCTCAGGGTAATGAGGACCGCGGTATCGGCGGCCTTAAAGGAAATAAAGTCCGCCTCGTACAAACAGTCGAGGAAGATTAATGTGGCCCGCTAAACACCTGCAAATAGCGCACATGTTGCTTATGCGCGGTGTTTTGCACTATTGGCTTTAATCGGATAACGCTGCCCGGCAGGCATTGCGCCAATCTCGCCAACGACAACGGTGTCAACGCGCCCAGTCGGGGATATCCGCCGATGGTTTGTCGGTCGTTGAGCAGGACGATGGGTTGGCCGTCCGGGGGGATTTGTAGGGCGCCCAGCGGAATGCCTTCGGAAATCATCGGCGCACCCAGATAGGTCAACTCCGGCCCGAGTAAGCGAATGCCCATGCGGTCGGCGCGGGTGTCGAGGGTCCAGTCGCTGTTGAAGGCGTCGAACAGGCTTAATCCGCTGAATTGACCAATTTGAGCGCCCAGTACGACGTCTAACAAGGTGTTCACACCAAAATCTGGAATCTGTTGGCTGGGTAACACTCGCAGCACGAAAGCGGCGCCGGAGTAGCTTAGCCGGTCACCTTTGCCCAGCGGCTTACCCAAGCCGTCAAGGCCGCCAAGTTCTTCGCGTACCACGGTCGAGCAACTGCCCAACACCGCTGGCGCCGTGAAACCACCCGGTGCCGCCAAATAGGCACGGGCACCGACGATGGGCCGGTTAAAGCGTAATCGCTGGCCTTTGCCCATAAAAAAACTGCGCCATGGCTTAAGTGGCCGGTTGTCGAGCATGGCGTCGAGATCGGCGCCCGCCAACGCCAGGCAGCAATCCTCCTCGGCGAGCAAGGACAAACCACCCAGGGTCACTTCGATCACGGCGGCGTCCAGCGGGTTGCCCAGCAGCTTATTGGCCCATGACATCGAAACCCAATCCGCCGCCCCGCCCTGGGTTACGCCCAAATGCCGCACGCCGAAACGACCGGCGTCTTGCAGCAGGCACAGCGACGTACTGGTTTCGATCAACAACGCGCTCATGCCTGGCCCGTCAATGGCGTGTCGTCGCCACCCAAGCGAATAAACTCAGCGTGGTCGATAGACGAGAAGCTCACCCTATCCCCAGGCCGCATCAAGCTATATCCCTCGCGCTGCCGATCAAACAGGGTACTAGGCGTGCGGCCAATCAAGTTCCAGCCACCGGGCGACACCACTGGGTAAGCAGCCGTCTGACGTTCAGCGATCCCAACGCTGCCCGCTGCGACGCGTTTGCGCGGGGTGTTTAAACGCGGTGCGGCAATGATTTCCTCGACCAACCCCATGAAGGCGAAGCCCGGGGCGAAGCCTAAGGCAAACACTTGATACTCGCGATGACTGTGACAGGCGATGACATCACGAATGTTCAACCCGCTGCGTTTTGCAAGCAGACCCAGTTCCGGCCCGACGCTCAGGTCGTACCAGACGGGCAACACATGGTGCGTGCCAGTGGCGTGAGGGTCTGGCGCCAAGTGAGCCAGCGCGCCGTGTATCAACTCGCTGGCTTGATTCGGGTTCAGTCGGGTCAGGTCGTAATGAATCATCAGCGTGGTGTAAGACGGCACCAGATCGATCAAATCGCTCGCAAAATGCTCGCGCAAACGTGCCGCAGCAGCGAGCATCCACGGCATGTTAGCTTCGTCGATGACATCGAACAGCCTCACCATGAGGCAGTCGATAGCCGCCACTTCGATCCGCACTTTCATGACAACAGGTGCTCACCCAACGCCTGTCGAATACGTTTCACCGCAGCCACCGAGCTGGCGTTGTCGCCATGCACACACAAGGTGTCGGAGGTCAGTAGCAGGTCGCTGCCATCTGAGGCACGCAGAGGCTGGCCGTGCGCCAGAGTAAGTGCCTGGGCAATTATCGTTTCAGGGTCGTGATGAACGGCGCCCGGCAGTTGCCGTGATACCAAATGGCCCGAGCTGTCGTAGGCCCGGTCAGCAAAGGTTTCGAACCACAACGTCACACCGAACTCATCGCCCACCGCTTGCGCGGTACTGTTGTCGCGAGTGGACAGGAGCATTAGCGGCAATTGGACGTCGTAGCGCGCGATGGCTTGGATGACGGTACGCAACTGCTCGGGTTTGGCCATCATGTCGTTGTACATCGCCCCATGCGGTTTGACGTACTGCACACGACTGCCCTGCGCCCGGCAAATGCCGTCCAACGCGCCGATCTGATAATGCAGGAGATCCTCGAGCTCAGCTGCGCTGCAGGCCATCGACCGCCGGCCAAAACCTACCAAATCGGGATAAGCCGGGTGCGCGCCAATAGTCACGTTATGAGACAACGCCAGGCTAACGGTTTTTCGCATGACACTCGGATCACCGGCGTGGAAGCCGCAAGCGATATTGGCACAGTCGATGAACGGCATAACCTCAGCGTCCAGACCCATAGTCCAGGCGCCGTAGCTTTCACCGATGTCACAATTCAATAACAGGCGACCCAAAGGAAATCTCCAGTGTGCGGTGAACGTTTCAGGTGGCTACCAAGATCACTTCAGGAGCCAATTTGCGGGCGATAAAGGCAGCGCTGCAGCTATTTGGATATACCGCGTTGCCTGCCTCGCCAACAGTTGACGCCTACAGCGGGTTAGATTGCACTCTACCTATCCCGCTCCAGCACCGGCGTTTTGCGCCGTCCGCCGAAGATCACCCAGCCGATCAGCAAGAAGAAGCTTTCTACGACCAGAGCCAGCAGTAAAGCGCAAACGATACCCCAGGCAATCACTTCCGGGACCAATAGCACCTGGTAGGTATAAGCTTTAAACGTTTCCCGACGAATGTCCGGGTTGGCAGATGTCGCCACATGCCACGCACGGGCGTACCACGGGGCTTGCATCGCCTGCCACTCTTGATCTAGTGCCTGATTGCGCATTAACAATTGATTAAGACTGTCGGCATCACTGCGAAAGACCGGGTCATCGCTGGCACGATAGTGCGCAACTAACGCCTGTAGATCACCGTTGAAAAAGTGCTGTGCCGTGTCTGTGTAACCCTTGAGGCCTTGTTGCGCCTCGATCAGGTGCGCTTCGACACGCTTGGTATAGTCGCTGATAAAACCCGGGATTTGCACCCCCATCAACAAGCCCGCAGTGAACAGCACTAATCGCAGATAGCTTCGCAGCATAGGTCCTTCTCCTTCAGGCTTTGCCGTGGGCTACGCGTTCACCGCGACGCCATAAATTCCACTCTCCCGGCTCATACCGCGTCCAGGTTTCATTCTCGGTCAGCGGTTCAGTCGCCATAACTGTGACAACGTCGTTGGCGGTAGTTTCAGCCTGGAAATCGACGATCACATCGACGTCTTTCAATCGCGCCGGACCGAAGGGTGCCCGGCGGGTAATATGAGCCAGTTTGGTGGAGCAGAAACAGAATAACCAATCACCGTCGCTGAGCAGGCAATTGAATACGCCTTTGTTGCGGTAGTCAGCACAAGCGTCGACCAGCGAGGGAAGCAACTGTTCGATCTCGACCGGTTCCGGGAACGCCTCACGCACCCGATTGAGCAGGTCGCAGAACGCCGCTTCGCTGTCGGTATCGCCCACCGGTCGATAGAAAGTAGCGCGAGGTTTGAAGTCCGCCAACTGACCGTTGTGCGCGAAGCACCAATTGCGGCCCCACAACTCACGGGCAAACGGATGGGTATTGGCCAAGCAGACCTTGCCGACATTGGCCTGCCGAATATGGCCAATCACGACTTCACTTTTGATCGGATAACGCTGCACCAGTTGCGCAACTTGCGATTCGCTGCTGGCGGCTGGGTCTTGAAACAGACGCAAACCACGGCCTTCGTAAAAGGCGATGCCCCAACCGTCTCGATGCGGACCGGTTCGGCCGCCGCGCTGCATCAGCCCGGTGAAGCTGAACACGATATCGGTTGGGACGTTGGCGCTCATGCCTAATAGTTCACACATGCTCACTCTCGCTTCAATACGTTTAGCACTGCGGGGTGCGCCTGAGGCGGTCAGGCGCGGTGCCAACGAAGCGATATCTACAGGCGCGGCTCAACCCGTACACGGCTGCTTGCGCTGGGAGGTGCTGCGGGTTTGCGAGCGAATCGGTCATCGTCGACAGCAGCAAAAGGTTCGTCATCGGTCGGCAAAGAAGCTGCGTTTGCGGTGGGAGCCTTAGGCTGGCTGGCCCGGCGGCGCCTTTCTATGGGCCAGCGAATCAGTATGTAAATGATATAAAGACCTGCGGCGATGATGGCGTACATGGCCAAATCCGAGACAGCGCGCCAAATATTTGTGCCAACCTTGAACGCTAGGTCCAACGCCGTGATTGCAACGGCAGGCGCAAACTGTTCTTTCACCGGATCAACGATGGTGGGGCTGAACAACAGCACCGCAACCAGTACGCGCAGAGGTTCGCGTAAAAAGCGCCACATCCAACCGGTCATCTTGAACACTACCAAAAGGCAGCCAACTGCAGCGAAAGCGTAAAAGCCCCAGGCGATCAGGTAGTCGTTCTCGTTCATGACGTTCATGGTAAGCCAGGCAAAGAGGCGCTTATGATAACGGCTTTTCGTTATCCCGGCTTCCCTGACGTCAGTAATCGCTGTCGTCAAGGTAAGAACCGGCCAAGCCTTGGCCTTCCCGCGTTTTCCGGGGCCGATTGTCCTTATAGAGAGCTCAGCATGTCTTCATCCATTAATCGCTCCAACTCACCGATTGCTCGCAAGGACCAGGGCGACGATCCCTATGCTTGGCTGCAAAATCGCGACACCGAAGAGGTACTCGATTACCTCAAGGCGGAAAACGATTACCAACAGGCCGAACTTGCTGACCAGGAAGCCTTGCGCGAATCGCTGTTCCAGGAAATCAAGGCGCGCATTCTTGAAACCGATCTGTCGCTGCCCTCGCCCTGGGGGCCCTTCCTTTATTACACCCGCACCGTCCAAGGTGATGAATACGCACGCCATTACCGATGCCCACGCCCTGCCGACGATTCACTGAACATCGATGAGGGCCAGCAAGCTTTGCTGCTGGACCCTAATGTGTTGGCCGCCGGTGGCTTTTTTTCGTTGGGCACGTTCAGCATCAGCCCCGATCATCAACGGTTGGCCTACAGCCTCGATACCAGCGGCGAAGAGGTGTATCAGCTGTTTGTTAAAGAGTTGAGCACTGGTCAGGTGACAAGCCTGCCCTTCGAAGATTGCGATGGCAGCATGACGTGGGCCAACGACAGCCAGACGCTGTTCTTCGGCGAACTGGACGAAACTCATCGTCCACACAAGCTATATCGTCATCGCTTGGGCAGCAATTCGGCCGATTTAGTCTTCAACGAGCCAGACGGTCGCTTTTTTCTGCACTGTTACCGCAGCAGTTCGCAACGGCAATTGGTGCTTTCGCTTAACAGCAAAACCACGAGCGAGGCCTGGGTGCTGGACGCGGAAAAACCGGATCATGCATTTGTGTGCCTCGCACCCCGCGTCGAGGGGCACGATTATTCTCCGGACCATGGCCAAATTGATGGTGTTTGGGTGTGGCTGACTCGTAGCAATCAGGACGGTATCAACTTCGCCTTATATCAAGCCGCAGAGCAAATCAGCGGCGTGCCGTCCCGCGACCAGTGGAAAACCGTTGTGGCTCACAGCAACACGGTGATGCTTGAGGGCGTTAGCTTGAACGCTCAAGGCATGACCTTGAGCTTGCGCGAAGGCGGGTTACCGATTATCGAAGTACACCCACAAAGTCAGCCTGCTTATCGCGTGCAATTGCCCGACGCGGCCTACAGTTTGCACGTGCAGGACACGCTGGAGTTCAACAGCGACAAGATTCGCCTGCGCTACCAATCGCTCAACCGTCCGTCGCAGGTCCGTCAGTTGACCCTGGCCAGCGGCGAGCAATTGGTGCTCAAAGAAACCCCGGTGCTCGGTCCGTTCGACCCCGAGGCCTACGTCAGCAAACGTTTATGGGCGACGGCAGCCGATGGTACGCAAGTGCCGATCAGCCTGGTTGTCAAACGCGAATTACTCGATCAGGCGACGCCGCTGTACCTTTACGGGTATGGCGCATACGGCGAAAGCCTTGATCCGTGGTTTTCTCATTCACGCTTGAGCCTGCTGGATCGTGGCATCGCGTTTGCCATCGCGCATGTGCGTGGCGGTGGCGAGTTAGGCGAAGCGTGGTACCGCAGCGGCAAGCAGGAACACAAACAAAACACCTTCGGCGACTTCATTGCCTGTGCTGAACACCTGATCGACAACGGCCTTACAAGTGCTGAACAATTGATGATTAGCGGTGGCAGCGCCGGCGGGTTGTTGATCGGGGCCGTCCTCAACCAACGCCCTGAATTATTTAAAGCGGCCATCGCGGAAGTACCATTTGTCGATGTGCTCAACACCATGCTGGATCCCGATCTGCCGCTGACCGTTACTGAGTACGACGAATGGGGTAATCCTCAAGATGCAGACGTGTACGCACGCATCAAGGGCTACGCACCGTATGAAAATATCCGCGCTCAATGTTATCCAGCAACCCTAGTGATTGCCGGCTATAACGATAGCCGTGTGCAGTATTGGGAAGCGGCCAAGTGGGTAGCTAAACTGCGTGCAACAAAGACGGATGACAACCTGCTGCTGTTGAAAACGGAGCTGGACGCCGGGCATGGCGGTATGAGCGGGCGCTATCAAGGCCTGCGCGATGTGGCGCTGGAATATGCCTTTTTGTTCAAGGTATTAGGCCGTTTAGAATAGTATTTAAATTCCTGTAAGCGCCTACTCGTTCGCCGCGCGCCAGCGCAGTTTGTCCTTTTCTTCAAAATAAATCTGGGCAAAGACTCGCTGGACAAGATGTTAAATGAAGCTCCGAAGACCGCCGCAAAAATAATCCGTTCGATCGCCGTCGCACTGTCCCGGCGGCTGCGCGTGGCGGACGGGCAATTGGTTTCGCATCAGGAGTGATCGTTAAGGGCTCTTGGGCGGGCCAACTTTTTCCGAGTTGCTGGATACGTCGTCTTGTAGCCCCGGCAAAGGTTGGTCTCTGGGTGGCCCCGGAATATCTATTTTCGGCAACAGCGGTGGATTACCCTCATTACTGCCGGTGCGGGGAACGCTCGGCGGCGCGACTTGCGGATAGGGTGTCGGTGTAGCGGTGCCAGGCGAGCCAAGCTCAGGTACACCAGGGGCTGTTTGCAGATTATCTGCACCAATAGCAGTTACCGAGAGCGTCATCAGGACAATCGCCGTTAGAATAGAACCCTTCATGTATGGCCTCCGATGTCTGCCTTATTTTAGTCCGGCTCAGGCTACTCCTTGCGCGACAAAGTTGCCCTCTGAAATATCACCCTTTCGATGAGTTCTCCATGAAACGTTTCGTTCTACTCGACACCACTCCGATTCCCGATAACGGCGGTGCCTTATGCCTGTTTGAGTACGGCGAGGATTTTGTTATCAAGATTCAGGGCGGCGATGGTGGCCAGTTGATGAACACCCGCATGCACGGCTCTGAGGACGCCCTGGCAGAAATTCCCTGCAAAAAAGTCACGCACCGCGTACTCCCTCGCGTGCTGATCGGCGGCCTAGGCATGGGTTTTACCTTGGCATCCGCGCTTAAGCATTTAGGCAAAAACTCGGAAGTGGTAGTGGCAGAATTGGTTCCGGGCGTGGTCGAGTGGAATCGCGGAGCGCTGGGTGAAAAAGCCGGAAACCCCCTCCTCGACCCTCGGGCAAAAATCGTCATTGAGGATGTTGCACAGGTACTGAAGCGCGAACCCAACGGCTTCGACGCCATCATGCTTGACGTCGATAACGGCCCGGAAGGCCTGACGCAAAAAGCCAACAGCTGGCTGTATTCGTCCGGGGGTCTAAGTGCGTGCGCCCACGCGTTACGTCCCAAAGGGATACTCGCCGTTTGGTCGGCCAGTGCTGATGCGAAGTTTTCCGACAAGCTACGCAAAGCCGGTTTCAAAGCCGAAGAAGTGCAAGTTTTTGCCCATGGGAACAAAGGCACGCGGCACACCATTTGGATTGCGGAAAAACTCAAAGGTTAAACCGCTTGCCTGGTCTACCGGAAAACCGGTATCCCAGGCGTTTAAGCCATCAGTGCAAGGCGCTTTCCCTGCTTTTTGCTACATCCGCCGGCTTGATCTGCGCATCGTTTTGCCCGAAACGGCGCAATACATAAGTGCTGACTGCCGCCAGCTCGACGTCGCTGTAGGCCCGTGCAAAATCCGGCATTTTTTGATCGACAGACGATTTAGTAGGGTTATGCCCGCTTAACAATGTCGCGACCAAGTTAGTGCCAGCAGGGTCATTGACTGTTTTGAGTCCTGACAGGGTTGCGACAGGGGTCTGATTTCCAGTTCCGTCTAAACGGTGGCAAGCCGAGCACGCGTCACTGAAAATCTTCTGGCCCAGACCGTGACTGCTGTCCATCGACGCCGCCTTGATCGCAATCGCTGGACGCGCCACGCCTTCCGCTCTGGCCGTTGTAGATTTGAGGTAAACCGCTATCGCTTTCAAATCCGCTGGGCTCAGGTACTGCAAGCTGTGCTCGACCACATCCGCCATCGGACCTCCTGCACCGCCATAACCAGGTGCATAACCTTGCGCCATGTAGCTGATTAGCGCTTCATTGGGCCAGGCGCCAATACCTCTTTTTACGTCCGAACTGATGTTGTAAGCCTGCCAATTGCCCAGTAGATTGCCGGCCAGCGAGTGGCTGGAACTTACGGCCTGGAACAGATTGCGGGGCGAGTGGCATTCACCGCAGTGTCCCGGTCCTTGGACCAAATAAGCACCGCGATTCCACTCTGCCGATTGTTTGGCATCGGGCGTGAAGCGCTCATTGGCGTTAAACACCATGTTCCAGAAGAACATGCCCCAACGCTGATTGAACGGAAACGACAGGTCGTTTTCCTGAGTCGGTTGATGGACGGGGGCCAAGCTGAACAAGTACGCCTTGATGGCCAAGATATCTTCACGAGGCATCAACGTGTAGGACGTGTATGGGAAAGCCGGATAGTAGTGCTCCCCATCCTTGCCAACGCCCTGCTGTAACGCACTGACGAACTCGTCGTCTGTCCAATTACCAATCCCGGTTTCCTTGTCGGGTGTGATATTGGGTGAGTACAACGTTCCGAAGGGCAATTTAAAACCAAGGCCGCCTGCGAAGGGTTTACCGCCTGGCACCACGTGGCACGCCACACAATCGGCGGCGCGAGTAAGGTATTCGCCTTTGCTGATCAATGCAGAATCGGCAGCGTTGGCAGAAAACGCCAACCCGGCTGCCACGAAAGCAAACGCATAATTAACAACGTTCATGGCAGCTCCTCAGACGGTGAAATAGCCGGCGCGGCTCAAGGGCAAGCGTCGCACTCGAACTTGCGAGGCTGCATACAGCGCGTTCATCAACGCTGGCGCAGCGGGAACGGCGCCCGTTTCACCGACGCCTCCGGGACTTTCGAGGCTTTTTATCAAGCGCACTTGGACCGGTGGCGCGTCGCTAATGCGAATCTGCCGATACTGGTTAAAGTTGTTTTGCACCACCTGCCCCTTTTCAATGAGGATCTCGTTAAACAGTGCCGCCGACAGGCCAAACAAAGTGCCGCCTTCAACTTGGGCCAAGACCGAAGTCGGATTGGTGACAAAGCCACAATCGATGACCGACGTCAGGCGCTTGATCCGAAACCCATGTTCGCCTTGCATTTCAAGCTCCACAACCGTAGCGATGAAGCTGCCAAACACCGCACTGACCGCCACCCCACGCCCTTGTCCGGCGGGCAGCGGGGTCTTCCAGTCGGCGAGTTCGGCTACCTGTTTCAGCACGGCCTGCGCACGCGGCTGGCCTTGCATCAAACCCATTCGATACTCAATTGGGTCAGCCTTGGCGTTATGGGCCAATTCGTCGATAAAGCACTCAACCGCATAGGTGCTACGTAGCGGGCCGACACCCCGCCACCAAGACACCGGAATGGTTTTCGGCTCTTCTTGGATGTAGCGCACCTGCAAATGAGCAAGCTCATAAAGCGGGTCGATAGCGACTTCGACCGCGTCGGCGTCAACCCCACTGGCGGGTAATTTTCCGAGATAAGCGGCGATGACCGAGGCGCCGGCAATGCGATGCTCCCACCCTATGGGGCGCATATCCGATCCCAACGCGGCATTTATGCGGTCAACGTAATGCGGACGATAACGGTCGTGGGTCATGTCCTCTTCACGGCTCCAGATCAACTTGATCGGGTAGCTCAGCTGGCGGGCGATATCTACGGCTTGAAAAATGAAGTCCGATTCCAAACGACGGCCAAACGCACCGCCAATTAACTGGTTGTGGATAATGACTTTTTCAAGTGGCATACCGCTGATCTTGGCAGCACCGGCCTGGGCGAAACCTGGTGCCTGACAACCAACCCACAACTCACATGCATCGGCGCGCACATGGGCGACGCAGGTCATCGGTTCCAACGGCGAATGGGAGAGAAAGGGCTGCTCGTAAACGGCTTCGAAGTGATGAGGCGCAGACTTCAAGGTGCTTTCGATATCGCCTGTGCGCTTGGCAACGACGCCATCCTTCGCGCTGGCGTCAAGCAATGCTTTGTCCAACCGGGCGGAATCGAATGTTGCGTTTTCGCCCAAATCCCAATCGATCACCAGCGCTTTAAGACCTTGTTGGCACGCCCAAAAATTGCTGCCAGTCACCGCAACCGCGTTACTCAGGCGAATTACATCGCGCACACCCGGTACCTTTCGCGCCGCGCTGTCATCGACATTGCGCAGAGTGCCACCAAATACTGGGCAAGTCAGGGTTGAAGCGATAGACATGTCAGGACGTTGCAGGTCGATGGTGAACAGCGCTTTGCCATTGACCTTGTCCGGGGTGTCGACGCGCCGCGCCGGGGTGCCTAACAACTTGAAATCACTGACAGCTTTGAGCGGTACACTCTGCGGCAGCGGCAGTGCGGACGCGGCGTCGACCAAATCGCCATAATCGGCGGCCTGTCCGTTCGGACCCATGACTCGACCGTTTTCGGCGCGGCACAGGCTCGGCGCAACATTCCAGCGCATCGCCGCAGCCTGCACCAGCAAAATACGTGCGCTCGCACCCGCGCGACGCAGAGGCTCCCAAGTGTAGCGGGTTGAGGACGAGCCTCCGGTGGCCTGAAACTGCAAGACCGTGTCGGTGTACAACGCGGCGTCAGGCGGAGCTTCTTCAAGGTCGATTTTGTCCAGCCCAACCTCAAGCTCTTCGGCCACCATCATCGAGATACCGGTATGGATGCCTTGGCCCATCTCGATTTTTGGCGAAATAACGGTAACCCGGCCATCGTGACCAACACGCACGAAAGCGCCGTAGCCTTTGCCCGCGTTATCACCCAGGCGTGCTGCATCGGTGGCCTGAGCGGCAGCACTGCGCGCCATCAACGGCGGCAGCCAAGTGCTGATGACCAGCCCACCCAGCGAGAGCGCACCGCCTTTGAGCAAGCCACGGCGCGAGACCGTCGAGGCAGGTCGATTTACTTTGGACATTATCGATTCCTCAGGCTTGGCTGACGCTTTTAACGGCGGCGAGAATTCGCGTATAGGTCGCGCAGCGGCAAAGATTTCCGGCCATAGCCGTGACAATCTGCTCATCATCTGCGTGAGGGTTGGCTTGCAGTAACGCCACCGCTGACATGATCTGCCCCGATTGGCAATAACCGCACTGAACCACCTCATGCTCGAGCCAGGCTTTTTGTACCTGCTGGCCGACCGGAATCAATTCGACGGCTTCGATGGTGGTCACGGCATGGCCTACCGCAGCACTGACCGGCAATACACATGAGCGTACCGCCCGACCATCAAGGTGAACCGTGCAAACGCCGCATTGGGCAATACCACAACCGTACTTGGTGCCCGTCATCCCTAGCACATCACGCAAAACCCAAAGCAAAGGCATCTGGGCAGGGACGTCCACTTCATGCGGAACCCCGTTAATCGTAAGTGTTTGCATGGCAACCTCTGATCTCAATCGTATGAGCCAAGCTGACTCAGAGCCAAAGTTTGCCATAAACGTATCGGTCGCATAGAGCGAAAATCGCGCGGTGCAGACCTTTGTTAGTTTTCTTAACCCCCAAAACACGACTTTTCAAACACGTGGCCTGGCAGCGTTCATGCCGTAGCTTCACACCTATTATTGCCATGCCGACGCCACGTAGTGATTATCAGCATCAAAACTGGAAGGCTGACTGCGTCGCAAAGCGCTAGACTTAGACCCATTAAAGAACATGCACGCAGGTGCATACTTGAACAGGTGACATCATGAGCACGGCAAACCCACCCTCCCACACCGCCAAACTGGACCGCATTTTGGCCGACGCCCAGCGTGACCGTGAGATGGGTTATCGCGACAAGGCGCTGAAAATGTACCCCCACGTTTGCGGCCGTTGCGCCCGAGAGTTCGCCGGTAAGCGATTGAGCGAATTAACCGTCCATCACCGCGATCATAACCACGACCATAACCCGCAGGACGGCTCCAATTGGGAGCTGTTGTGTTTGTACTGCCACGATAATGAGCACTCACGTTATACCGATCAACAGTACTTCTCGGAAGGCTCGACTAGCAGCCCCAAGATCGCCAAGGCGATGCACAATCCATTTGCCGCCTTGGCTGGATTAATGAAGAAAGACGAATAACCCATCACTCAGCGCCCGGCGTCCTGGTTCCCAATGTGCCGTATAATCGCTGCCCTTCCTTTAAGAGCACCGGCACGTGGCAAATCAACGGTACAGCTGCATCGGTTTATATAACCCCAAGTCGCCGGAGAACGTTGGCTCGGTCATGCGCGCGGCTGGCTGTTATGGCGTAGCGTCAGTGTTTTACACCGGCACCCGTTATGAGCGAGCTCGTGACTTCATCACCGACACCAAGAAAGTCCATCAGGATATTCCGCTGATCGGCATTGATGACTTGAAAAAGATTCTTCCTTTGGGCTGCGTACCTGTGGCCGTGGAACTGGTCGAAGGCGCGCGTTCGCTGCCTGAATACACCCACCCTGACCGTGCTATCTATATCTTCGGCCCGGAAGACGGCTCGCTGGATAAAAGCATCCGTGATTGGTGCGAAGACGTTATTTACGTCCCCACCAACGGCTGTATGAACCTGGCCGCAACGGTCAACGTCGTGCTGTATGACCGTATGGCCAAAGGCAACAACACCCGTTCTGGTCCGAAGTTTGGAACCCGCTTGGCGACCAGTGACGGCGCTTGTGATTGAACAGTTTTGTACGTGGGCAGTCAGCTTAAGTGAACGTACTCATCTCATCACGGAGAACACACATGAGCGATATTCTCGTTGTTGAACCCATAGACTCGACCCCGTTCCAGACCCATCCCCAACAAAACGTCCATGGTTTGGAGCGCGCTGGTTCGTTGGCCGGTGGCATGTTGATGGTCGGCAAAGGTCTGCGCCGTGGCGGCTTTTTTGGCCTGATTGAATTAGCGATTGGCGGAGCAGTACTGGCCCGCGGGATAACCGGTTATTGCGGTGCAAAAAACCTTGTTGAAAAGAATCGCGACGAAATGAACAAGGTCCGTGCGCGTATAGAGCGAGTCGGCGCAGAGTTGGGGCAATTGAAGACCAAAGCAGAGATCGCCACCGAAACCGCGACAGTGACCGGCAATGACTCACTCAAAAGCCCCGTTACGGGTATATGAGCCGGAGGCGCAACGCGGTATTTCACACGACAGATCGCGTTGCTATTGCAACAGCTTGCTCGCCAGCACTTTAGAGGGCTCGCCTATGACGCTTTCGCTGAGTTGGATGAATATTTTGGTGCTGACCGTATTGAGGCGCATCAAGGCACGGCACACATCATCCAAAGATTTTTCATTGTGGGTCTGTTGACGGATTTCTTCGTCTAATTCACGCAATAACAGCACAGCCCGGGCTGCGGTGGCCGTATCTATCCGGTCGCCGCGCAAGGTCGTGACATTGGCACTTGCTTTAGCCAGGCCCAGTTGGACATTCTGGTAACGCTCATCGCTCATGCCTCCGGCACGTCGCATCACTTCAATGGCGTAATACTCGGCGATGCCCTCGCTAATCCATTCGCTGTGGTGACTGCTGCTAAGCCGATTAAACACATGAACCAATTCTCGCAGCAGCGGGCTGGCGCCAGTTTCGCTGACCACAGGCCGATTGCTATTGAGGTAGATCGAATCGTTAGCCGAAACCGCACCATGTGCCATCTGATCGGCGGCGGCCACTACCAACAATTTCTGCGGATTGCGGGCGAATACTGCCTGCATTTGGGGCCAGACAAAAGTCAACAGTGTCAGCACGTCCATGCGGTGCAGGCCCTGCCCCTGTGGCGCCGTTACGGTCACCTCAGTATCACCAAGGCGCGTGCGACGGCTGCCCAGGGTACCCGCTAACATCCAGCCGGTCGGGCGATCAAACAGCCGTGAAACATTGTCGATGCGAAATCTATTTTTGCCGATGCGTGGCCATGGTGTTTCGACGCTCTTCCAGCCCACCGGCAATTCAAACTCCAGGCGTGAGACCAACTCGACGCCGTCCTGCTGATCCAGTCGCGCGCGGGGTACCAGGTCTTCGCCGCGCATTAATGCCCATTTAGCAGTCATGCGCGTATCATAGTTGATCGCCTTGGATTGAGACGTTAAGGCCGAACCATGCGCATGGCTGATACGCACCCGATAGGTCAGGCTGGCCTTACCGCTCGCGGGATGCCAGATACCCCGACCACTCTGAGCTTGCCACTCGCCGTCCGCCTTGAAATCACTGTAAACGCCCTGATTTCCTAAATCGAAGTCGAAGCTGCGCACCGCAGAACCTTGCCCGAGTGTCAGACTCACTTGCGCCTGATCACTGCCGGGCAGCAATTTAACGTGATAGTCCAAATCGACTTTTTTCGCGGCCCATACGGGGCCGGCAACCAGCATCAACATCAGTGATAACGGTAGCGAAAGACGCACAGATTTACTGCTCCTCGTAAAGTCAGGCTTTGTCAACCTGCGCGAAATATCAGGTGCTCTTCCCAGTCGTCTTCAGACACGCTGTTTTCGCTGAGCATGCGTCCGGATTGAGAAATGCGCTCCCTGTGCACGGCGTCACGATCGCCGCACACCAAGTGGTGCCAAAGCGGTAGGTCTTTGCCTTCACTGACCAAACGGTAGCCGCAGGTGGGCGGCAGCCATTTGAATTCGTCGGCTTGCCCAGGTGTTAGCTGAATGCAATCGGGCACCGTCGCTCTACGGTTGCTGTAATCAGTGCATTGACAGGTTTTAAGGTCCAGTAACTTGCAAGCGATGCGCGTGTAGTAAACGCTGTTATCGTCTTCATCCTCAAGTTTTTGCAGACAGCACAGGCCACAGCCATCACACAGGGACTCCCACTCGTCCTGATCGAGTTGTTCGAGGGTTTTGCGTTTCCAGAAGGGTTCGACTTTAGCGGCCATGGGTTGGGCAATCAGCATTAAAGAGTGAAAAGGCCGCCAGTCTAGTGGCACGCGAGACGTGGGCCAAGCGCTTGCGACTGTCGGTAAGGGCGGACTTGTTATATCGGCAACCGCAACGTAACTTTATGAGCCAATTCGACGCTGCCTTCCGGCCTAGGCCCCTCTCACTGCACCGGGCGCCACCGAAGAAGGCCCAGCGTTGTGGCATACCTTCGACACCGGTTCGGCGTGGGGATACCTGGCGTTGCAGGCCAGCCTAAACGGTTGGCAAGCTCGGCGACAAATCGACCTTGGCTGAGTACCTCCAGGCTCGGAAAGCCCAAGCCCTCGCCGGTTGGTGTCAGAACTGGCAGCGAAAGGCAATTTCAGCCTGTAATGAGAATCGGGATCTGCCTTGAGCTCGCCAGAGCAGATCCCGACGACGGAGACAATCGTTCAATAACCGCGAGAAAAATCCACTTCGCCGCGCAAAGTCTCTCCCGCTTCAAACGCTTTCACGTTTTCGAGAAACAACCGCACCATTGCTGCCGGGGAGGTCGGTGCCGAGCTGTGCCCGGTCAACAACAAGCCCCACGCGGTCCAAAACGGATGACGCTGCGGCAACGGCTCCTGACGACAGACATCGATGACCGCGCCGGCCAAATGCCCGTCCTTAAGCGCCTCAACCAAATCAGCATCGACCACCGCCACCCCACGTCCTACGTTGATGAACAAACCACTGGGCTTGAATTTCGCAAACAGCTTCGCGTCATACAGGTCTTGGGTTTCAGGTGTATTAGGCAGCAAGTTGATAACGTAATCGACTTCGCCTACCAGACGTTCTAAATCAGCCAAACCGCCCACTTCGATGAAAGGTGATTGGGTTCGCGACGTAGATGCAATACCGTACAACTCAACGCCGAACGGCAGCAAAAAATGCGCAACGCTAAGGCCAATATCGCCCGCGCCAACAATTAATGCTTTGCGCCCCGACAGGCTGTGGCTCAAGCGGCTGTCCCATTTTCGCTCGACCTGGCTGACCAGTCGCGCCAGTACCTCACGTTCATGACCCAGCATATAGGTCAGCACAAACTCCGCCATCACTTGGCCGAAGATGCCCACCGCACGGGTGAGTCGGTACGCTTGCGGCAAACCTTCAGCGAGTAACGGCGTGATACCGGCCCAAGTCGATTGCAACCATTGCGGGGTATGCCCTTGCCGCAGCAAGGTGGCCAAGAGGTCGGGCGCGCCCAGCCAGACCGGACATTGTTCGGCCATCCGGGAGAGCTCGGCACCATCGCCAGTGCTCATGACTTCAATATCGGGTGCCCATTGGCGCAGCAGTTGGGTGTAAACCGGGTAATCGTGTTCAGCAATCAGAACGCGCATGGCTCAAAACCTATAAAAACAAATCATGCACCGCCAACAGGAATAATCCCGTTGCTGGGCGCACTCAAAAAACTTCAGACGCGCAAGGTGTTTCGGCGCTCTGGCCCAGCGCCGCTTACAGGGGGTCGTTACGGCGCAGCAGCTCTTCAGGTAGATGCTCGATGTACTCATCCTCCGCCGGAGGCATTTGCAGGTGATAACCCTGCGTATCAAGGTTATTGAGCACTTGATCAATGTCCTCGCGGGACAGCTTGCGTTCAGGGCTGAGCACCAGGTCGAAAGTATGCATCGGCGGCCCAAAAGCGATCAGCAGATCTGCGGGCACTTTCTTGAGTGCGTCGCTTTTAAGGACATACAAATACATCTCGTTTTTTCGCGGACTTTTATATATAGAGCAAATACGTTTCAAGACTGTTCTCCAGCAGCGGCCAGGCTGTCAAGCAACGCTTGGCCCATGAGTTCGCGACGCCAGCCACGCAGCGATTCTGGCAATTGATAGGGACCGTCGGGGTAGCCGCTTTTCAGCAAGGCTTCGAGGGTCTTTTTACGCAACATGAGTTCAGGAGCCATGTTCAATTGCTCGGCGTACTGCTGACCGATCAAGCGCAATGTCTTCAACACAGCGGACGCCTCGATGGGCAATGGTTCGGGCAGCGCGCTTGGCCATTGCTCTGGCGGCAGGCAGGCAGACGTCTTGATCAAGTCGATCAAAAACTCACCGTCCTGGCGCACGGTTTTAGGGTGAATTTCTTCGATTTTCGCCAGCGCAGAGAGGTTGTCCGGCTGGGTCTTGGCCAACGGCCAGAGTGAGTGCTCTCGGACCACGCGGTTACGTGGCAGGTTACGGGATCTCGCCTCACGCTCGCGCCAAGCACATAATTCTCGCAACACCGCCAACTGTGCGCGGGATAACTTCCAAGCCAGCTTGGCATCACGGTACACGTCATACGGGTCGACTTCACGCCGAAGGTTGGCAACCAGTTCAGCGCCGTCGTCGAGCAACCAAGCGTGTTTATCTGTAGTTAGTTTCGGTAGCAGAATGCTGTAAACCTCGGCCAGGTGCACGGCATCTTCAGCGGCGTAACTAATTTGTGTTTCGGTCAGAGGGCGCTGCAGCCAATCAGAGCGGGTTTCGCCCTTGGGCAGGTCGATCCCAAGCACTTCCTGAACCAGACGCGAATAACCCATTGAAAAACCGAGATTGAGGTACGCGGCAGCTAGCTGTGTGTCAAATAATGGCGCGGGCAAACTGCCGGTCAAACGCAATAAAACTTCGAGGTCTTCACTGCAGGCGTGGACAACCTTGATGACGTTGGGGTTTTCCAGCAGTGCCGACAGCGGCGCCCAATTACTGATCAGCAGCGGATCGATCAGGAAGGCACGAGCACCATCTCCAATCTGCAACAACGCGGCGATGGGATAAAAAGTGTCGACCCGCATGAATTCGGTATCGAGGGCGACAAATGGCAAGGTCTGCCATTCGACGCAATGTCGGGCGAGGCTAGCGTCGTCACGAATCCAGTGAATATCAATGGCCACACGGCTCTCCCTTGAAGAATGGCGCGCAGTATATATCGCATCATCGATAACCGGGCATTCACACTGCAAGTCTTGAGCAACTTCCTCCTATACGCCGGACAGAAAACCGGTCATCGAGTTAAGTATCAGGCTTTTTGCAACACATAAACTCGCCACATGGCGTAACCAGGTAATACATCGTGATGGCCAAGGATTTGAAATCCAGCAGCAGCAAACTCACTCTCTATTTGCGAACGATTCACCACGAAGCGATTCATCCGCATCACTTCAGGCTCAACAGACGCACGAGCCCGCTCCAGGCGCTTACGTCGCCATGATTTGATGTTGCCATCGACCCACAACGCAATGATCACAGTGTCGCGGGTAACGCGGTGGAACTCTCGCAAGATAACCGCACGATGATCCCGGTCGGCGAGGTGGTGGAACAAGCGCATGCAAAAAATGCAATCCACTGCGTTTGCAGACAACTCAATGGAGAGTGGAGAGGTCTGGAATGTTTTGATCCGTTTAAGCTTTTCAGCTGAAAAACTAGCCTCCCCCAAGGCGAGCATTTCCGGCGAATGGTCAGCAGCCAAAACGACCCGGTTGCTGTGTTCGGTCAAAACCGACCAAAAACGACCTGCGCCACTGGGCAAGTCGAGCACCAATCCCGGCTCCCCCGCGACTTTCAGCGCTCGTCGAGCCAACTGTTCGTCACGCCAGTGTGCAAGGCGTCCGTAGAAGCCGTGCGGTGGCGCACGCTTGCTGTGGTCAGGTTCAGAGCCTAAAGCTTTAACGTTCAGCATGACACTCTGCTTTAAGGTACCGTTTAATGAAGTAAGAGCCCGTTAGAATGACCGAGTTAATACTTCTCCAAGTGACAAACCTTAATTAGCTGTGCATCAATTTTTTGTGAAAAAAACGCTAACCTATCTACGCGATACTTACTTTTCTGTAAAACGGCTTCCTACCCAGTCACCGCTACATCGCGATTTTATTTTCTAGCGTACCAATGCCCTCGATTTCGATATGCACGGCTGTCCCCCGATTTCAGAAACCGCGGAGGCGCGTCGACCATGACCGGCACGCACTGGCCCTCGGAGGTCTGGATGTTGGTGAATTTCATAAAGGGTCCTTTTTTGAATGCGGCGGCTCTTGCAACGCCGCCGCGATGGCTGCGAGCTGGCGTTACTTAGGCGCGTACTGCATCTCGCCGCCGCCGAACGACCAGTCTTCACGGTTGACCTCGACCAAGCTGATCCATACGTCTTCTTTGCGAATGCCGGTTTTCTCGTGAATACCCTGCGCAACGGCTTTGTAAAATGCCTTTTTGACCTCAACGCTGCGTCCGGTATTCCATGTCACCTGGATAAATACGATGCCCGAGGTGTAGGTCACCCCCAAGTAACCGGCGTGGGGATACACCAGTTCATCTGCGGCGTGCCGGTTCACGATTTGAAACTTATCGTGTTCTGGGACATGGGCGGTTTCGGTCATGGCCTCGTACACCACATCGCCGATTGCTTTAACAATGTCAGGCGATGTATCTGCGGCTAAATCAATTCTGGCTAATGGCATGGTGGGGCCTTCAAGTCATGGGCAGTAAGAGAGGTGCTTTATTCAAGCGCCAAATCTAATCTCGCCGACAGCTCTCTACAAGCGCATAATTATTCCGCTAATTATGAGGAATACGCATGCTATTTGAAAACTTGAAAGCATTCGTTTCGGTGATTGACCACAACTCGCTAACCCGCGCCGCCCAGGCGCTCTGCCTCACGCAGTCGGCGGTGTCGCGCAGGATTCAGCATTTAGAAGCATCTCTTGACGCCAATCTGTTTGATCGCACCAGTCGCCCGCCGAAAGCCACCGCCTTGGCTCAACGGATATATCAGCACGCGGTTGTCCTATTGCGCGATGCCGAGCATCTGCTGGACGTGCCACGCGAGGGAGCCGCCCCCAGTGGCCCATTTCGCTTGGGGTTTACGCAAGTGGTGGCGGACGTGGTGGTGTTCGAGGTGGTCATGAAAATGAAAGCGCAATTTCCCGAACTGGAAGTGCAGCTTCATACCGATTGGAGTTCCGAGCTTCAGTTGCAGATTGATAACGGCACCCTCGATGCCGCGACATTAATGCTGGCCTCCCCCAGCCGCCTTCCTGAAGGGGTGACCGGGCGATTCATCTCCACTCTTGAAGTGCTGGTGGTGCAAAGCAAACACAAGCCATTGATAGATCGTCTTTGCGAGGTTGAAGCTCTCGCCAGCCAGCCGTGGATCTTAAACCCTGAAGGCTGTGGTTATCGTGCGGCGCTGGAGCGTGCCATCGGTGACACAGGGAAAACCATTAGATTGAGCGTTGATACCCACGGCACCGAGATGCAATTGAGGATGGTCGCCGCGGGTTTGGGATTGGGGTTAATCCCTAAAAACGTACTGCGCCAGAGCCGGTCTTACAGCGACCTCACAGTGGTTGAGGTCAAGAGTTTCTCCCTTAGCCTGGACATCTGGTTAGTTCACCCCCATCAGGTGGGCAATCTTAAACGCGCCATGGATATCCTTGGGCAGACCGTGATTGATGGGTTTGTTAAACATCAAGCTGGTACGTAGTTTCGCAATCGGCCACGATCATTTCAGCGGCCTTTTCCGCAATCATCAAGGTCGGCGAGCAAGTGTTCCCCGAGACGATGTTCGGCATGATCGAAGCGTCTACCACCCTTAAACCCGCAATACCGTGCACGCGTAAACGCTCATCCACCACTGCATCTGCGCCCTTCCCCATCTTGCAGGTGCCGACCGGATGGAAAATCGTTGTACCAATACTGCGTGCGGCCTGGCGCAACTCGTCCTCGCTTTGCAGGCTAACGCCGGGCAAATACTCCACCGGTTGAAAGCGGGCCAACGCCGGGGCTGCCGCGATGCGTCGGGTCAGGCGGATGGCGTCGGCAGCGATCCTCAGGTCTTCATCATGACTGAGATAGTTTGGGCGAATCGACGGCGCATCTTCCATCCGTGCAGAACGAATCTCTACCGTACCGCGACTCTGTGGACGAAGGTTGCACACTGAGGCAGTAAACGCGGCGAACGTATGCAGCGGTTCGCCGAAGCGCTCCAGGGATAACGGCTGCACGTGGTATTCAAGATTGGCTGACAACTGTTCGGGGCCCGAACGCGCAAAAGCGCCCAATTGGCTCGGCGCCATGGCCAGCGGACCGCTTCGATTGATCGCGTACCGCAAGCCCATGTTCATCTTGCCCCAGAGGCTGCCTACCATCTGGTTGAGCGTCTTGGCGTTGCTGATTTTGTAGATCAAGCGCAACTGCAAGTGATCTTGCAGATTGCTGCCCACACCCGATAACTCGTGGCGCACGCCGATGCCGAGTTTTTCCAGCAACGGCTGTGGCCCAACCCCGGAACGTTGCAACAACGCGGGAGAGCCAATTGCCCCGCAGCACAGAATAATTTCCCGGCGCGCGCGAAACTGTTCTTCTCGTTGCTCAACGCGCGCGATCACAGCACTGGCGCGGCCATTTTCCAGGTCGATTCGCGAGGCTTCGACACCGGTCAGCACTGTCAGGTTTTTACGCTGGGCAACCGGCCGCAAAAACGCTTTCGACGCATTCCAGCGAACACCGCGTCGTTGGTTGACTTGAAAGTAGCTGCAGCCCTCATTGTCGCCACCGTTGAAATCCTCGACGGACGCGATTCCGGTCTCGGCGGCGGCATCGCGAAATGCATCGAGAATGCCCCACGACAAACGCTGCTGCTCCACTCGCCATTCGCCGTCTGCGCTGTGCGTGTCCGAGTTGCCGGCGTAGTGGTTTTCCGAGCGTTTGAACTGCGGCAGAACGGCGTCCCAGCCCCAACCGGTGTTGCCCTGCGCTGCCCACTCATCGTAATCACGGGCTTGGCCGCGCATGTAGATCATGCCGTTGATTGAGGAGCAGCCGCCCAGCACTCGGCCTCGCGGGTAATTCAGCGAGCGCCCATTCAGGCCCGGTTCGGCTTCGGTTTTGAAGCACCAGTCAGTCCGTGGATTGCCGATGCAGTAGAGGTATCCCACGGGAATATGAATCCAGTGGTAATTATCTTGTCCGCCCGCTTCGAGAAGCAGCACCCGATGCGCCGGGTTTTGTGACAGCCGATTGGCCAGTAAACAGCCGGCAGGTCCGGCACCGACAATCACATAATCGTACAGCTCAGCCGTTGCGTGCATGAATTCCCCGCTGATTTTTTATTGTTATCTAGGGCAAGCTATAAGGTGTTTTCGCGCAAAAAGAAAGGCCGCTGCACGTTGCCGTGCGGCGGCCTTCTCAATCGAAGCCGGTCAGATCAGAAAATAATCAGGCCGAGCGACGACGATAGGTGCGGTAGTTCGGCATCCAGAAGTTACGCTCGATCGCTGCCAGCAACATCTCTTCCGAGGTTTCCAGCGCCAGGCCTTCAGCCTGAGCCTCTTTGGCGACGGCCAATGCGATTTTGCGGCTAACCGCTTGAATGTCCGTCAACGGCGGCAATACCGCGTCTCCCGAACCGGTGACCATCGGCGAGCACTCTGCCAATGCGTTAGATGCGGCCATCAGCATTTTATCGGTGATGCGCGATGCTTTGCTGGCGATCACGCCCAAACCGATGCCTGGGAAAATGTAGGAGTTGTTGCACTGCGCGATGTGAATCGTGCGGCCGTTGAACTCCACCGGTGCGAACGGACTGCCGGTAGCAACCAATGCATTGCCGTCGGTCCAGCGCAGGATTTCTTCCGGGGTGGCTTCGACTTTCGATGTCGGATTGGACATCGGCATGATCAATGGCTTGGCGCAATGCTTGTGCATTTCACGAACCACTTGTTCTGTGAACAGACCGCGCTGCCCCGAAACACCGATCATCACGGTGGCATTGGCGTGACTGACAACATCCAGCAAGGTCGGGAAGCCTTCAGCGCCCCAGCTCGTTACATCTGCGGTTTTCTGTGCCAGACGCGACTGGAAGTCCAACAGACCGTCCATCTTGTCTGTCAGCAAACCGTGGCGATCGACCATGAAGATGCGCTTACGTGCTTCGCTCTCGCTCAGCCCTTCGATCGTCATCGCCGCAATGATGTGTTCGGCAATACCACAACCTGCCGAACCTGCGCCAACGAACACCACCACTTGTTGACCCAGGGTTTCGTTCTTGGCTTTGCAGGCTGCGAGCAAGGTGCCGACGGCTACCGAAGCCGTGCCTTGAATGTCGTCGTTGAAACAGCACAGCTCGTCGCGGTACTTCTCAAGCAACGGCATGGCGTTGGGCTGGGCGAAGTCTTCGAACTGCAACAACACTTCAGGCCAGCGACGTTGTACGGCGTCGATGAACAACGCAACGAAATCGTAGTATTCCTGACCCGTTACACGCTTATTGCGCCAGCCCATGTACATCGGGTCGTCAAGCAATCCCTGATTATTGGTGCCGACATCTAGCACGATCGGCAAGGTGTAAGCGGGGCTGATACCGCCGCACGCGGTGTAAAGCGACAGTTTGCCTATGGGAATACCCATGCCGCCAATGCCTTGGTCACCCAGGCCAAGGATGCGCTCGCTGTCAGTGACCACGATAATCTTGATCTGATCTTTGGTCGCGCTGCGCAGAATGTCATCAATGCGGTCGCGTTCTGGATACGAGATGAACAACCCACGGTGGGTACGGTAAATCTTCGAGAATTCCTGACACGCCTGACCGACCGTCGGGGTGTAGATGATCGGCAGCATTTCATCGAGGTGCGAGTCGAGCAGGCGGAAGAACAACGTTTCATTGTTGTCCTGAATCGAACGCAGGTAGATGTGCTTATCCAGGTCGCTAGCGCATTGGTTGTATTGGCTAAAGACCCGTTCGACTTGTTCTTCGATGGTTTCCACGTTTTGTGGCAGCAGGCCGATGAGGTTGAACTCGACGCGCTCTTGCGGCGTGAAGGCGCTGCCCTTGTTCAGCAGGGGCATCTCCAACAGCGAAGGGCCAGCGTAGGAAATGTATAAAGGACGCGAGGATTTGGTCATTTTCAGTGTTCGCCTTTTTTCGTTTACTCTGAAATTTCTTGGTGAAACCGAGGCGGGCAGTCGGAACTTGGGGGCGCAGCTCGACAGTTCTCTATTCAACCCGACTCAGCGAGGATCGTAAGACGATATCGCGGGGGCTATCTTACTCGCGCTGGGGGTGTTGCGGCATATCAGTGATTAGACGGGCTTTTTTGCCGGATCCGCATCTTTGCGCAGAATGTAGGCGCTGAAGGCCAAAAAGTCGCCAAGGTGCTTCGTGATGATCGCGACGGTAATGGGCAACTGAAGGGTTTGGTATTCGTGCACGGCAATATTGCGGAAGCCGACCATATTTTTAAGCCCAGACACCAACACCGTGTCCACCCATCCGCTACGAGACAACAACTCAAACACATCGCGCGAACTTTGCGGAATACCCAGCCGTTCGCGACGCACCAAATGCTGGCCCATGTCCATCGCGGCTTCGCATGCGCGTTGAATATTCAGGATCGCGGCGTCCTGTCGAGTAAAGTCGGTCGCAAAGCTGGCGGGGTCTTTGTCGTACTCCTCCCGAGCTCGAGCGACGCAGCGCTCAATCGTTGCAGCCTTGTTGATCAGCACATTATCGGCCATAGATGCTTCCGTCCTTTTGAATATCCGCGAGCAATCCAGCCCGAGCGGTATCCAATTCAGTTTTTTCGCTCAATACAAAGCATTCGAAAAGCCCCACTTGCACGTCATCGCCCCAGACCCGTAAGCCGGTGGTAATCACTTGATATTGCATAATCGTCGACGCGGCTCGCATGTCTAGCAAATCGACCGGGATCCCGGCGATATCAGCCAGCTCTCCCGACATTTCCCATAACCGCATTGGGTCGAGCTTGCCAGCCAAAAGCACCGCCACATCCAAGTCGCTCTGCGCAGTGGCATGGTCGGTAACTTGGCTGCCAAAAATGTAAACCGCCAATAATCCGGGAATGTGCGCTTGCAAGTGCGCGACGAGTCTTTCGAAATTCATGACAATGCTCCCGACCCGCGCTGCAGTTCACGCATCATACAGTGTGCGAATAAGACCAAAGGCGATCAGCCTGCGATAGTTTTACACAGACTGGATTACACTCCGCGTCTCCACCCCTCCATAGATCACTCCCCATGTCTGAAAACTTCGAAGTCCCGAGCCCGCATGAGCACCATTTGGAACACGCGACCGAGCATGCTCAGGCGCGCGGGGATAACTTCGCCGGAAAAATCGCGGTAATGACAGCGATCATGGCAACGATAGGTGCCCTGCTCAGTTATCAGGCCGGGTCGACGGAAAGCGAAGCGGCAATGGACAAAAACAACGCCGCCATTAAGAAAACCGAAGCCTCCAATCAGTGGAATTACTACCAGGCCAAATCCAGCCGCCAAAACCTGTCGGAACTGGCGACGCACATCCCCGGCGTCGACGCGGCGCATTACACCGCTGAAGCTGAACGCTACAAAGCTGAAAAAGAAGTGGTCCGCAAGAAAGCCGAGAAACTTGAAGAAGAAGTGACGGCGTGGGATGAAAAATCAGAAATAGCGCTGCATCAGCACCACCGCTGGGCGCAGGCGATGACTGCGATTCAGATCGCCATCTCGCTGGCGGCGATCACGTTACTGACGCGTAAAGAGTGGCTGAAAAAGGTGGCGTATGGCGCGGCCGGGGTTGCCGTGGTGTTGGGGACGCTGGCGTATTTGCATATTTGATCAAATGAAACAGCGTGTTGAGACTGTGGGTCCGTTGGCGATGGCATATCTGAGATACCGATCTTTACCGTTCCCTGCTATCGCGTGTACTACACGCGCCGTGCCGAGGGCGGCTACCTAATACTCTGCGGTGGTGACAAGTCATCGCAGAGGCGCGACAGCGCACTGGGTGTGGAGCTTTTAACCGGTGTTGATATTGATAACGCGGATTACATCAGCTCCAAGGGAGACCTTCCTCAGAGCGCAGAGCCAACCTTACCCCCCGCACAACGCAAAAGCGAAAAACTCCGCAAACGTCAATCTGCGAAGCTTTCTGTTTAAGGCGCAGAGATCTATTTCGCGATCCCCTACACCGGCACAGGCTGCAGTAATGAAGAACAAACCGTCTGCTACGAAAACCCAACCCGGTATGCGACGGTATTGATGATGCGCCCCAATCTGCGCTGATTAAGTTAGGCACCCAAAGACTTCAAAAAATAAACCACTCGCTCGGTCTTTGCGAAGCCCAATGCTTCATGCATGGCATGGCTTCCCTGATTATCCAGCAGTGCATCCGAAGCCAGCTCGGTGCAGCCCATTTCTACGCCCCACTGTTGAACGCCCACCACGAGTTGCCGCGCTATGCCTTGGCCCCGGCTGGTGGGCCGGACGTAAAGACCTTCGAGAAAAGCCACAGGCGAGGAACGGGTACCGTTGACGTAATCCACTCGGATCGACGCCTCGGCAAACCCAACAGCATTGCCGTTCTCACTAACGAAGATCAGCACCAGATAGCGCTCTGGCGCGCTCAGTAGAATCTGTTTTTCATGGTCATTGTCCGGGGCAGAATCAGGCCATAGGGCAACACGCAGGGGAAGCCAACCGTTATGGTCGAGCAAAGTGCAGCGTTTGATCATTGAGGAGACACTCGAATGGCTGCGGAAGATTATTGATCATCCTCCGTCAGGCTCGGAAGGTCAGCTTGCTCTGCGGGGGCTAGTGTTACGGGTAATTACAGCCGAATCCATTTATGGCTGAGATTCGCTCTAAGAAGGTGGCGTAGTGCAACATGGCATCGAGGCACCAGTGTCGGATAAAAACCTATAACCGCTTGAATTATAAATATTTAAATTGTAAGAGCGCGCTTAGCGGGGTCTATTTTTAAATCGATTATCAAATTTGCTGCACGGGACCAGGGTACTGCGCTACCAAAGCATCGACGGTTAGTAATGTAATTCCCTCGACTGTGGCTTGAGCCACGAGTATGCGATCAAAAGGGTCCTTATGGATCGGCGGTAAACTGACGATGGCAACGGCGTGCTCACTGCCAACGGGTAGTTCACTGTAGCCGTTGTCTAGCAAACCACGTCGTAATACACGGGCATCCACCTTAAAGTCCGCACGTCCCAAACCTTGTTTGATGGCAATTTCCCAAAGACTGGCGGCGCTGAAGAAGAGTTCGTTTTCAGGTTCGCTGATCAAAGCGTTGGCGGCCGCTGACAAACGATGAGGTTCACCCGCAGCCCACAGCAGTAGGTGGGTGTCTAGCAGCAGCTTCATGCATCGCCACCGAACATGCGCTCAATGTCATCGTTACCCATCCGATCAAAATCATCGGGAACAGCTATCTGTCCCGTCATGAACCCCAAACGCTTTACCTGACTTGGCTCGGGGGACGTTAACGACATGACTTTGACCAATGGCTTACCGGCTTTTGCGATGATAAAAGGCTCACCCCGAACGGCCAGATCAATCAGGCGCGATAAGTGAGTTTTAGCTTCGTGGATATTGATAGTGAGCATGACCGGCCCCCAAGTAAACTAAGTTGCATTAGTTTAGTTTAAACTCTACCGACACTACACCCTCTTTCTAGATCAATCCGACAATCGCATCTCCCCCACCACCTGCATCTTTGTCGCGAAAGGTAATAAGCAACCCCGTACGCAACGGCTGCAGCTCATCAGCCAGCAACCGATTGGCGGCCAGCACAGCCTCAATCGTGCCGTTTAGATGGCCATAATGCTGGTAGCGCAGAGTGTCGAGCAGGCCCCCGTCAGACGTTCTGCCAGCTGTAGCTAGCTGTTTATGCCCTAAAATGCCCTAATCAGTACACCGGAAACGAAAAAACCCCTGAAATTTTTAACAATTTCAGGGGTTTATCTTGTATCAATAATGGCGGAGAGATAGGGATTCGAACCCTAGGTACTGTCGCCAGTACAACGGATTTCGAATCCGTCCCATTCGGCCACTCTGGCATCTCTCCAACGGCGCGCATGATAACAGTTCATCTGCCGAACGTAACCCCCTTCGGAGGAAATTTTCGCGTGCTATCAGGCGCTTGCGTAGCTTTTTGCGTTAAAGCGGGACGCCGAGGCGTTTGGCGACTTCTTCGTAGGCTTCGATGACACCACCGAGGCCTTGACGGAAGCGGTCTTTGTCCATTTTCTTGCGGGTTTCTTTGTCCCACAGACGGCAGCCGTCTGGGCTGAATTCGTCGCCGAGGACGATTTCGCCGTGGAAAGTGCCGAATTCAAGCTTGAAGTCGACCAGCAGCAGACCCGCGTCGTCGAACAATTTGGTCAGCACTTCGTTGACCTTGAGCGACAGCTCTTTCATGCGGACCAGGTTTTCTGCCGTGCCCCAACCGAACGCCACGACGTGGGATTCGTTGATGAACGGGTCGCCTTTGGCGTCGTCTTTGAGGAACAGTTCGAAGGTGTAAGGGTTGAGCTTGATGCCCTCCTCCACGCCCAGGCGCTTCACCAGGCTGCCCGCTGCGTAGTTACGCACGACGCACTCGACCGGGATCATCTCAAGTTTCTTGACCAGACATTCGGTGTCGCTCAGTAGCGCATCAAATTGGGTAGGAATACCCGCGTCTTCGAGCTTTTGCATGATGAAGGCGTTGAACTTGTTGTTCACCATGCCTTTGCGATCAAGCTGTTCGATGCGCTTGCCGTCGAACGCCGAGGTGTCGTCGCGAAACAACAAAATCAAGCGGTCAGCGTCATCGGTGGTGTAAACCGATTTGGCTTTGCCGCGGTAGAGTTCTTCACGTTTTTCCATGATGGGCTCCGCTTGCTAAGTAGTTGGGCTAGGCGATGTGTCGCCAGTCGAGCCCTGAATCTTGATCGGCCAATTGCAGCCAGTCCGGGTCGCACCCGAGGGTGTCGACAAAACATTGCCGGGCCAGCTGCGGCAGGTTGTTTTTGCTGCTGAGGTGGCCCAGCACTAAATGCTGTAACGACTGCCATCCCAACTCGCTCACCAGGTTGGCAGCCTGATGATTGTTCAAATGTCCCAGTTCGCCGCCTACCCGTTCTTTCAAGAAATACGGGTAGCGACCTCTGGCCAGCATGTCACGGCAATGATTTGCTTCGATCATCAATGCATCCAGTCCGTGATAACTCTGTAACACCGCAGGGCCGTAGGAACCAAGGTCAGTCAGCAACCCGAATCGGCGCCGGCCGTCGCTGAATACAAACTGCGTCGGCTCAAGGGCGTCGTGCGCGACGGACACCACATCGATGTTCAATGCGCCTACTTGCAACGATTGACCGCCTGACAGAAACCCTGTGGCCTCCACAGGTTTGCGCATCCCGCGTAACGTGCCGTTACTGAGGTAGACCGGTAGATTGTAGTGCCGCGACAGCAAACCCACGCCATGCACGTGATCGGCATGTTCGTGGGTCACCAGAATCGCGCTCAACTGATGCGGGCTAACACCTATACGCGCCAGACGCCGCTCGGTTTCCCGCAAGGAGAAACCACAATCCACCAGCACATACGTGTCGTGACTGGCGACCAACGTGCCGTTCCCTCGGCTACCACTGCCTAAAACAGCGAAACGCACTTAACCGAGGTTGTCTTGAATGATACCCAGCACGCGGCGCGCTACATCAGGAGGCGCTACGGTGTTGATATTTTTCTCAACCGTCACTTGCACGTTGTCACCCACTTTGCTCAAGCGGACTTGATAACGTTCGGCACGGGCTTCGATTTGTTCTTTATCCGGAGTGCTGCTGAACAGGCGGCTGAAGAATCCAGGCTCGTTGCCAGGCTTCTTCGCCTTCTCAGCCAGGTTAATGTAGTAAAGACCCAGGCTGCGATTGATATCTTCTACGCGCCAGTCGCCTTGATCCAAGGCACGACCGACGCTGGACCACGCACGGTCCAGGTCGTCAGCAACGTTTAGCACCGGGTTACCACTGCCATCAACGATTAACGCAACGCGCTTCGGGGTATCGAAGTCACGGGCGGCAAGCAGGGAAACCGAACCACCTTTTTCTGCGCTACGACTCATGCTGGCGAGCAAATCGTCAGTGAGCGCTGAGTCGAGGCCCAAGTTGGCGGTATTCGCTGGGAAGTCGCCGTCGGTTTTACTGCCCGCAGGCCGCGTAATGCTGACGACGTAGATTTCACTGGTGTTGCGCTGCACACCCGGTTCGATACGAACACGCACGCGAGTTTCGGTGTCGGCGCTCGCACCGCTGCCGGTCAGGCGCTTGGCCATTGCAGAAGAAAGCTCGTCGATACGCTGCCAGCTAGTGTTGAATTCGCCGGTTTGCGGCCGCTCGTCTCCGATACGGAAACCGTTGTCTTCAAAATACTGATGCGCAATCGGCCAGACTTCGGCAGGGGAGCGCTGAGCCAGGATCGAACGCGAATCACCCGTTTTCTGCAGACTGAAATCGCTGGCGGTCGCGGTCACTGCCAACTGCTGCGGACGAGGTACGATGTACTGACCCTTGGTCGTATTGTTGGCCACATTGCGTGGGATAGGCAGCAATGGGTCAAGCCGTTTTGCACCCGTTATGTCAGGTGGCAACTGCATAGGCGCTACTTGAGTCGCGTCCAGGTAATCACTGCCGCGATCACGGAAGTAGCCATCTGGACCCCAAATCCAGCCGCAACCACTGGTGCTGGAGATAATCAAGGCTAGTGCGGAAAATCCGGCCAATCGCTTCATTGCGTAATACTTCCTCATTAAAGCAATACACCGGACTGGCGCAGGGCCTGACGCAGCGGTTCATGACAGGGCTCGCTGAGCCAGGTGAGCGGCAGACGGATACCGTCCGGCATCATGCCCATCTCATGCAGCGCCCATTTCACGGGAATAGGATTGGATTCAATAAACAAGGTTTTATTAAGCGGCATCAGCTTTTCGTGAATCGCCCGAGCCGAGCTTGCATCGCCACGCATGGCGGCGGCGCACAAATCGGCCATAGCACGTGGCGCCACGTTTGCCGTAACCGAAATATTACCTTTACCACCCATCAACATGAGCTCAACAGCCGTTGCATCGTCACCGGAATACACCAAAAAGTCGCTGCTGACCCGCGCTAGTATGTCTTTGGCGCGTTGCAGGTCGCCGGTTGCTTCTTTGACACCGATGATATTCGGCACCGTCGACAGACGTACAACGGTGTCTGCCAACATGTCGCACGCCGTTCGGCCTGGCACGTTATACAAAATCTGCGCAATATCGACTGATTCAGCGATGAGCTTGAAGTGCTGATAAAGCCCTTCCTGGGTTGGTTTATTGTAATACGGTGTAACCAGCAGGCACGCATCTGCCCCCGCCGTTTTCGCGTTGCGCGTCAGCTCGATCGCTTCGCGAGTAGAGTTCGCGCCTGTTCCCGCGATGACGGGGATACGCCCTGCAACTTGGGCTACCACGCGGCGAATCACTTCTATGTGCTCGCTGACGTCGAGTGTGGCCGACTCACCAGTGGTGCCGACCGCAACAATCGCGTTGGTGCCCTCTTGCAGATGGAAGTCCACCAGTTTGCTAAGGCTGTCCCAGTCAAGACGACCATTTGCATCCATTGGTGTGACCAGTGCCACCATGCTGCCCGCAATCATGCGACCGCTCCTGCCGGAAAAAGAGAGCCGTAATGGTACTGGCGCTATCAGGCTTGCACAAGCGAAGTACCGTGCTGCGAGCATTCCCCTGAGCGATGCTTTTCGCTACCCTTTGCTCTTTGGTCAGTACGGGTCATCTGTGCAGCTCGTTCAAATGATCGATTTTACCGTTCAAACCCTTGTTCCAACGAGGTCGCGCGCTCTCTTGGCCTCGCCATGAAGGCAAGCGGCACCGGGGTTTGAGTTGCGGTCGAAACGAATTGGTTGTCGAATCAGCCGTGCAAGCCCAACGTATGTACTCACCGCTCATCGCCTAGGAATGCTGCATGTCGTCCACCCCCACAGTTCGCGAACAATTCCTTGTAATCAGTGCCCTTGGCGCCAACCCAATGGAGCTGACCAACGTGCTGTGCCGCGCCAGTCATGAAAACCGCTGTTCAGTGGTGAGTTCACGTCTGACTCGTCATGGTGAATACAGCGCGCTGATTCTTCAGATTTCTGGCAGCTGGGATGCCCTTGCTCGTCTGGAAACCGGCTTGCCCAGCCTGTCTAAGAAACACGCGTTCACCGTCAGTGTCGTGCGTAGCGCCAGTCTCGAAAGCCGCCCTGAGGCTCTGCCTTATGTGGCTTACGTCAGCTCGGCTTATCGTCCGGACATCATCAACGAGCTTTGTCAGTTCTTCATTGATCATAACGTCGAGCTGGAAAACCTCATTTGCGACACTTACCAGGCGCCGCAAACAGGCGGCACGATGCTTAATGCGACCTTTACCGTCACATTGCCTGCCGGTATTCAGATCAGCTGGCTGCGTGATCAGTTCTTGGATTTCGCTGACGCACTGAACCTTGATGCGTTGATCGAACCTTGGCGTCCACAGGCTCCCATGTAAGGAAACATTAATGGCCGTTGCTTTGAACCAACCTGTTGCCGACTTTGAGGCGCAGGCCACCAATGGGCAGACGATTAGTCTGACCGGGCTTAAGGGCCGGCAGGTGGTAATTTATTTTTACCCAAAAGACAGCACGCCGGGCTGTACGACCCAGGGTCAAGGTTTTCGGGATCAACACGCTGCGTTCGAGGCGGCCAATACCGTGGTGTTCGGCGTTTCGCGCGACAGCTTGAAGTCCCATGAAAATTTCAAGGCCAAACAGTCGTTTTCGTTTGAGCTAATTTCAGACAAAGACGAAGCGCTGTGCCAGCTATTCGATGTGATCAAACTGAAAAAGCTCTATGGCAAAGAATATCTGGGCATAGATCGCAGTACATTTTTGATCGACAAAGGAGGCGTACTACGCCAGGAATGGCGCGGCGTAAAGGTACCCGGCCATGTGGCTGCGGTACTGGAACAAGCGCAGGGGTTAAACAACAGTTAATTGTTGTCCAGGGATTCGCTGCCGGCACACATTGAAGTAGCTTGCAGCGAAAGCACCTTACATCCCTTATGTCAGAAACCCTATAAAAGCGGTGATACTGTTGGCTCATTTCGAGGCCCAGCGTCGAGCACGGCTTTGAACAGGGTGCCCAAAGGAATTGCGAAAAACACGCCCCCAGAAACCCCACAACCCGCCAAACGACATGACGTTGACCAACAGCGGCAGGCTGGACAGCGAAAACGTCAGCGCCATTGACCAAATTTGCCGGTTTCTCCGCGAGCTACCTCAAGCACCTTGAACATCAAAAATCCTTCAGGCAGTCATCGTCAGTAACGTTCATTCAGAGGGGAAGATTCAAGCCGGCGGCATCAGGCTTTCCGTAACCAGTAAAAATAAACACCCGCCTCAGACTCTTCATGTAACAAGATGTGGCCGGACAGTTTGGCAAAAGTCCGGAAATCGCGTTGTGAACCTGCATCCGTAGCGATCACTTTTAGCACCGAGCCACTGGCCAAACGGTTGAGTTCAAGCTTGGCTTTAAGTAACGGCAGCGGACAATTCAGGCCACTGGCGTCTACTTCGGCATCGCAGGCATCGGGGCGCTCTACAGCGTCAGACATCAGTTCTCTCCAAACAGGCACATCGAAGGCATTGCAACCACCCTAGTGACGCGGCGGATGCCTCAATCAAACCACAAGAATACCTGACTCTGGTCAGCAAGCCACTGAGCCAGCTACAGTAAGGGCTCTTTAACGCCTAGAGCCTTGTGCATGAAATTTTTGCGCCCTACCTTGTTGACGCTCGCTTGCCTGCTCACTTCTCCGAGTTTTGCTGACGATTTGCCATCACTGGGCGATGCCAGCTCTGCCATCGTCTCCCCGCAACAAGAATATCAATTGGGCCGCGCTTGGCTCGGCATGCTTCGCGGCCAGGTATCGCAACTGTCCGACCCGCAGCTCAAGGATTTCGTGGAGACCACGGTGTATCGCATTGCCGAGACCAGTCAGGTGCATAATCCTCGGCTGGAATTCATCCTGATCAACAGTCGCCAGTTGAACGCATTCGCCGCGCCAGGCGGAATTGTCGGAGTCAACGGAGGCCTGTTTCTTTACGCTCAAGACGAAGCCGAATATGCAGCGGTGTTGGCGCATGAACTCGCTCACTTGTCGCAACGCCATTTCGCACGAGGCATTGAGGCGCAGCAACACATGCAGATACCGGTCTTGGCAGCCATGTTAGCGGGTATTGTCATGGCCGCAGCGGGTGCCGGTGACGCAGGTATAGCAACAATTGCGGGAACTCAGGCCGCTGCCATCCAGGAGCAAACGCGTTTCTCGCGGGCAAACGAACAGGAGGCGGACCGTATCGGCATCATCAACCTTCAAAAAGCCGGTTATGACCCTCGAGCGATGCCCAATATGTTTGAGCGGCTGATGCGCCAATACCGATTCGACGCCAAGCCACCCGAATTCTTACTGGATCACCCGATCACCGAGTCTCGGATCGCCGACACCCGTAACCGCGCAGAGCAGGAAAAGGTCGGCGGCAAAGAAGATAGCCTGCAGTACCAATTGATGCGCGCACGTGTTGCCCTGTACTACGAAGAGTCGGCGGGCCTGGCTGCAAAACGTTTTCGCGCGTTGTTGGGTGAAAATCCAAAATCCGAATACGCACGCTATGGGTTGGCGATCGCTCAAATCAAGGGCTCACAACTCAATGATGCCCGCGAAACTCTCAAGCCACTGTTAGCCAAAGATCCAAACAACATTACTTACAACCTTGCGCAGGTAGAAATTGATGTCGCCAATAACAAGACGGTCGACGCCCAGCAACGGCTAGACCGCATGAACGTGCAATTTCCGGACAACTACCCACTGAACCAGGCCCGCGTCGACCTGTTGATCAAACAAAACAAGCCTGCGCAAGCGGAAAAAGTGTTGGATCAATTGCTGAAAAATCGGCCATCCGATCCGGATATCTGGAGCTTGGTCGCAGACGTGCGGGGCCTGTCTGGCAACATGATTGGGTCTAATCAGGCGCGGGCCGAATACTTTGCCCTGACCGGTGATTACACAAAGGCTCAACAGCAGCTCGAAATCGCCAAGCGTCGCGCCAATAACAACTTCCAGCTGGCATCGCGCATTGATGCCCGGCAGAAAGAATTTGCCGAGCAAGAGCGATTGCTGAAAGAAATGATGAACTAGCTTATAGGGAACGATTCATTCGAGATTAGCGGCAACGCGGTCCATTTGAAAAACCGCGCCGTCCGCTACCCAAATGAATTGGGCCCCACACATTTTTGGCCAGCGCTGCGATGCCCTCAGGCATTACCCGCCAGCCTTATACGAGCAGCTTGGGTGAAATCCAACATACGCTGCAACGGACGGATCGCGCGGGGAACCAATGCCGGGTCGACGAATATCTCGTTGCTGCCCTCGCGCAGGCACTGCAAGGTGCGCTCAAGGGTGTTCATCGCCATCCATGGACAATGTGCACAGCTGCGGCACGCAGCGCCGTTACCGGCAGTGGGCGCCTCAATGAAGATTTTGTCCGGGCACAACTGCTGCATCTTGTAAAAAATGCCCCGATCGGTCGCAACGATAAACACTTTATTGGGCAACGACTGCGCAGCAGCGATCAGTTGACTGGTCGACCCGACAGCATCTGCCAGATCAATCACTGACTCGGGCGATTCAGGGTGAACAAGAATTGCGGCGTCGGGATAGAGCGCTTTCATGTCCTCCAACTGTTTGGACTTGAATTCCTCGTGGACGATGCACGCACCATCCCACAACAACATGTCGGCGCCGGTTTCACGTTGAATGTAACGACCCAAATGTTTATCGGGTGCCCAAATGATTTTTTCGCCGTTGTCCATTAAGCTCTCGACGATTTCCAGCGCGCAACTCGACGTCACCACCCAGTCGGCACGAGCCTTCACAGCGGCAGAGGTATTAGCGTAGACGACTACCGTTCGCTCGGGATGCTGATCGCAGAAGGCAGCAAACTCATCAACTGGGCAACCCAAATCCAACGAACAGGTCGCCTCCAGCGTCGGCATCAGGATTCGTTTTTCCGGGTTAAGGATTTTCGCCGTCTCGCCCATGAAACGCACGCCAGCAACCAGCACGGTTTTCGCCGAATGCTGATTTCCGAAGCGTGCCATTTCCAAGGAATCGGACACGCAACCACCGGTTTCCTCAGCCAAGGCCTGGATAACTGGATCACAGTAATAGTGAGCAACCAGGACAGCGTCTTGCGCTTTTAACTCGGTAGCAATCGCCGAGCGATAGTGGGCCTGCTCTTCGAGGTTTAGCGTTTTTGGCTGCTTGGCATCGAGATGGGCCTGGACCAGAAGGCGTTCAGAAATCTGCGTCATGTTCGCTGGACCTAAAAGCGCTTGTGCGCGGATGTCGAAGTTTACACCGCCGGCGCGGACTCCTGAATCCCTTAATGAGAATTGCGCTTTTACGCAGAGGCTTCAACTTAGGACGCAAAGGATTCGGCGACGACAACGCCGCCAAGTTGGGCGAAGAAAATGAAAAGTAGTTGCCCTTGATCGCATGAGCTTCACCCGCTTCGGGGACAAAACCGTCGATGAAGTCTGATGTGTCTGATGCAGCAATGAACATATTACCTTCCTGCCTCGGACGCACTACATCTGCCAAGGGCCGCGCAGTGACACGGCATTTTCGTCCTTCGCAGAATGGCTCATGACGGCGTAGAAATCTCAAGCTATCAGGACAGACTCATTTGAGGCTCAGGCGGTATGGCTATCAACAATCCAAGCCAGCCACAGCCGAGCAACGTGCAGTGTGAACAGCATGTTTTAAGGAGTATCCGTTTTATATGACATCATGATTGTGTCCGTAGGTTGATCGGTCAACGTTCGTTGTATATATAAAGCGACTATTTAAACGCGCCGCGGGAGCAAAAAAGGCAGTTCTGTCGCGGATCTACGGGTTGTTATGTAGATCAACTGAATATCCATGTGGGAGAACGCCGGCTTAACTGAAAGCCATAGGCTAGCGTTGAGCGGTCGAAAGTAAAAATATCGACGCAAAAAAAAAGCCGTAAAGCCTCATTTGCATGGGCCTTACAGCTTTTCAAAACCGTCGAACTTGAAAATGGTGGGTCGTGTGGGATTCGAACCTACGACCAATTGGTTAAAAGCCAACTGCTCTACCAACTGAGCTAACGACCCGACGTGGCGCGTATATTACTGATTTCTATGATTAATTCAACACTTAAGTGAATTTAATTCAAAAATAGCGGGTTGGGTCGGCTACAGCCGCCGTCGCAAAGCCTTCTGCGCGCAAACGACAGCTGTCACATTTGCCGCATGCTTGTCCTTGGTCATTGGCTTGATAACAGGAAACTGTCATTGCGTAATCAACATTCAGGCGCATTCCTGACGAGACGATCTGCGCTTTGCTCATGTTTTGCAGCGGTGCCTGTATTCGGAAGCCATTACCTTCAACACCGGCCTTGGTCGCCAGATTGGCCATACGCTCAAACGCTTCGATGAACTCCGGGCGGCAATCTGGATAACCGGAATAATCGACCGCGTTGACGCCGATAAAGATATCTCGCGCACCCAGCACTTCAGCCCAACCTAACGCCAACGAGAGGAATACGGTGTTACGCGCAGGCACGTAGGTGACCGGGATTCCTTCTACGGGGGATTCAGGTACTGCGATGGAACTGTCGGTCAGTGCTGATCCGCCGATTCCATTCAGATTCAGACCAACGACTTTGTGTTCAGCCACGCCCAGATAATGGGCGACACGTACCGCAGCATCGAGCTCGGCGCGGTGTCGCTGCCCATAATCAAAACTCATGGTATAGCAGGTGTAGCCGTCCGCGCGGGCCATGGCCAGCACAGTGGCTGAATCAAGGCCGCCCGACAGCAAAATTACTGCGCGTTTTTCGATAGTAGTCATTTTCATTCACCTTAGCGTCCCGGCTCATCGTTCCAGAGGTACTTGTGCAGTTGCATTTGCAAGCGTACCGGCAGGTTGTCAGCAACTATCCAATCGGCCAAATCCCGGGCGTTTAAATCATGATGGCTAGGGGAGAACAATACTTCACCCGCGCGACGCTCTAAACCGTACTGAATCAGCTTGGAGACAGCCCAGTTGTAGTCTTCGCGGGAGCAAATCACGAACTTGACCTGGTCGTTCGGCGTCAGCAGTTCGATATTCTCGTAGCGATTGCGCCCAACTTCATTGGAGCCTGGGGTTTTCAGGTCGACCACACGACTGACGCGTGGGTCCACTGCTGAAATATCCAGAGCGCCGCTGGTTTCAAGAGAAACCTCATAACCTGCGTCACAAAGAAGCTTGAGCAGCGCGATCACATTGGGCTGAGCTAACGGTTCCCCGCCGGTCACGCACACATAGCGCGGCCGATAACGGGCTACTTGCTCAACGATAGCGTCTAACGCTTGAATGCTGCCTCCGCTGAACGCGTAAGCGCTGTCGCAATACTGGCACCGCAACGGACAGCCGGTAAGCCGGACAAACACGGTAGGTAAGCCTGCGGTGCGAGTTTCACCCTGCAACGAGTAGAAAATTTCGGTGATTCTTAATGTGTCTTGCATATGAGCCACGGGCGTAATAGCTAAACAGGCCATCCGCCTCCGTTAGGCACTTCAACGAGCCTGCAAACGCATGGCCCATAGAAGCGTATGTATTACCGGGATTTCGGGTGCGAGATTCTAACGAAAAAAGCCGCGACAAGCGCGGCTTTCTTTAATCGGTGGTCAGTCCCGCCTGGTTAGCAGCGCCTTACATGCGCTGCAAATCACGTTGCGCCAACTGCGCAGCGGAGGTGCCTGGGTACTGAGAAACCACTTGCTGCAAGATCCCTTTTACCTTGTCGAGATGGCCGAGACGACGTTCGACGTCTGCAAGTTTGTACAGCGAATCCGGGACCTTGGCGTGTTTCGGATACAGCTGACTTACTTTGGCGAAAGCTTGACCGGCACCTTGAAGGTCACCTTTGGCCAAATTCACTTCACCCAACCAGTACTGGGCATTGCCCGCGTACTGACTGTTTGGATATTTGCGTAGAAAAGCCGTAAAAGCTTGACTCGCTTTGTCGAAATCCTTGGCTTTGATCAGATCGAAGGCAGCATCGTAATAGATCTTTTCCTTCGCCGGATCGCCTGGCTCGGCACTTGCCGCCGGAGCCTGCGCTGCAGGTGCCGTAGGAGCACCACCGGTATTTACATCACCGCTGGCTTGAGAATTATCGGTAGCTGCTGCGGCAGGTGTGCCGCCTAACCCAGCTCCAGCAGTGATCCGTTGATCAAGTTCTTGATAACGTTCCAATGCCTCCTGCTTCATCCGGTCGATATCGTTGCGCTGAACCTCGACCGTACCGCGTAATTTCGCGATCTCGTCCTGCATTTGTTGCAACTGCATGAACAGCTGACCCTGTGCCGAGGCAGGGGTCGCAACCCCTCCCCCGGCATAGGCGCCGGACGTGCCATAACCCGCTGGCGGATAACTGTTGCTGCTGCCAGAGCCAGAATTGTTATCGACCACAGGAACCGCACCCCACGCAAAAAGCGGAAGGGCGAGAGTCAAAACGGTTAGAGCACGACGGCACGTTCGCATGTCAAATTACTTACGCAGTTCGACGCGACGGTTTTGAGCCCAGGATTGCTCGTCGTTGCCAGTAGCAACAGGACGCTCTTCACCATAGGAAACCAGTTCCAGCTGTGCTGGGGAAACACCTTGCAGTACCAGGTAGCGTTGAACGGCTTTCGCGCGACGCTCGCCCAGTGCGATGTTGTACTCACGAGTACCACGTTCGTCGGTGTTGCCTTCCAGAACGACGCGAGCGCCATTTGCTTTCAGGTCTTTAGCGTGAACGTCCAGCGAGCGCATAGCTTCTGGTTTCAGGTCCGAACTGTCGTATTCGAAGTAGAAAGTAGTGATAGCGCGCAGAGCAGCTTCTTCGCTCATGCTGCCATCAACAGCGCCAGTGTTAGCGCCGTAGCCAGCGTTTGGATCTACAGCAGCGCCTTGGCCAGCGTTGTCGCCACCTTTGGACGAGCAACCTACAGCTACAGCCATGGCCAGAGCCAGAGCAGCAAATTTACCAATCTTCAGCATTTCCATCGTGAAACTCCTAATGAACCCCAAGTGTGTTAAGCAAAACGTGTAGCGCCGCGTCAGTTCAGGTAAGGGGACCAGGAAGGTTCTCTGACTTCGCCTTGAGCGGTAGGAAGCGGGAGCCTTACGCGTCCGTTAATGGACACGAGCATCAAGACTCCCCGGCCCTGCTGGCGGGTGGCGTAGATTACCATGGTGCCGTTGGGCGCGACAGTAGGCGACTCATCAAGGTTGCTGTCTGTGAGGATTTTTAATGTACCGCGCTGCAAATCCTGCACTGCCACCTTGAAATTTGTGAAGCCGTCCTGACGGTGAATCATTACCAGCGTCTTTTCATCAGCCGACAATTTCGGGTTGGCGTTGTAGTTGCCGATGAACGTTACACGCTCAGCGCCGCCACCATTGATGCTGGTTTTATAGATCTGTGGCTTGCCACCACGGTCTGACGTGAAGTACAGCGTCGAGCCGTCCTTACCGAAAAATGGTTCGGTATCGATGGCCGAGTCATTGGTCACACGAGTGATTTGGCGAGTGGCCAACGTCATTACGTAAATTTCCGGGTTACCGTCTTTGGAAAGCACGAACGCCAACTTGTTGCCGTCCGGCGACCATGCCGGCGCTCCATTGATGCCTTCGAAATTAGTCACCTGCTCGCGGCGGCCGGTATCAATATGCTGGATAAAGATACGCGGGCGCTTTTGCTCGAACGAGACGTAGGCAATACGCTTACCGTCCGGTGCGAATCGTGGCGACAAAATAGGCTCGCGCGATTGCAACAACGTTACGGCACGGGCGCCATCGTAATCCGATCGTTGCAAGGTATAACGCGTGTTGTCGACCGAAAACCGCTCTGCAGTCACGTAAAGCATGCGCGTTGAAAACGCACCCTTGATGCCCGTGAGCTTTTCGAATGCCTGATCCGCGATGTAGTGCGCCATATCACGCAGTTGATCGGTGGTGCCAGAAACATTACCGGTCATCACTTGCTGCTCAGTCGCCACGTTGAACAACGCGTACTGAATCTGCAAACGGCCGCCCGAGGGAACAATGCTACCCACCATCAAATACTGGGCACCAAGCGCTTTCCAGTCGCGATAAATGATTTCACTGGCCTGGGTCGGCAAGCTGATCATGTTCTGCTTTGCCAACGGCGAGTAATAACCTGAGTTACGCAGGTCGTTACTGATGATGTCGGCCATGTCCTCGGGCAAGACGGCACCGCCTTGCAACCCGAACGGAACAACCGCTATTGGCGCAGCGCGGTCACTACCGGTGGTGACCATGATGTTCTTTTCATCTGCTGCGGCCATTCCCGCCATACAGCAAAGAACGATAAGCAGTCCTCGAAAAATGTTAATCACAAGGCTAGATCCTCAGGTGTGAATGTCATCTTGAATGAACGGTAGGGGTTGAAATCACTCGGTTTCAGACCCTGCATTTCTGTCAATCGACCAATATTTTTAACTGCCGCCACCGCTGAGCTATCAAACGGCGCGTCTCCGCTGGACTTAAGGACACTGACCGAAGTCACTGTTCCGTCAGGCAACATCCCAATGTGCAACACAACGACCATGCCTTTTCTTGCTGAAGGCGGTCGAGCCCAGCCTTCGGCAGCGCGGGAACGTATCAGGTCATCAAAATTGCCCGCCGTCTCGTCGCCCTGCTCATCTGCCAATGCCTGTTGCCGTTCCGTTTTATCGGAAAGCAAATCAGCCAAGGCTGCCGCTTTTTGATCTTCATTAGATTTACGAGCAGCGTCTTGCTGTTTCTTGGCCGCATCGGCTGTGGACTTTTTCTTGGCGTCCGCTATGGCTTTCTTCTTCGCATCGTCAGCCGCTTTTTTCTTCGCGTCTTCCACTGCTTGTTTCTTCGCGTCGTCTGCAGCCTGCTTTTTAGCGTCGTCAACCGCGGCTTTTTTCGCGTCTTCTTCAGCTTTTTTCTTGGCGTCGTCTTCGGCTTTTTTCTTGGCTATATCCGCCGCTTGCTTCTCTTCAACTTTTTTAGCGTCCGCTACCTTTTTGGCTTCATCGGCTTTCTTGGCGTCGTCTGCCTTTTTCGCCTCAGCTTTGGCTGCGTCGGCTTTTTTCGACTCTTCAGCTTTTTGATCTTCGGCTTTTTGAGCCGCGTCTTCTGCGGTTTGTTCCGCAGCTTTCACAGCATCTTGTTTTAACTGCTCGATTTTTTTCTTTTCCAACTGTTCGGTTTCAGTCTGTCGGGCGGCCGTTTTTTGCGCCTCACCCGCAATTTTCTGATTGGTCTGGACTGTCGCTCTACTTTTGGATTTCAACTGATATAGAGTCGCTTGCACAATGGGCTTGGCCTCTGGCAAATCCGGAGTCATGGCGAAGCTGACGAAGAGCATGCCAAATATCAGAATGTGCAGGGCGACGGCCCAAACGCTAGGCCAGAAGAAGCTCTCCGAGGCGGACGGCTCTCGCTGTTGGTGCATCAGGGCGCCTCGGTAATCAAGCCAACATTACCGACCCCTGCTTTCTGCAGCCCGCCCATCGCGCCCATCACAGAGCCATAATCAACGGTTTTGTCGCCACGGATAAAGACCTGCGTCTGCTTGCCACCTTCACGACCGGTCCTGATGATTTTGGTCACCGCGTCCGTCATCTGCGGCAGGGTCAGGGCCTTGTCCTGCTGTTTTTCGGTATCGACTTCACTGCCAAGGTTCCAGTAATAGGTCTTGTCAGCTTTGATCGAAATGGTCAAAACCTGGGTGTTGTTATCCTGCGGCAGGGCCGCACTGGACACTTTGGGCAGGTCAACTTTCACACCCTGATTGAGCATCGGAGCGGTGACCATAAAGATGACCAGCAGTACCAACATCACGTCGATGTAAGGCACTACGTTCATTTCGGCGACCGGCTTGCGGCGTTTGCGACGAACTCGAGCGATTAAAGCCATGAAGGATTACCTGCTCACTCTTCGCTGGTGTGCACTTTACGGTGCAGGATCGCCTGGAACTCATCGGCGAACGTGTAGTAACGGCTGATCAACGTCTCGCTGCGAGCAGAGAAACGGTTGTAGGCGATTACTGCCGGGATAGCGGCGAACAGACCAATAGCAGTAGCAACCAGGGCTTCCGAGATACCCGGAGCAACGGTCGCCAAAGTGGCCTGCTGAGCAGTAGCCAGCCCGCGGAAGGAATTCATGATCCCCCAGACAGTACCGAACAAGCCAATGTAAGGACTGGTGGAGCCCACTGTCGCCAAGAACGGCAAACTTTGTTCGAGCTTTTCTTCCTCGCGCGAGATGGCGACACGCATAGCCCGAGCTACGCCTTCCATCACTGCATCAGGATCGACGCCTGGCTGCTGACGAAGCCGAGAGAACTCCTTGAAACCTGCACGGAAGATTTGCTCAACTCCCGAATCAGGATCCGGGTTGCTGCCAGCCTGACGATAGAGCTTGGACAGATCGATACCCGACCAAAAGCGCTCTTCAAAGCTTTCTAGTGCTCGACGAGCTGCGCGTATCAAATTGCTGCGCTGAAAGATCATGATCCAGGAGGTTATTGAGGCACCTACCAAAATCAGCATAACCAACTGAACAACAATGCTGGCATTGCTGACCATACTCCACATGGAGGAATGGTCGACTACGTTAGCTTCCACGCGCTATCTCCTGCTCTAAATGTGTACCCGCGCCGCTCTGGCCGGCAAAGGCCGTACGCAAAGCTTCGGGAATGGCCCGGGGTTTCAAACTGTCGGCGCTCACACACGCCACCAAAAACTGTCCTTCGCAAAGCAGCTTATCGTCTACAGCCAATCTCACCCGTTGAACAAATCGCAGGCTGGCGCGGTTTAACTCAATAACTTCAACGCTTATCAACAGCTCGTCATCCAATCGCGCCGGCTTGTGGTAACGCGCCTCGCAGGAATGTACGACGAACAGCAGATTCTCGCCTACCAATTGTGACTGGGCAAAACCCAACACTCGAAGCTGCTCGGTTCGAGCTCGCTCCATGAATTTCAGATAGTTGACGTAATAAACGATGCCGCCCGCATCGGTGTCCTCGTAATAAACGCGACAGCGATGGACGAATGACTGAAGCCCGTTTTGCGCGCGCATACTCTAGTGCTTACTCCTCGGAATTCCAATCCGCCAGACAACTGTTTTTCATTTTTTGCCGCTTATTGTCGGCCCGATCAATACGCCTGCCTGTCAGACCACCAAAATCCTGAATAAATCAGCACCTTGTGCGTTTTATTTAATCGTCTTCGTCATCAACAAAATCACTGACGACGGGCATTTCGCCCATTCGCGTTGGAATGTTCAAACCGAAGTGCAGATACGCGTGCCGAGTAACAACCCGGCCACGCGGGGTACGCATGATATAGCCTTGTTGAATCAAATAGGGTTCAAGAACGTCTTCGATGGTATGGCGCTCTTCGCTGATGGCCGCAGCCAGGCTGTCGACGCCCACCGGACCACCGTCGAATTTTTCGATCATGGTCAATAACAGACGCCTGTCCTGATGATCGAAACCACGCTCATCGACATCCAGCAGGTTCAATGCCAGGTCAGCAGTCGCCTTGGATATATGACCATTGCCGCGCACTTCTGCGTAATCTCGCACCCGACGCAGCAATCGGTTGGCAATTCGCGGCGTCCCTCGGGCCCGACGGGCAATTTCAAAAGCGCCCTCCGCTTCAATTGGCAAACCCAAAATGCCCGCCGAACGGGTGACAATCGTGGCCAAGTCTGCGGTGTTATAGAACTCAAGACGCTGGACAATACCGAAGCGGTCACGCAACGGGTTAGTCAACATGCCTGCCCTAGTGGTTGCCCCAACCAGCGTAAACGGCGGCAAATCAAGCTTGATCGAGCGTGCGGCAGGGCCTTCGCCGATCATGATGTCGAGCTGAAAATCTTCCATCGCCGGGTACAGCACTTCCTCGACGATGGGCGATAGCCGATGGATTTCGTCGATGAACAGCACATCGTTCGGTTCGAGATTGGTCAGAATTGCCGCGAGATCACCGGGGCGTTCCAGCACCGGGCCGGAGGTACTCTTGATCGAGACGCCCATTTCCTGGGCAATAATGTGCGCCAACGTAGTTTTGCCCAGACCGGGAGGTCCGAAAATCAAAGTATGGTCCAGCGCTTCGTTGCGTCCACGCGCAGCCTGGATAAACAACTCCATCTGCTCGCGCACCACTGGCTGGCCTATATAGTCGGCTAAACTCAGCGGACGAATTGCACGGTCCAACTGTTCGTCCCGGTCGCGGCCGGTAGCGGTTATCAGGCGGTCAGCGTCGATCACTTAAGCCATTCCCTTCAAAGCACGCCGAATCAGGTCTTCGCTGCTCAAGTTCTTGTCTTTGATTGCCGACACGGCCTTGCTCGCTTCCTGAGGCTTATAGCCCAAGGAGATCAGGGCACTGACCGCATCCGATTCCGCAGTCGCCACCTGTGGCGCGGCGCTAGGACCATTGGAGACCAGAGTGAAACTACCAGGCACCGATTCCCAGGCTTTGAATCGATCCTTGAGTTCGACCAACAAGCGCTCGGCGGTTTTTTTACCAACCCCTGGGATTCGAGTCAGAGCAGATGTGTCTTGCGCTTGAACGCAACGAACCAACTCATCCACTTCCAGCCCGGACATCAGCGCCAACGCCAGTTTCGGTCCAACGCCATTAAGACGGATCAGCTCACGAAACAGCTCACGCTCACGCTTTTCAAAAAAGCCGTACAACAGATGAGCATCCTCACGAACCACTAGATGGGTGTGCAAGGTCACAGGTTCACCCACATGTGGCAGGCGATACAGCGTACTCATCGGCGCTTCCAGCTCATAGCCGACGCCGTTGACATCCAGAACCAGGTGCGGCGGCTGTTTTTCAGCCAGAAAACCGCGTAACCGTCCAATCACGTATCAGTTCCTTTCTAATGGTCAGCCGCAGCTATCACGCTGACACAAATAATGGTCGCCATCATTACAGGAGTAACAGGACCATGGGAAAAAAGTTAAGCAGAGGATGTATCAGAGACGCAACCGACCGCTGCGACTGCGGGCGGCAGTTAATCCATGGGGGATGAGGCTCGAACGGGTATGCGCATGACACAGCGCAATTGCCAGGGCATCCGAAGCATCAACCTGAGGCTTTTGAGTCAGCTTCAATAAATGCATGACCATCATCATCACTTGCTCTTTGTTTGCCCCACCCGTGCCAGCGACAGCCTGCTTGACTTGGGTAGCCGTGTATTCGGCGATCTCCAGACTTTCTTCGGCGCCTGCCACAATTGCAGCGCCTCGCGCCTGCCCAAGCTTGAGCGCCGAATCCGCGTTACGCGCCATAAATACTTTTTCGATGCCCATGGTCACCGGACCGTACGTCTGAATGACTTCCCGAACACCCCGATAGACAATCTGTAAGCGCTCATGCAACAAACCACTGCCGGTCCGAATACAACCCGATGCCACGTACACGCAGCCGCGCCCCGTGTCCCGCACCACGCCATAGCCGGTAATTCGCGAACCGGGGTCGATACCAAGGATAAGAGTCATAACGCCTGCAGCTTAAGAAGCAACGCATAATTAGCGCAGCATAAAGGCAGAAACCGGAAGCCGATAGCGGCGTAAATATTACGGCGTCGTGCCTCCGGCCTCAAGAAACGCACTGAGAGCAATTGATCAGCCAAGCAGCTCCAGAACGTCGTCTGGGATTTCAGCATTGGAGTAGACGCTTTGCACGTCGTCCAGGTCCTCGAGCATGTCGATCAGTTTGAGCACTTTCTCCGCAGTGTCGAGATCAAGCACGGCGCTGGTGGTGGGCAACATGACGATCTCTGCGTCGGCCGCCTTGAAACCGGCAGCCTCCAACGCATTGCGCACAGCATAAAAACCTATGAACGAGGTGAAGACATCGATGGAGCCATCGTCGTTGTTAACCACATCATCGGCGTCCGCCTCCATTGCGGCTTCCATTAGGGCATCTTCATCAATGCCCTTCGCGAAAGAGATTTGCCCTTTGCGGTCGAACAGATAGGCCACCGAGCCATCGGTCCCAAGGTTGCCACCGCATTTAACGAATGCATGTCGTACCGCAGCCGCCGTGCGGTTACGGCTGTCGGTCATGGTTTCGACCATGATTGCCACCCCACCCGGGCCATAACCTTCGTAGCCAAGCTCTTCGACATCGTCACCTTCGGCAGCGCCAGCACCGCGAGCGACAGCACGATCAATAGTGTCGCGGGTCATATTGGCGCCCAACGCTTTGTCCAATGCCAATCGCAAGCGTGGGTTAGTTCCCGGATCACCACCACCCTGACGTGCTGCGACGGTCAGCTCACGGATCCACTTGGTGAAAATCTTGCCTTTTTTGGCATCCTGACGCTCTTTGCGGTGTTTGATGTTCGCCCACTTAGAATGACCTGCCATCTCTCGCTCCGAATTCTTTGAAACGCGTGCTCTATTTGCCCGCTAAAGGCAGGCGAATAGCTTAAATACTCTGTAGCCGGACATATTAAGGACGCATCGACACGGACTTTTAGCCATGCGATGCGCCCGCTCGGCTACTACTCAGCCTTAGGCTGTTCGCGCAGACGAATGTGCAGCTCACGCAGTTGCTTGGCATCAACAACACCCGGTGCCTGGGTCATCACGTCAGCAGCGCTCTGGGTTTTCGGGAATGCGATCACTTCACGGATCGATTGGGCGCCTGTCATCAACATCACCAGGCGGTCCAGGCCGAAAGCCAGGCCGCCATGGGGTGGCGCGCCGTATTTCAGAGCATCAAGCAGGAAGCCGAATTTCTCTTGCTGCTCATCTTCACTGATGCCTAACAGACGGAACACCGCTTGTTGCATTTCCCTGCGGTGAATACGGATCGAACCGCCGCCTAACTCTGTGCCGTTAAGGACCATGTCGTAGGCACGCGACAGCGCGGTCGCCGGATTCGCTTCAAGCTCTTGCGGGCTGCATTTCGGTGCAGTGAACGGGTGGTGCAAAGCAGTGAAGCTGCCGTCGTCGTTCTCTTCGAACATTGGGAAATCAACAACCCACATTGGCGCCCATTCACAGGTATGCAGCTTCAGGTCGTTGCCGATCCTGATCCGCAGCGCGCCCAATGCTTCGCTGACAATCTTGGATTTGTCTGCGCCGAAAAACACAATGTCGCCATCGACGGCGCCAACGCGATCCAGAATGACCTTGAGGTTTTCCTCAGGGATGAACTTGACGATTGGCGACTGCAGGCCTTCGGCGCCTTTAGCGCGGTCGTTGACCTTGATATAGGCCAGGCCCTTGGCGCCATAGATACCGACGAACTTGGTGTAGTCGTCGATCTGGCTGCGCGGCATGCTGGCGGCGCCCGGTACTCGCAACGCGGCAACACGGCCTTTCGGGTCGTTGGCCGGGCCACTGAACACCTTGAATTCCACGGCACTCAACTGGTCGGCAACGTCTACCAATTCCAGCGGGTTACGCAGGTCAGGCTTGTCGGAACCATAACGGCGCATGGCTTCGGCGAAGGTCATGTGTGGGAAGTTACCGAACTCAAGATCCAGAACTTCCTTGAACAGCTGACGGATCATCTTTTCAGTGATGCCGATAATGTCGGCTTCATTGAGGAAGCTGGTCTCGATGTCGATCTGGGTAAATTCCGGCTGACGGTCGGCACGCAGGTCTTCGTCGCGGAAACACTTGGCGATCTGGTAGTAGCGATCAAAACCGGCAACCATCAACAATTGTTTGAACAGCTGCGGCGATTGCGGCAACGCAAAGAAGCTGCCTGGGTGTGTACGGCTAGGCACTAAATAGTCGCGAGCGCCTTCCGGGGTGGCACGTGTCAGAATTGGCGTCTCGACATCGAGGAAGCCATTCTCGTCCAGGTAGCGACGGATGCTAGTAGTTACGCGCGAACGCAGACGAAGCTTCTCAGCCATCTCGGGGCGGCGCAAATCGATAAATCGATAGCGCAAACGCGTCTCTTCGCCCACGTCAGAAAATTCATTCAGCGGGAACGGCGGGGTTTCCGATTCGTTCAGTACTTCAAGTTCATAGCCCAGCACTTCGATAGCACCAGAAGCCATGTTTGCGTTTACCGCACCTGCTGGACGCGCACGAACCTTGCCAGTGACTTTGACCACGTATTCGCTGCGCACACGGTCGGCGGCGGCGAAAGTGTCAGCGCGATCGGGATCGAACACCACCTGAGCCAAGCCTTCACGATCACGTATATCGAGGAAAATCACCCCGCCGTGATCACGGCGACGGTGAACCCATCCACAAAGGGTAATTTCCTGACCTTCCAGGCTCTCGTTTAGTTGGCCGCAATAATGGCTGCGCATCATGATCGTGTTTTCACTTCTCGGAATTCGGAATTCGGTGGAGCTCTCGCCCTTAGCTTTCGCTCAATACTGCAAGAACCCTGGCGTGCAGTTCAACCCGACGGCCTGCGCCCCATAGTAAGGCGGGGGATTATATAGGGTAAATTGACACTGCGCAGCCCGCCCAACCTGATCGCCACGACATAACTGCTCCCCAGACCATAGCCCTGCCCTCAGGCTGGTGACATGGACATCGATTCGGCCTTCAACAGGTAGGCCACGCAGACCACTCGAATCAGGCCGCTAAAATTTTTTACTCCACCATGGCGCAGATGCACTTCTCGATCGACATACGAGAGTACCGCATTAACTGAGCAACTATTGGCGCGGGCAATGTTAGCTAGGATATTCCAATACACCTCCTCTAGGCGCAAACACGTTGCTAGTCCATTCAAGCGAACGGACTTGGAATGAGGCCGTGCTAGATTCATATTAAAATCTTCAACAAAGGGATCATCTTGTATCTTCCCGTAACGACTGAAATCTTTATTGTGAAACCCGCTGCGCTGAACCATTTTCGACTCTCCCCTGTAGTTAGCAAACAATTCCCTTGAGCACAAACAAATGCAAAATCCACTTGCATGTAAAGCCAACGAACGATTTCTAGCCAGTCGAAGATGCATTTCAGATGTGTAGGACAGTGCGACATTTCTAAGAGGATTATAGAAAGTCGATAATCGTTAACTCAAATCATTAAGGTCGATGTCATCAATAGTTATATTTTGACGGCTGCGATACGGAGGGGCTGCCGGTTCGTGCAACGAGGTGCCGCCATTAGTGACAAAAGCTGCAGACCCTCAGGCTGAGGGTGGTTGAGGGCAGTTGAAGACGAAGCGAACACAGTCAGAGCGCCAAAGGTGGCGAGTGACATCAGGGTGTCACTCGCGAATTGTTTATTACTTTGTTTCAAGTAACGAACGAAGCATCCATGCGGTTTTTTCATGAACCTGCATACGTTGGGTCAAGAGATCGGCAGTCGGCTCATCGCTCACCTTGTCGACCAAGGGAAAGATACTGCGAGCGGTACGTGAAATGGCTTCTTGTCCTTGAACCAATTGCTTGATCATGTCTTCAGCACTTGGCACTCCCTCTTCTTCTTTAATAGAAGTAAGGCGCGCGTAGGCCGCATAAGTACCGGGTGCGGGAAAGCCCAGTGCCCGGATTCGCTCAGCAACAAGATCTACCGCCAGAGCAAGTTCATTGTATTGTTCTTCGAACATTAAATGTAAGGTACGGAACATTGGACCACTCACGTTCCAGTGGAAGTTGTGAGTCTTCATATAAAGCACATACGTATCTGCCAGTAGACGAGCAAGACCGTCTACAATTTCTTTGCGATCTTCTTCGCTTATACCGATATCGATTGCCATGCTTTTCCCCTTTATATGATGGTGTAACGTGACACATGCAGCACCACTCTACCAAGAGAACCCAGGCAACGCAGCCACCGATTAGACTATCGCCCACCTCCAAAACGTCGTCATGCCGCTTACACCGCCAGCGAAGTCGGCCAAACGACGAAAGCGCTTGTCATTTTTGAACTGACGTTTTCGCCTTGGCGCTCAACGGACGCTAAAGCGAACTGCCGCTCTAGGGCGGGCACTGGTGACCAACTGCCGTCTTACATTTATGGATCTATAGAACAGCACTGAGCCTGCGCCTAGCGCTTGATTTGAGTAGCCCACAGCTTTGCTGTTAAATACACGCGTGTCGCTACTGACCTGCCGTTTTGATGTAGCGCATAGGCTGACCCCATCGCTCGTGCAGCACGCCTCCTTTTATTTAGAAGCGTACCGAGCGTAATCAGCTATTTCCTCGTGATCCGTCTCAATGTGAGTTATTAAAATGTTGAAAATTGTCCATCTGCTAACGGGAGCAGCGGCCCTGCTGCTTTCCTTTATCCCAAGCCTGCGTAGCGAAGCGCTGTCTTCGTACCTCCTGCAACCCGATGCTCTTTATCTGGCGCTTTTCGGTCTGCTCAACCTGGTGCTGGCTCCAGTAATTCCTTATTGGAACCGGGGCCCACGTCATCAGCTACAAAATTTGGTCAGCGCGCTACTGGTGCTCGCCGTCATCCTCCAAACCTTGACCTTGCTCGTTCCGCTGCAGACTATTGCTGGGCAACCGGCAATCACAGTAAGTCTGCTCAGCGTTTTCATTGGCGTCGTGCTGCATCTGGCCGTCAGCTTCTACCAATCGTCCCCCTCGCCGTCTGCGCTGAGCCATGACATGACCAACCGAGATACCGGAACAGTCAAGTGGTTTAACACATCCAAGGGATTCGGTTTTATCTCCCGAGACTCTGGCGACGACATTTTTGTGCACTTCCGTGCCATCCGAGGCGAGGGCCACCGCGTTCTGGTAGAAGGTCAGCGTGTGGAATTCTCGGTAATGAACCGCGACAAAGGCCTGCAGGCTGAAGATGTAATCGCAGCTTTACCCCGCCGCTAAAACTTTTAACGTATCAACAGAAACACAAAAACCCGCTTATCTCGAGAGAGAGCGGGTTTTTTATCGCACCGAGCAAGTGCGTCAATAATGCGGAGGGGGAGCTTCTTCCTCGAACGTATCGAACTGGCTGCCCATTTCTTCCTGACGCTTGAGCAATGCAGCCATCTGTAATTGCAGGCGCTCGACCACCCGTTGCTGGCTGACCAGCACATCATTTAGAGACTGGATCGTATCGTCCTGAAAAGCCTGACGACTTTCCAGCTCATTAATACGTTGCTCAAGACTCATACCCGCTCCTCTTCAAAACGAAAATCAGTCGTCAACACACTCTGCAGCCGATGCCGAACAGCCGCGAGTTCTTCACGACTATAAGGTTGCGCTGGGTGCTTACCCCAAACAGGGGCAGGCCAAGCCGGGTCACTGCGAAGGCGCACGATAACATGCACGTGGAGTTGACTGACGACATTACCCAGTGTGGCCACGTTGAGTTTGTCGGCACTGAAAGCGTCATTGAGTAACTGTGCCAGCAACGTCGCTTCTTGCCACAGCTGTAATTGATCAGATGCCGCCAACTGGAATAATTCGCTGATACCCGACCGACGCGGTACAAGAATGAACCATGGGTAATTTGAATCGTTGGATAATAATAAACGGCACAACGGAAAGTCTCCGATGGCCACTGTATCTTGCGCAAGACGCGGATCTAAGACGAACACCGCAGGACTCCTGATCAATCGGTTAGTTTTGAGCCCGACTTTTTGAAGCAAGGCAACACTGAACAATGCCGAGCAGGATACTCGCGTATAGTTCATTGATCACTGGCAATCTGACAAGCCACCGAGGTGGGGTGAGCCCTTCACGCACCAGCACTGCACGTTAGCGATACGGCTGCACCGATATAGATCAATTTTTACTCTCCAGGACACTGCGCGATACGCTTCTGAGAACGGTGCAATCCCTACGCAAGCGACCACCTGAAAGCGAACCGGTCGTTTTCGCTGTACGGAAAACTGTTAGCCCATCATTGATCCAGCTGTCCCCATGACCATAGCCCAACATCAAGCACAACCACCGGACTACGCACCAAAACGACTCACATCCGAAGTGGAGCTGTGCTACCCCATCCGCGTTTTACCCAGTTCAAACGTCACTTAGGTAACGTTTCAACGTCTTTTTTTCAAAATCATGGCGGCTTTGTGAAATTTTCATATCACAGAAAAAATAAATAATACTGTTTAAAAACAACAACTTAAAAAATATATTTATTAGTGGATTGACCAAATGTGAAAAAAAAGTGAATGCTTAGGAACTTTGTGCACGGTTGTTGCTATGTCACACATAAGAGTTTGAAGAGGTGCCGACTTAAAGCGAAGCCTTGGATACGGCAAGTAATGGAAGCGCTGGACGCAGGAGTGTGTCGAATGGCTGTTCATAGATTGTTTGTACCTATGCTTAAGCGTTCAAAAATCGCTGTTGTAGTTGCGGAGCTTGTTAGCGGGAATCTGTGTATTTGCGACATGTACAACCTACATTTGCGACATCGCCGTAAAGATAACGAAAGGATAGATTTGCAACTATCGCCAACATGGTCAGCGTGATATAAGTTTGCGCCGACACAAAAAAGAAAGAGCCTCCCAGATAAAAAAACAGGTGGGATGGCGGTAACTTATTAAAAACCAAAGGAGCAAGTCACGATGAAAGTGATGAAGTGGAGCGCAATCGCCTTAGCAGTTACTGCGGGTATGACTCAATTGGCATCGGCGGCAGCGTTCGTCACTGACCAAGCTGATGCGAAGGGTTTTGTAGAAGATACATCGCTGAATCTGTTGCTGCGGAACTACTACTTTAACCGCAACAAAACACACGGCGCAGTAGACGACAAGGATTGGAGCCAAGGCATCCGGGCTAACTTCAGCTCAGGCTTCACTCAGGGTACTGTTGGCTTTGGCGTTGACGCTTTCGGCTACCTTGGTTTGAAATTAGACGGGTCCGACAAATATTCGGGTTCGGGCAACCTGGCAGTCAACTCGGCTGGCGAAAACCAGGACAGCTTCGGCAAAGCCGGTGCAGCACTAAAAGCTCGCTTCTCCAAAACCGAATTGAAATACGGCAACATGCAGCCATCCACTAGCCCAGTCTTCGCAGTCGGCGGTTCTCGTCTCTTGCCACAGACCGCAACTGGCTTTGAATTGCAGAGCAGCGAAATAAAAGGCCTTGACTTGGAAGCCGGCCACTTCACGGCAGCGACTAGCCAAGACCGGACCAAAAGCGATGGCGCGATGTGGGCAACCTACGCCGGCGTCCAAACTAGTTCGGCAGATTATGGCGGTGGTCGATATGCCATTACCGACAGCCTGAGCGCTTCGCTTTACGCCTCCAAGCTCGAAGACATCTGGAACCAGTACTACGCTAACGTGAACTACGTAATGCCGATTGCTGACACCCAATCGCTTGCTTGGGACTTCAACATTTACCGCACCACAGACACCGGCGCATCAAAGGCGGGCGCAATCAGCAACACCGCATGGTCCCTGGCCGCAGCGTACTCGTTCCTGACTGCACACACCGTTACTCTTAGCTTCCAGAAAATCAACGGCGACACGCCGTTCGACTACATCGGTGTTGGCGACAACAACCGTGGCGGCGACTCGATCTTCCTTGCTAACTCCGTTCAATATTCTGACTTTAACGGTCCAGGCGAAAAATCGTGGCAGGCTCGCTACGACCTGAACATGGCGTCTTACGGTGTACCTGGCCTGAGCTTCATGACCCGTTACGTAACCGGTGACAACATCGACGGCACCAAAATGGCGATTGACAGTCCTTATCGCAACTATGGTTACGGCGCAGACGGCAAACACCACGAAACTAACGTTGAAGCCAAGTACGTTGTTCAGACTGGCCCAGCGAAAGATCTTTCCTTCCGCATTCGTCAAGCGTGGCACTCAGGCAACACCGACCAAGCTGACGGCACCATCAGCGAGTTCCGCCTGATCGTCGACTACCCGATCTCGATCTTGTAATCGCAGTCAGCTAACTCGTTTCGAAAAAAACCCGGCAATGCCGGGTTTTTTTATGGGCTCAAAAACCCGCTTTTCCGGATTCGCTGCCCCGCCCCGCCCTGTACGCGATCAAATCACCACCGTACAATGCTCGGTCATTTCTAGTCTCAGCAACCGATAACGGCCTACCATGCGCACCAGTCAATATTTGCTCGCCACAAAGAAAGAAACGCCTTCCGACGCAGTCGTCGTCAGCCATCAGCTAATGCTGCGCGCTGGCATGATTCGCAAACTTGCTTCTGGCCTCTACACCTGGCTCCCCATGGGCTTGCGTGTATTACGCAAGGTCGAAGCGGTCGTTCGTGAGGAAATGAACGCTGCTGGCGCGCTTGAAATACTGATGCCCGGCATTCAACCCGCCGAATTGTGGCAAGAGTCTGGCCGCTGGGAGCAATACGGCCCGGAACTGCTGCGCATGAAAGACCGACATGATCGAGAATTCTGCGCGGGCCCAACCCACGAAGAAGTCATTACGGATCTGGCGCGTAACGAGCTGAATAGCTATAAACAGTTGCCTATCAACATGTATCAGATCCAAACCAAATTTCGTGACGAAATCCGCCCCCGTTTCGGCTTAATGCGCGGTCGCGAATTCATCATGAAAGATGCGTACTCCTTCCACGCCGATCAAGCGTCATTGCAAGCCACGTATGATCGAATGCATCAGGCGTACTGCAACGTATTCACCCGACTGGGCCTGAATTTTCGCCCGGTTGAGGCCGATAACGGTTCCATCGGCGGCGCGGGCTCTCACGAGTTCCATGTATTGGCTGACTCTGGCGAAGACGACATCGTGTTCAGTGACAGCTCCAATTACGCCGCCAACATCGAGAAAGCCGAGGCCGTTCCTCGCGAACACTTGCGTCAGGCCCCCACTGAAGCGATGCGCCTGGTCGATACGCCACATGCAAAAACCATTGCGCAGTTGGTCGAGGGCTTCAATCTGCCCATCGAAAAAACCATCAAGACCCTGGTGGTGCATGCGGCAGAAGAAGGCAAGCTGATTGCACTGATCATTCGTGGCGATCACGAACTCAACGAAATTAAAGCCGCCAATCTGCCCCAAGTCGCCAGCCCTCTGGTCATGGCCTCTGAGTCCGAGCTGCGCGACGCCATTGGCGCGGGCGCGGGTTCACTTGGCCCATTGAATCTGCCATTGCCCTGTGTCATTGACCGCTCTGTCGAACTGATGAGCGACTTCGGCATCGGTGCCAATATCGACGATAAACACTATTTCGGAGTCAACTGGGAACGCGACTTACCTGTTCCAGCGGTAGCCGACCTGCGTAACGTCGTGGCCGGCGACCCAAGCCCTGACGGCAACGGCACGTTGGAAATCAAACGCGGCATCGAAGTCGGGCACATCTTCCAGCTCGGGACGAAATACAGCGAAGCCCTGAAGTGCCAAGTGCTCGGTGAAAACGGAAAGCCTGTCACGTTGACTATGGGCTGTTACGGCATCGGTGTTTCTCGCGTGGTGGCTGCTGCCATCGAACAGAACAACGATGAAAACGGGATCATCTGGAATGATGCCTTGGCACCTTTCCAGATTGCCTTGGTGCCATTGCGCTATGAAACCGAGGCTGTTCGAGAAGCTACAGACACGCTGTATGCCGAACTGACCGCCGCTGGCTTTGAAGTGTTGCTGGACGATCGGGATAAAAAAACCAGTCCGGGCAACAAATTTGCCGATATGGAACTGATCGGCATTCCGCACCGCATTGTCGTCAGCGACCGTGGTTTAGCGGAAGGCAATCTTGAATACAAGGGTCGTACCGAAGCCGAACCTCAAGCACTGCCTGTCGCTGATGCACTGTCCTTTCTTCAAGCTCGTATCCGCCGATAAGCGCTGACGACGCGCACGTCCACAACGTGCGCGTCTCGGCTATTAGCATGACGAATCAAGACTCGCCTTTATGCATCAAGAGATCACATGCTCAAGCGAAGCACTTTAAGCCTACGCTGCGCCGCACTCTGCGGCACTCTGGTCATTAGCGGTTGCGCCAATCATTTGTCTCAACGTAGCGAACACGAAGAGCGCGTTGAGCGAAAATTGCTTGAGCACACTCTGCATGTCGACATCGGCGAACCCAAGTTGCTGGAGTTACCACAACGCCGTATTCGGATCACTGAACAAAAGACGTTCGAAGTCACTGAGTTCGAAGTCACCCGCAATTATGATCGCTACACGCCGTACCAGCCCTGGCGTGAACTGTATGAGATTCCGCTGGGCGCCCTGGCCTTGGTCGCAGGCACGGGAGCTAATATTCTCAATGTATTCATGTTCGGCCACTTGCCCGGCACGGTGACCAAAGACTGGATCGATTTCGGTGTAGCTGGAGTCAATCCGTTCATGAACGTGCAGTCCTATGGACGAGCGCAACAAAATCTCGCCAATATCGATGAAACTCGGCGCAATAAACGCATCGAACACACGAGCCTTCCATGGAATGAACGTCCGGTCGAAATTATGGCCAGCGCGCAAACCTTTAGGTTGGCGACTGATCGCAACGGAGTATTGCGCTTGAATCTGCTGAGTGCTCCGTTTGCCGAGCAAGACCTTACTCGCCTCGCTCGCTTACAAATCAACGTCGAAGATGAGCGCGACAGCGTCCGAGCCGATGCGACCTTACCGATCAGCAGCTCGCTGCGGGGCAAACTGTTCGAAGCTCACGCTCTAATTTACGACGACCTTGAAGAAGACGGCGTCAGTCAATGGGTTCATAGGGTTAAACGGCTTTCAGAATTAGGTCTAGAAGAACAGGCCAGCGAGCTGGAACAAAACCTCATTGAATTGACCCACAACGACCCAGAGCTGCAAAAGCAATTCCTCAGATCGCTAACTCGAGACGCAGGCCGTTTGGTTGCAGACCCACAGGCAGACGATTAAACGGCGAACAGCTCCAACTGCTCGTGAGCCCCCCGCAAGTCCTGCAAACGCACTCCGATACCAAGCAAACGCACCGGCTTGGCACCTCGAGCAAAGGCCTGTGTTAGCAATTGCTCGAAACTCATAAGATCACGCCCTGCCCCGGACTGCTCCAAGGTGGTCTGGGTAAAGTCGTAAAATTTTACTTTGACGAAGGGCTTGCCGGCTCGGTAGCCCTCACCGATTCGCGCAATTCGCCCCGCCAGGGTATCGAGTAGGCCTGGAAGTTTCTCCAGACAACTTTTCAAATCGGGCAAATCCGTGTCGTAGGTATTTTCTACGCTGACGGACTGGCGCCGACTGTCGTTTTGAACAGGTCGCTCATCGATACCCCGCGCTAGATTCCACAACCGTTCACCAAATGCGCCAAATTCACGCACTAATGCCAATTTGTTCCAATCGCGCAGATCGTTGCAACTTACGATTCCCAATCGGCCCATTTTGTCCGCAGTTACTTTGCCCACCCCATGCAGCTTAGTGACCGGCAAGATGGCGACAAAATCTTCTACCTGGTCCGGCGTAATCACAAATAATCCGTTGGGCTTTTTCCAGTCACTGGCAATTTTCGCCAGAAATTTATTGGGCGCTACGCCCGCCGACACTGTGATGTGTAGCTGGTTAGAGACTCGACGGCGAATTTCTTGAGCGATACGAGTGGCGCTGCCTGCAAACAAACCACTTTCTGATACATCAAGAAACGCTTCGTCCAACGACAAGGGCTCAATCAGATCCGTGTAATCGCGAAAAATCATGTGGATCTCGCGAGATGCTTCTTTATAAGCTTCCATTCGGGGCTTGACGATGGTCAAGTCGGGACACAGCTTCAACGCATGCCGAGACGACATCGCCGAACGAACCCCATAAGCACGCGCTTCGTAGTTACACGTCGCAATGACTCCTCGCTGATCCGCTGAACCGCCGACCGCTAAAGGTTTATTGCCTAAACGGGGGTCGTCACGCATTTCAATGGCGGCATAAAAGCAGTCACAGTCGACGTGAATAATTTTGCGCTGCGTCATGGGATGCGGTTTGCAGGCTGTGGGCCGGGCAGTATCTCACCCAGAGAGGACGCTGGCATCCACGATGCTACGAGCGACCTGTCAAAGTGCTGCAATGGGCCATGAATTATCTGACACAGCTTAGTAGCAAGACTCAAAGCCTGCTCTCGAACATAGACATCCGAGCTAAGCAATTGAAGGAAAAGCAGTTTTCTAAAATTAACCATTGACACTCAATCGTTCCACTGTAGAATGCCGACACACAGACGCGGGATGGAGCAGTCTGGTAGCTCGTCGGGCTCATAACCCGAAGGTCGTCGGTTCAAATCCGGCTCCCGCAACCAAACATCGAAAAAGGCTGCTCGAAAGAGTGGCCTTTTTTGTATCTGCGATTTGGCAGCCTTCCCGTCAAGCAATACATACGCCATTGAGCTAATGACTAACTGGAATTGGATGGAGTCCATAAAGTGGGAGTGAACCTGTTCGTAATGAAATACGAAGCGGTCCCGATACGCGACCCGGTTCCAACTGAAAGAATATAAAGCCGACGGTTTTTTACGATTGCCAAGCAGCCAATTTAACCGTCCAGTCAGCTCGTTTTTATTTATTTATCATTTGTTTAGCATTATTGATTGACACCCTGCAATTGGGCTGTAGAATGCCGCCACACAGACGCGGGATGGAGCAGTCTGGTAGCTCGTCGGGCTCATAACCCGAAGGTCGTCGGTTCAAATCCGGCTCCCGCAACCAAACATCGAAAAAGGCTGCTCGAAAGAGTGGCCTTTTTTGTGTCTGCCGGAAAGTCTCAGGAACAGCAGCCCAAAAAGCTTGTCAGAGTGTCGATTCCAAGGATAGGCGTCTACCATCGGTTAAAGTGTCGACTGAAACGAATCCGCTACATTCGCTCGTTAAACTATGACGCGCTAATATTTCGAAAGTATTTTTTGCGTAGGGATTGGTAACTTGGCTGTATACCTCCATCCTGTCGCGCACGATCCAAGGAGTGATTGATGCGCGCCTCGTCCGAAGAAACCAATGAAACTGTCACGCCCCCCCATCCAATCGCGCCCGCGCGCCTAGGCTGGCTGGAGCTGATGAGCAAATATCGCCAGCCATTGGGGCTGGCGGTGACGTTGTTATTGTTCACCATCGCACTTATCGCCTGCCGCCACTTGCTGAGCGAGCTCGACCTGTATGCACTGCACGATTCCTTGCTGAGCGTGCCCAAGGTTGCGCTTGCCGGTGCTTTTGCTGCGGCCGTTGTCGGATTTACTGTGCTGCTGGGCTATGAGTGGTCGGCTAGCCGATACGCCAACATACAACTGCCCACGAAAACCCTGATCCTTGGCGGTTTCACCGCATTCGCAATCGGCAACGCCGTTGGCCTGTCATTGCTTTCAGGGGGCTCTGTCCGTTATCGGCTTTATGCGCGCCATGGGTTAGGTGCGACAGAAGTCGCACGTATGACTTTGTTTGCGAGCCTTTCATTGGGCTGCGCACTGCCGCCGCTGGCAGCGCTGGCAACGCTGAGCAATTTGCCAGCTGCATCGGCTGCCTTGCACCTGTCCGTGACGCTGCTGGCGGTAGTTGCGATCAGTATCCTGTTACTCAGCGCGTTACTGGCAGTCGGTATTTATCGCCGTCGCCTGCCAGAGCAACCGATCCCCCATAACTTACTGGTTCGTGCCGGACGCCGGACGCTTCGCCTGCCGGGTCTGCGCTTGACCTTGATGCAGCTGGTTATCACTGCGCTGGACGTTGCTGCCGCCGCGACAGTGCTTTATTTGCTGCTGCCCGACGCTCCTCCATTTGGCGCGTTTGTGCTGGTTTATCTATTGGCTTTAGCGGCTGGCGTACTTAGCCATGTTCCAGGTGGCGTAGGCGTGTTCGAAGCGATTCTACTGGCCGCTTTTGCCGACCAGTTGGGCTCTGCACCGCTGGCTGCAGCCTTGTTACTCTATCGCCTGATCTACGTGGTGTTGCCTCTGCTGCTGGCATGTCTGGCATTGCTGTACACCGAAGCACAACGCTTGCTGCCTACCCGTCAAGCAATGCGCGTCGCGTCGGGTCTGGCTGCACCCATCCTGGCCCTATTGGTTTTTCTGTCTGGTGTGGTTCTGCTGTTTTCGGGTGCCACGCCAGAAATTGACTCACGCTTGCGCCACCTGGGCTTCTTGATTCCGCATCGTTTAATTGACGCCTCCCACTTCGGTGCCAGCCTGATTGGCGTGTTGTGCCTATTGTTGGCCCAAGGTTTACGTCGGCGCCTTTCTGCGGCGTGGATGCTCACCACTGTGCTGCTGGTGGCCGGTGCTCTGCTGTCATTGCTTAAAGGGTTCGATTGGGAGGAGGCGAGTCTACTGGTCTCCACAGCCGTGCTGCTGGCAATTTTCCGTCGCTCGTTCTATCGCCAAAGCCGACTGCTAGAACTTCCGTTCTCACCGCTTTATCTAGTGGCAAGCGTATGCGTGCTCGCAGCGTCAATCTGGTTACTGCTGTTTGCCTACCAAGACGTGCCTTACAGTCAGGAGCTGTGGTGGCAATTCACGCTTAACTCGGATGCACCGCGCGCCTTGCGATCTGCGCTGGGCAGCGCGGTATTGTTAGTCGTCGTCTCGTTGACCTGGCTACTGCGAACCGCACGTCCCGTGATTACGTTACCCGGCGTAGAGGAACTGGCCAAGGCTGCACAAATCGTGAATGCTTCCGACCAGCCGGACGGCGGGCTTGTAATGACCGGCGATAAGGCGTTACTTCTTCACCCTAGCGGTAAGGCATTTATGATGTACGCCCGTCGTGGTCGAAGCCTGGTGGCGCTGTACGACCCTATTGGCCCTACGCAACAACGCGCAGAACTAATCTGGCAATTTCGCGATTTGTGCGATCTGCACCATGCCCGCCCAGTGTTTTATCAGGTACGCGCAGAGAATCTGCCCTTCTATATGGATATCGGCCTGACCGCGATCAAGTTGGGTGAGGAGGCCCGCGTCGACTTGCAGCGTTTTGACATCGAGTCAAAGGGCAAAGAGATGAAAGACCTGCGTTATACCTGGAACCGAGGTGGCCGTGACGGTTTGTCGCTGAAGATTTATGAGGTCGGCCAGGCACCCCTGGAGGAGCTGAAGGTGATCTCCGACGCATGGCTGACCGGTAAGAATGTTCGGGAAAAAGGCTTCTCTCTAGGACGCTTCAGTGCAGCTTATTTACAACATTTCCGCATTGCGATTATCCATTTCGAAGGCAAGCCAGTAGCATTCGCTAATCTGTTGGAAACCTCAAGGCACGAACTGGCCAGCCTGGATTTGATGCGCGCACACCCAGACGCACCAAAGCTAACCATGGAGTTCATGATGGTCGGCTTGATTTTGCATTACAAAGAACAGGGTTATGGTCGCTTCAGCCTGGGCATGGTGCCACTATCGGGCTTGCAACCTCGTCGTGGCGCTCCTCTAACCCAGCGGCTTGGGTCGATGGTCTTTCGCCGTGGCGAACAACTGTACAATTTCCAAGGTCTGCGCCGCTTCAAAGATAAATTCCAGCCTGACTGGGAACCTCGCTATATGGCCGTACCCGCCGGACTTGATCCGCTCGTGGCATTGGCTGACACCGCCGCCCTGATTGCAGGCGGCCTGACTGGATTGGTGAAACGCTAATGATTCAACGCTACTGGCGCTTTTTGCTTGCAGCCCTGATTGTTCTCGCACTGGTACTTGGCTTTTGGCTGTGGAACCGCCCTGCTCCTCAGCCGGTTCTGGAACATCTGACCCTTGAAGATGGTTCGGCGCTGACCCGTGTTTCCCCCGGCACCCAGCCCAAAGCGTTGGTAGGTCTGGCTGTTTTGGCCGATGAAGGGCTGACCGATAAACAGCTGCTGGCGCTGAGCCTTGACGGCACCGCACAGGTCGTTCAAGTCACGCTGCCCAAGGACAATTGCGCACTGCAGGAAAAGACGCTAGCTGCCGCTTTGACGAAGCTAGACGGTCCGGCGACGCTGGTAGGGGGAGTCGGACCGGGCGCGACCTTAGCCTGGCGTTGGCTGGCAGGGCAAAACGATGACAATGCAAAAGCCGTATCTGTAGGTTTTAGCCTTGACCCGCCTGCATGTGTAGACAACGTGCCAAAAAGTGCGGCGCACGGTCACTGGTTCGTTGCATGGAACGATGGACCGGATGACGCGGCCGCAACTTTGGTGCGTGATCAGCCCAACGCTGAAAACAGCATCAGCGATTACGATGTGCACCTGCCGCAACTATTCAACAGCCAACTGCGCCGACAATTGGTCTTGGATGATCAGAACGGCGGTTTGAAGATCCCTGTAGTCGAGGTTCCGGCAGGAGCTACGACCGACACGGTGACACTTTTCCTCTCAGGCGATGGAGGTTGGCGTGACCTCGACCGAGACGTGGCAGGAGAAATGGCCAAAATGGGCTACCCCGTAGTAGGCATAGATACACTGCGCTATTACTGGGAGCACAAAACGCCGGAGCAAACCGCCCTGGATTTAGCCGAATTGATGGATCACTACCGCCAGAAATGGGGCACTAAGCGCTTCGTACTAATGGGCTACTCGTTCGGTGCCGATGTACTGCCCGCAATTTACAACCGATTGGCGCCGGATGAGCAAAAGCGTGTCGACTCCATCGTATTGTTGGCTTTTGCGCGCAGTGGCAGCTTTGAGATTCAGGTACAAGGCTGGTTGGGTACAGCAGGTAAAGAAGCGCCTACCGGTCCGGAGATGGCCAAACTGCCACCTGAGAAAGTGCTATGCGTGTATGGCGCTGAAGAAACGGCTGAAAGTGGCTGCACTGAAACAACAGCCGTGGGCGAAAAACTCATGCTACCAGGCGGCCACCACTTCGATGAGAACTACCCTGCGCTAGCCAAACGCATGACTAATGCTATCGATAAGCGGCAAGGGAAAGGGCCGAAGGCTTAAAAGCAGCTTCAAGCTTCAAGCGGCAAGTATGAATCCTGCCGCTTCTAACTTGGGGCTTACCGCCTGAAGCTCGCAGCTGCCGAAGGCCCTACATCTCGACTTGGGTACCCAGTTCAATCACTCGGTTAAACGGCAGGTTGAAGAAGCGAAGGTTACCGTTGGCGTTCTTCAGCATGAAGGCGAACAGCGCCTCACGCCAGCGGGCCATGCCATCCAACTTGGAGGCAATGATCGTCTCGCGGCTGAGGAAGTAGGTTGTGCGCATCGGGGCGAAATCCAGCTCGGCCAGGTGGCATAACTTAAGCGCCGCTGGCACGTCCGGCTCATCGATGAACCCAAAGTGCAATACCACACGGTAAAAGCCTTCGCCGTAGGCCTCAACTTCAAATCGGCGGCTCGCCGGCACTCGCGGGGAGTCCTCATAGACTACCGTCAGCAGAACCACTTGCTCGTGAAGTACTTGGTTGTGCAACAGGTTATGCAACAGGGCATGCGGTACAGCATCGGGACGGGCAGTCAGGAACACTGCCGTTCCTTGCACCCTATGGGGCGGCTGTACGCGAATACTGCTGATAAAGATGGGCAGAGGCAGGCCACCCTCCTCCAACCGCTCGACTAGCAACTGCTTACCACGCTTCCACGTAGTCATCAGGATGAACAATACAATCCCAGCCAATACCGGGAACGCGCCACCTTGTACGATTTTTGGCACGTTTGCGGCAAAAAACAGCCCATCGACTAGCAGAAAACAGAGCAAAACCGGTATCGCCAACAGCGGTGGCCATTTCCACAACAATAGAACGACTGCCGCGACCAAAATCGTGGTGATCAACATTGTCCCAGTCACCGCAACACCGTAGGCAGAGGCTAACGCTGTGGAGGACTCAAAACCGAGCACCAGCAAAATCACGCCGATCATCAGTGACCAGTTCACCGCACCAATATAAATCTGTCCTTGGGAGGAACTGGACGTGTGCTGAACGTGCATCCGGGGAATATAACCGAGTTGAATCGCCTGCAGCGTCATGGAAAAAGCCCCCGAAATCACTGCCTGCGAAGCAATTACGGTGGCCAATGTCGATAAAAAAACCAGCGGAATTAACGCCCAGCTCGGCGCCAACAGATAGAACGGGTTACGTGCGGCTTCGGGATTGTCCAACAACAGCGCACCTTGGCCAAAGTAATTCAACACCAGCGCTGGCAACACCAATGCAAACCATGCGCGGGCGATAGGCTTGCGACCGAAGTGCCCCATGTCGGCATACAGTGCTTCAGCGCCCGTCAGTGACAGAACGACTGCGCCCAGAATGGTGACGCCAATGCCCGGATGAGCCACAAAGAACCGCACCGCCCAAATTGGGTTAAGCGCTTTGAGCACTTCGGGGTTCTGCATGATTCCGTAGACACCCAACGCTGCCAAGACCAGGAACCAAATAACCATCACCGGACCGAACAAAATTCCGATCCGCGCCGTACCGTGCCGCTGAATCAGAAATAATCCCACCAGTACAACTAGCGACAGCGGCACAACCCAATGCTCGACGCCTTTGAACGCAAGTTCCAGGCCTTCCACAGCAGACAGTACCGAGATGGCCGGGGTAATCATGCTGTCGCCGTAGAAAAGCGCAGCACCGAACAAGCCGAAGACCACTAAAGTACTGCGCAACTTTGGATACGAAGACGACGCCCTACGCGCCAGCGCGGTCAACGCCATGATTCCGCCTTCACCCTGGTTGTCAGCACGCAGAATGAACAACACGTACTTAAGCGAAACCACCCAAATCAGCGACCAGAAGATCAGCGCCAGAATACCAAGCACACCCACATGGTCGACTTGAACCCCATACCCCCCAGTAAATACCTGCTGAAGGGTATACAACGGGCTGGTGCCGATATCGCCGTAGACCACCCCGACGGCTGCAATCAACAAACTCAACGGCTTTGCCGGATGATGCTCCGCCTCTACCTGACTAATTGCCTGACCCATTAACCACTCCTACCACCAAGACCTGGGCCCCTAAAACACAGTGATGTGCTTAAGCAAGCTCCGTTTTTACAAACACTGATTAACGCCATCGCCATGATTGGACGCAACGCCGCGAAGCATAGCGCAGCACTCGTCGTAATTCTCTGCATAAAGCTGGTCAATCTTCAGTCTCACCGCTAGAATTGCGCACTTTTTGATCAGAGGCGCACCAAGCGCCCGTCGACGCCCGGCCGTTTGCCCGGCGTCATCCCAAATGCCGAGGTTCGCCATGTCCACCGTCACCACGCCGTCCGCCCCCAAGGTTGGCTTCGTTTCTCTGGGTTGCCCGAAGGCTCTGGTCGATTCCGAGCGTATCCTTACCCAGTTGCGCATGGAAGGCTACGAAATCGTCGCCACCTACCAAGACGCCGACGTGGTGGTGGTCAACACCTGCGGGTTTATCGACACAGCCAAAGCAGAATCTCTGGAAGTCATCGGCGAAGCCCTGGCTGAAAACGGCAAAGTGATCGTGACTGGCTGCATGGGCGTCGAAGAAAGCGCGATTCGTTTGGTCCACCCAAGCGTGCTGTCCGTCACCGGGCCGCAACAATACGAACAAGTGGTCATGGCCGTTCACGACGCCGCGCCGCCTAACCTCAATCACAACCCGCTGATTGATCTGGTGCCGCCGCAAGGCATCAAACTGACGCCGCGCCACTACGCCTACCTGAAGATTTCCGAAGGCTGCAACCACAGTTGCAGCTTCTGCATCATCCCGTCCATGCGCGGCAAACTGGTCAGCCGCCCGGTGGGCGATGTGTTGGACGAAGCTCAGCGCCTGGTCAAGTCCGGCGTAAAAGAGCTGTTGGTCATTTCTCAAGACACCAGCGCTTATGGCGTCGACATCAAGTACCGCACCGGTTTCTGGAATGGCCAACCAGTGAAAACCCGGATGACGGAGCTGTGCGAAGCCCTCAGTTCCTTGGGCGTTTGGGTGCGCCTGCACTACGTTTACCCTTACCCCCACGTGGACGAACTGATTCCGTTGATGGCCGCGGGAAAAATTCTGCCGTACCTCGACATCCCGTTCCAGCACGCCAGCCCTAGAATTCTCAAGGCCATGAAGCGTCCAGCCTTTGAAGATAAAACCCTGGCGCGGATCAAAAACTGGCGTGAAATCTGCCCAGACCTGATCATCCGCTCGACCTTTATCGTCGGCTTCCCGGGCGAAACCGAGGAAGATTTCCAATACCTGCTTGAATGGCTGACCGAAGCGCAACTCGACCGCGTAGGCTGCTTTCAATACTCGCCGGTTGAAGGCGCGTCAGCCAACGCCCTGGGCGATCACGTCCCGGATGAGATCAAGCAAGATCGCTGGGATCGCTTCATGGCGCATCAGCAAGAAATAAGCGCTGCTCGCCTGCAAATGAAAGTCGGCCGCGAAATCGAAGTGCTGATTGATGAGGTAGACGAACACGGCGGCGCCGTCGGTCGCTGCTTCTTCGATGCCCCGGAAATCGACGGCACCGTGTACATCGACAGCGACCAAGACCTTAAGCCGGGCGATAAAGTGATGTGCCGGGTGACCGAAGCTGACGAGTACGACTTGTGGGCTGAAACGATCTGATTGTTTCGCTCTGCTGACTAAGCCCTGCCCTGATCGGCGGGGCTTTTTTTGTTCGGAAAAGTCCTACATATCGTATCGCACCCTACCGACATCGTTAGATCAGGAATCCAGCCACAGTCGCTGTTTTCGTCAAATGCGAAGGATTGTGCGCATGAACTCGGCCCCGGCACACACTCACGAACTGCTCTGCCCGACGATATCCCTTGGCATCAAACTGTTGGCTTGCTGCTGGACGCGGTGCAGGTCGAGGATCTATTGAAGCGTCTGTATCAGTGGGTTGACTCTCCTTGCGTCAACGTACTTTACCTCGGTACCCGCTTTGGTGCGCTCAAGGACGTGTCGCCGTGTCTGGTTCAGATCAAAGGGGAATACGATCCAATACTTGCTCAGTTCCTGGAAAACCTTGATCGACACTGGGGTTATCTATTGATCAGTGAGGGGCCATGGGTACAGCTGGTGGCACATTTACGCTGGTTGATCAGCATCGAACATCCCTCGGGCCAAGAGATGCTGCTGCGGATTGCCTCCACGGACGTAGTAGATTTCCCTGTTTGAATCAGCAGACTCTGCGCTATTCGGGCCTTGCCAACGCATCATGACCGCCGCCCTCGTAAACGGAGGATGGCGTCTATACACCCGATAGGGCGAGATCCATAAATCCGACCGGGATATGGGCCAAACCCAGTGAGAAGCTTCAACGCATGAACAAAAAACTCAAAGAGCTGCGCGCAAAGAGCCGCAGGTTTCGTTGATTCAGCATTTTGTTGAGGTGCAAATCGCAGAAACTCGGATTCATTCGTAAACCTGCATCGCCCTTCGCCCCTGCAAACCACCGGTGTGCACGAAGATCAATCGCGTGCCAGAGGGAAACATTCCCGCCGCGACCTGATCGTGCAGCGCCAGCAGCGCTTTGCCGGTATACAGCGGCTCTAACGGCAGGCCACTTTCCGCTTCGCTGGCGACGATGAAGTCCAGCAGGGCCGGATCGGTTTTGGCAAATCCGCCGCGACTGGCGTCGAGCAGGTAATAACCCGCGTTGGCTTGTCCAAGCATCGCAACGACGTTTTCAGCCACACCGTGGTCATCCGGCACGGCCAGCGCGCCGTAAACCGGATGCGCACCATTTTCGGCCAATACTAATCCAGCTAACGTAGTGCCGGTACCTGCCGCCAGCCACCAGCCATGGTAGTCGCTCCAGCCTACTTGACTGATCTGCTCCTGTACCTGATTCAGTAATGACGCACAACCCAAGGCACCGGGCAGGCCACCGCCGCCTTCTGGAATCGGATGCAACTGCGGATAGCGTTTTTGCCATGGCAACCAAAAGCCCGGCGCGTGGCGCTCGCGATAACCGGCGTAACCCAACCAATGCACGCGCATGCCGAACGCCATCAAATCGTTGACCGTCGGCGAGTCCAGCGCATGCCCGCGCAACAGGCCCACCGTGGGAAAGCCGAAACGTTTGCCTGCAGCGGCCAAGGCGTGCAAATGGTTCGAATACGCACCGCCCAAACTGATCACGCCCTCGGCCCCGGCCTGTGCAGCGGCGGTCAGGTGATGGGTCAACTTGAACCATTTGTTGCCGCAGATCAGCGGGTCGATGAGGTCCAGGCGCAAAACCGCCACCTCAATGCCTGCTCGCTTTAGCCACGGCAGATGCAAGGGTTCGAGGGGTGCGTTGGGCGGGTTGGGAATTGCTGGGAACATAGTGGCGGAGTTTACAGAAAGCGGCCATCTGTAGGGGCCAACGTGTTGGCGAGAGGTTTTACGCGGTCAACCTGACACGGCGCCTCGCCAACACGTTGGCTCCTACAGATTTTGGTGCGGAGTCTTACAGCTCCGCAGCCAAACGCGAGCCCTGATTGATCGCCCGCTTGGCATCCAGTTCAGCGGCAATGTCTGCGCCGCCGATCAAGTGCACATTCTGGCCGGCCTCAATGAGCCCGTCATACAGTTCACGCAACGGGTCCTGCCCCGCACAGATGACGATGTTATCCACAGGCAAAATCTGCGGCTCGCCTTCACCGATGCGAATGTGCAGGCCAGCGTCGTCAATTTTCAGGTATTCGACGCCGTTGAGCATTTGCACGTGCTTGTTCTTCAAGCCGGTGCGGTGAATCCAGCCGGTGGTTTTACCCAAGCCGTCGCCGACTTTGGAGGCCTTGCGCTGCAACAGGAACACCTGACGTGCAGGCGCATGCGGCTCGGCTTTGATACCGGCCACGCCACCTCGGGCTTCCAGAGCAACGTCGATGCCCCACTCTTTCCAGAATGCCGTGCGGTCAAGACTGGTGGAGACGCCTTGATGCACCAGGTATTCGCAGACGTCGAAGCCAATCCCACCGGCACCAATCACCGCGACGCTTTTGCCGACGGGTTTACGTTCCAGAATCACGTCGAGGTAATTAAGCACTTTGGCATGCTCGACACCGGGAATGGCCGGTGTACGTGGCGCAATACCTGTGGCCAGAATAATTTCGTCATAGCCAGCCCCGATTAAATCGCTGACCGCTACCCGTGTGTTCAGGCACACCTCAACCCCGGTGGTTTGCAGCTTGCGCGCAAAATAACGCAGGGTTTCAGAGAACTCTTCTTTGCCCGGTACACGCTTGGCAATGTTGAACTGCCCACCAATTTCGCTGGCCGAATCAAACAACGTCACCTGATGCCCGCGCTCTGCAGCCACCGTTGACGCCGCCAATCCCGCAGGACCGGCACCGATCACCGCGATTTTTTTAATTAGCTTTGTCGGCAAGTAATTGAGTTCCGTTTCGTGACACGCCCGTGGATTGACCAGGCAACTGGTGAGCTTGCCACCGAAGGTGTGGTCCAAACAGGCTTGGTTGCAGCCGATACAGGTGTTGATTTCGTCGCTGCGCCCGGCCGCGGCCTTGTTGACGAAATCTGCGTCCGCCAAGAAGGGTCGCGCCATGGAAACCATGTCAGCGTCGCCATCACTGAGGATCTGCTCAGCGACTTCCGGGGTGTTGATACGGTTGGTGGTGATTAGCGGGATCTTCACCGAGCCGCGCAATTTGGCCGTGACTTTGCTGAAGGCCGCGCGCGGCACCTTAGTGGCGATAGTCGGGATCCGCGCTTCGTGCCAGCCAATACCAGTGTTGATAATAGTGGCGCCCGCTTGCTCGATGGCCTGCGCCAGCTGCACGACTTCTTCCCAGACGCTACCGCCAGCGACCAGGTCCAGCATCGACAGGCGAAAAATGATGATGAAATTCGGGCCTACCGCCTTGCGCACCCGGCGGACGATTTCCACCGGTAGGCGCATGCGATTTTCGTAACTTCCACCCCAACGGTCGGTGCGGTGGTTGGTGTGGACGGCAAGAAATTGGTTAATGAAATAACCTTCCGAGCCCATGATTTCGACACCGTCGTATTCGGCGATTTGCGCCAAGGTCGAACAGGTGACGAAATCCTGAATCTGTTTCTCAATGCCTTCCTCGTCCAGCTCTTTGGGCTTGAACGGATTGATCGGCGCCTGAATCGCACTCGGCGCTACTTGTTTCGGGCTGTAGGCATAACGCCCAGCGTGGAGAATCTGCATGCAGATCTTGCCGCCCGCTTCATGCACCGCTTGGGTAACGATGCGGTGTTTTGCAGCCTCCTCGACCGTGGTCAACTTGGCCGCGCCGGAATATACCCCGCCCTCGTCATTGGGACCGATACCGCCGGTAACGATCAGGCCGACACCGCCGCGCGCGCGTTCGGCAAAATAAGCAGCCATGCGTTCAAATCCGCCGGGCTTTTCCTCAAGCCCGGTGTGCATCGAACCCATCAACGTGCGGTTGCGCAACGTGGTAAAGCCGAGGTCCAGCGGGGCCAACAGATGCGGGTACAAGGCGGCGGACATAGAGACTCCATCGAGCGGGATCACGGGATGCGGGAGCCTCAATGAGACCACCGTCAATTATTGGTCTTACGTAACCGTGCGAAAACTGTACACGCGTACCTCACTGGTTCATAACGCTGACATTAAAGAGCTAACGGAACACACTCAATGGCTGAAAGTGACAACTTATTGATCCAATCGTACAGCGAGGGTTGGCAAGCGCCACCAAGCGCCCTAACCTAGTCGGCGAACTCTGCACACGGCTGCTCTTTGTGTCCCCCTTGCATAAAACCTTCAATTTTCTCGTTGGCCTGCTGCTGATCGCGATGATCATCAGCTACGCCGTCTGGACCGGGCAGCGCCCGGTGGGCCTCTATCTCTCCGATTTGCGCATTCAACTGACGGTGAATGAAGGTCAACCCCGCGAGCACGGCAACTTGTTGGGTATCCAGACGGAACTGTCGCCCAGTGACTATCAAAGCCGCGACCATTTAAGACGCAAACTTGCTGCCTATCTTCAGCAAGCCCGCGATCTAGGACTGATCAACAGCAAAACCATCGTGATTCTGCCCGAGCATGTAGGCACTTGGCTGTTTGTCAGCGGCGAAAAGGATCAGCTGTATCAATCGACCACGGTCAAGGAGGCAATGAATTGGCTATCGGTGAGTAATCCGCTGCGATTCCTTTACGCGCTTTATCAGGCCAAGGGACGTAACCGATTCGATGATGCTTATTTGCGGATGAATGCCCAGGCCATGGCGAGGGATTACCAGACGCTATTTGGTGGCTTGGCTAAAACGTTTGGTGTGACCTTGGTGGCGGGCTCTATTGTGCTGCCAGACCCCAGTATCAGCGAGGGCCAACTGCATATCGGGTCCGGTGCGCTTTACAACAGCAGCGTAGTATTTGGCAGTGACGGCTTGCCTATCGGCCAACCCCAGCGCCAGGTATACCCAAGCTTCACCGAACGCGACTACATCAAACCGGCAGCAAACACCGATTTAAATGTCATTGACACACCTGCCGGACGACTTGGAGTGTTGGTGGGTAGCGACAGCTGGTACCCAGACAACTACGCACAATTGAACGCCAAAGGTGCCGAGCTGATCGCGGTACCTGCTTTTGTGGCTGGCAACGGTCTGTGGTCCAAACCGTGGAGGGGGTTTCGCAGCGCATCGACCCCCGCCAGCACCAGCCTCAAACCAGGAGAAATCAGCGAAGGTGACGCTTGGCACCAACTAACGCTAACTGGGGTTGAGCCAGCCAGCACTGCACATGCGGGACTCAGTGTCTTCATGCGTGGTCAGTTCTGGGATAAAGGCAGTTCCGGTCATAGTTTCGCCAGTCGCCATAGCCTGACCGGTGGCGATCAATTCAGCGACGATCAGCCAGGGCATATCGCTCGCCTGATCAACCTGTGGCTATAGGTTAATGACGTCACTACGGGTGCGTTTAGGGGACTTGTCTGTCGGCTTTGTTCATAGCCTGGCAGACGCCGTGCGATGCTATGGCCAAGACCCGCAGCCACTGCTCGAGCAATACGGCCTGGACCCTGCGCGCTTGGCTGAGCTAGGCGCGCGACTGTCGATCCCGCGTTACATGCGTTTGGGCCATGCTGCGATCCAACTGACGGGTGAGCCAGGATTGGGTTTACGCATGGGTCAATTAAGCCGTATCAGCCAAGTCGGATTGGCCGGCGTTACCGCCGCCCAAGCGCCCACCGTGCGTGAGGCGGCTCGCTGCCTTATTCGCTTTGAAGCATTGTATGGCTCCAACTATCGCGGGCAATCCAGCTTTCATGAGGATGCCGGTGGCGCGTGGTTGCGCTTTTACTCCATCAGCCCCTACAACGCCTACAACCGCTTCGTCGTGGACTCGATTCTGGCGAGTTGGATTCAGCAACTGTCGACCCTTTCAGGCCACCCTTTGTTGGCTGAAAAAATCGAAATCGAATTTTCGGAGCCACCTTATGTGGAGGCGTACGGTTATTTAAGCGACAACGCAGTGAGTTTTGGAGCTGAACTGAACCAGTTACGCTTAAGCCAAACAAGCCTGGCGTTGCGTAATCCGGAACATTGCCCCAGCACGTGGCGGCATTTGCTGGTGTTGTGCGAAAAGGAATTAGAGCAATTGACTCGCACTCGGAGCTTGCGTGAACGCATCACTCAATTACTTGGGCCATTGTTGAGCGGAGGACGAGAACCGGATCTGGAGGAAGTGGCCGCACGGCTGAAGCTGCCGACCTGGACCTTGCGCCGCAAGCTGGCCGAAGAAGGCACGCAGTTTCGAGCTATTTTGAATGACACGCGTCGCGACTTGGCGATGACGTATATCCGCGACACCGAACTGGCTTTTGGAGAAATAGCTTATTTGCTGGGCTTTGCCTCCGCCGAGGCGTTTCAACGTGCGTTCAAACGCTGGAACGAGCAAACACCCGGAGAGTTCCGCCGCAGCCAACGTCAAGCCGGTTGACGCTTACAGCTCGGTAGCGTCATCGGCAGGTTCTACTGGGTCGAGTTCTGAAGCCCGGTATTCAAGCAGTTCTTCTTGGTATTCATCCATCGCGCTCACCTTTTTATTGAATTTAAAATCGCTGAAATGACTGACCACGGCTTTCACCTTAAAGTGCCAACGTGACGAAAAAATGAATACGCCTGATCTGACGTCTTCGCGAAGGATCTTGCGGTGAACCCCATCCTGGCTTGACTCGCCCACCGTATCCGGAATACCTTCGGGCCATGAATTCAACTCAGCATTTCGTCGGCAAGATTATTATTACCGCCATTCCAGTCATGGCGGGTTAGCCGACGTTCGCACCCAACCCGCCCACGAGGCGGGTTTTTCTTCTGTCTCCTGAGCCACACAGCTCGCATCTGGAGTCAGACATGTCACCGCCCCTCGATCCCGACCTGCTCAAGCATTACGTCAAAAAAATCCTCACCTCGCGCGTTTACGACGTAGCCGTTGAAACCCCGTTGCAGGCCGCTCGCCAGCTTTCCGAGCGCCTGGGCAATGCGGTACTGCTTAAGCGCGAAGACTTGCAGCCGGTGTTCTCGTTCAAAATTCGCGGCGCTTACAACAAACTCACGTTGCTCAGCGAAGCCGAGTTGGCCCGGGGCGTCGTCACGGCGTCGGCGGGTAACCATGCGCAAGGCTTGGCATTGGCGGCCAAGGTACTGGGCGTCAAAGCCACCATCGTCATGCCCAAAACCACTCCCGAGATCAAGGTCGAAGGCGTGCGCTCGCGAGGCGGCATCGTGGTGTTGCACGGCGACTCGTTCCCCGAAGCACTGGCATTTTCGCTGAAACTGGTCGATGAAAAAGGCTACGTCTACGTTCATCCGTATGACGATCCTGACACCATCGCCGGCCAAGGCACCGTGGCAATGGAGATTCTGCGTCAACAGCCGGGGCGTTTAGACGCGATTTTTGTGCCGGTGGGCGGCGGCGGTTTGATTGCGGGCATCGCGGCCTACGTTAAATACTTGCGGCCAGACATCAAGGTCATCGGCGTCGAACCGGACGATTCCAACTGCCTGCAAGCGGCCATGGCGGCCGGTGAACGCGTGGTCTTGAGTCAGGTCGGGTTGTTTGCCGACGGCGTGGCCGTGGCGCAGATCGGTCAGCACACCTTCGACATCTGCAAAGATTATGTCGACGAAGTGATCACCGTCAGCACCGATGAAATCTGTGCGGCGATCAAAGACATCTACGACGATACTCGCTCCATCACCGAGCCTGCGGGCGCACTGGGTGTGGCCGGGATCAAGAAGTACGTCGAACTGTATGGCGTCAGCGGGCAAACCCTGGTGGCCATTGATTCAGGCGCCAACGTCAACTTCGACCGCCTGCGCCACGTGGCCGAGCGCGCTGAGCTAGGTGAGGGCCGCGAAGCGATCATTGCCGTGACCATTCCCGAAAAGCCGGGCAGCTTCAAGGCGTTCTGCGAAGCCATCGGCAAACGCCAGATCACCGAGTTCAACTACCGCTACCATACCGACCGGGAGGCCCACATCTTCGTTGGTGTGCAAACTCACCCGGATACCGACCCGCGCGCTGCGCTGCTCGCCAGCTTGACTGCGCAGGGCTTTCCAGTGCTGGATTTAACCGATAACGAGCTGGCGAAACTGCATATTCGTCACATGGTCGGCGGCCACGCGGCGCGGGTCAGTGATGAAGTGGTGTTCCGTTTCGAGTTCCCGGAGCGACCGGGTGCGCTGTTCAATTTCCTCGACAAACTCGGCGGGCAGTGGAATATCTCGATGTTCCACTACCGCAACCACGGCGCGGCGGACGGCCGAGTGGTGGCTGGGTTGGTGGTTCCGGAAAACGAGCGGCACCTGATTCCGGCGGCGTTGGCGGAAATCGGCTACCCGTATTGGGATGAAAGCGAAAACCCGGCTTACAAGCTGTTCCTCGGATAGCACCCATGAAAAAGCCGCTGGACAATAACGTCTCAGCAGCTTTTTTTGCCAACTGCCTTTACGGCGAGGTCGTTTTTTCCATCGTAGCAGGTGAGGGCTCAGAGGCAGGTGTTGCTTCAGAAGCCGGTGCCGGACTCGACACTGGCTCTGCGGCAGGAGCAGGCGGTGTCGGCGCTGGCGTAACAATTTCGGTCTTGATCGCTGCGGGCTCAGCTGGCGCGGCGACAGGCTCGCTGGTTTCAGCCGCAGGAGCCGCTTCAGTCGCGGGATCTTTTGCGGGCGCTGGCACCGGCTCTTTTATGGGAGCAGGCTCGGAGGCAGCGTGTTTACCATCAACCATCGCTGCCGCCGGTGTCGCGGCGTGGGCTACTGGTTCTGGCATACCCAGATCAGCTTTGGGCTTTTCAGAAATGTTTGCCGCTTTTTTCACTTCAGGCGGCAAGAAATTCTCCACCAGCACAAAGAAACGGTCATAGAACTTGGGTGATGCCACCGTCTCGCTGGCCACTTTCACCATGGAGTCGTCGGTGGACCCGATAGGCATCGACACCGAACCCAGCACGCCTACGCCGAGGCTCGCAGAGTTATTGACCTTCTTCAGCGCATATCGGTCCTGAAGGGCGTTGGCAAACATGGTGGCGCCTTTAGTAGCGCCCTTGGACGTGCCATCAGCTGCGCAAACCACACTGAAGCTAATCTCCATATGGGTCTCGCCTGTTTGCTGGAAGCTCTTGTGCCCACTGATCACTTTCGGGTCATTGCTGGTGATGATGTAGCCTTGGCTGAGCAAGGCTCGACGCGCTGCCTCGCAAGAGGCAGCGTCGGAGACCGGGTAATTCCTTGAAAACGTTCCCGAATCGTCAAAATTTTCATGCTCATACACCGTCTGTTTGGGCGATGAGCAGCCTGCGGCGGCCAGCAGGGCGGCGGCCCAGCATGCGGTACGAAAGCGCGGTAATTTAGACATTCAAAATCCTGGGAGAAAAAACTGTAGATCTGAAACGCGGGGGTAAGTCTGCATCAAGGCTGACGTGTGATCAACGCCGTTCGGAAACACGGGCGACCCGGACTGACAGTTGGGGATTCTACACCGCAATGCTCATGGCCATCCGGATTACGAACACCAAAAAACTAAAAAGCCCGCACTAGGCGGGCTTTTCAGCGTGTTGATCGTCCGCGAATGAACGTTCGACACATGTATGGCGCAGCGGACGGGACTCGAACCCGCGACCCCCGGCGTGACAGGCCGGTATTCTAACCGACTGAACTACCGCTGCGTGTCGCTCGGACTTGCATCCGATTAACTCTTTTTCGAAACAGACCTTCGGATGCCTGTTTCAGTGAAACCCTAAAAGGACCGCTCTGAAAGCGTTCCAGTCTCAGATCGTACAAGCCGATCTAAAAAATATGGCGCAGCGGACGGGACTCGAACCCGCGACCCCCGGCGTGACAGGCCGGTATTCTAACCGACTGAACTACCGCTGCGCATTGTTGGATTTTCATCCAGCCTTCTTACGAAAGCCTCAAGAAGTGGTGGGTGATGACGGGATCGAACCGCCGACCCGCTGCTTGTAAGGCAGCTGCTCTCCCAGCTGAGCTAATCACCCTTTGCTTCGTTGAGGCCGCGAAATTTACGTGGGTATCGAAGCTAAGTCAATACCCCCGTTGAAGTTTTTTGAAATCAGCTGCACGCTGTAAGCTTCAAGCGGCACGTTAAAAGCAAGACGCACTCTGCTTCTAACTTGCTGCTTACCGCTTGAAGCTTGCAGCTTGTCACTTAAGGCTTGTCGCTTATGTAAGACATTTTTTTTGTCATCCCGCCGTCGACTACAAATTCCTGGCCAGTGACGAAACCGGCATTTTTCGATAGCAGCCAAGCCACCATCGCCGCCACGTCCTCGACGGTCCCTACCCTGCCCGCGGGATGCTGAGCATGGTCGGTATCCGACAGCGGCTCTGCACGGCGCACCGAAGGATCGCGTGCATCAATCCAGCCGGGGCTAACCGCGTTGACCCGGATCTCTGGCCCCAAGCTAATGGCCAATGCATGCGTAAGGGCCAATAGACCGCCCTTGCTCGCGGCATAAGCCTCCGTATCCGCTTCAGACTGCGCGGCTCGGGTCGAGGTCAAATTGACAATGGCGCCACAGTGCGCGCGCAAATAAGGCGTGCAGTGCTTGGCTAATAACATGGGGCCACTGAGGTTGACTGCTAACACGCGATTCCAATACGACAAGGTCAGGGTTTCCAGAATCGTATTGTGCGGATCGGCCACTGCAGCATTACAGACAAGTGCGTCAAGACGACCGAACTGCCCAAGCACTTCAGCGACCCCTGCCTTGACTTGCTCTTCAATAGAGACGTCCATGCCGATGAACCAAGCGTTATCGCCCAGCACTGCCGACACTTTCGCGCCGCGCTCGCGGTCAAGGTCCGTCAGGACCACTTGCCAGTTTTCGGAAATCAGCCACGCGGCAATCCCCAGTCCGATACCGCGCGCCGCGCCAGTGACCAAAGCGACCTTGCCGTTATGGATATTGGTCGCTTGCACCTCCCAATCACTCACAACGCCGCCAGACCACGCGCCAGATCAGCCTGCAGATCGGCGACATCTTCAAGGCCGACTGCAACCCTGATCAAGGTGTCCCGAATACCGGCGGCTTCGCGTTCATGTGGCGCCAAACGTCCGTGGGAAGTGGTGCTTGGATGGGTGATGGTGGTTTTCGTATCGCCCAGGTTGGCCGTGATCGAAATCAATCGCGTAGCGTCGATGAAGCGCCAAGCGCCCTCTTTGCCGCCTCTGACTTCAAAGCTGACCACCGCACCAAAGCCCTTTTGCTGACGCATGGCTAATTCATGCTGCGGGTGGCTTTTGAGTCCCGCATAGTAGACTTTTTCAATACCGTCTTGCTGTTCCAGCCATTCGGCCAGTATTTGAGCGCTGGCACAGTGGGCACGCATACGCAGGTTCAAGGTTTCCAGCCCCTTGAGAAAAATCCAGGCATTGAACGGGCTTAGCGTTGGTCCGGCAGTACGCAGGAAACCGACCACTTCTTTCATTTGCTCGCTGCGACCTGCGACCACCCCGCCCATGCAACGGCCTTGGCCGTCGATAAATTTAGTGGCCGAGTGCATTACCACGTCAGCACCCAATAGCAGTGGCTGTTGCAGTGCAGGCGTACAGAAACAGTTGTCGACAACCAACATCGCGCCTTTGGCGTGGGCGACTTCAGCCAACGCGGCGATATCCACCAGTTCGGCCAAGGGGTTGGACGGCGACTCGACGAACAGTAATTTGGTATTGGCCTTGATGGCTGCGTTCCAGCCGGAAACGTCGGCCAGCGGAACGTAATCCACTTCGATGCCAAAGCGCTTAAAGTACTTTTCAAACAGGCTAATGGTTGAACCGAACACGCTACGCGACACCAGCACATGGTCTCCAGCGCTGCATAGGCTCATAACGATGGCCAGGATCGCCGCCATCCCCGTCGCCGTGGCAACCGCTTGCTCGGCGCCTTCGAGGGCAGCGATACGTTCTTCGAAGGAGCGCACGGTCGGGTTGGTGTAGCGCGAGTAGACGTTGCCCGGCACTTCACCCGAGAACCGTGCCGCCGCGTCGGCAGCACTACGGAACACATAGCTGGAGGTAAAGAACATTGGGTCGCCGTGTTCACTTTCAGGCGTGCGATGTTGACCTGCACGCACGGCGAGGGTGTCGAAACCAACGCCGTCAAGATCACTGTCCAGCCGACCGGCATCCCATTCGTGAGTCATCCCACCTACTCCTTTAGTTGTTGTATAGATCGATGATGGCACTGACTGCCTGGGTCTTGACCTTGGACGCATCATTTCGCGCCTGCTCGATCTTATTCAGATAGAGCTCGTCGATATCGCCGGTAACGTACTCGCCATTGAACACCGAGCAATCGAAGTTATCGATTTTAACCTTGCCGCCACCTACCGCTTCGATCAGGTCACTTAAATCCTGGTAGATCAGCCAATCAGCACCGATCAGATCGGCCACGTCCTGGGTAGTGCGGTTATGCGCAATCAACTCGTGAGCGCTAGGCATGTCGATACCATAAACGTTCGGGTAGCGAACAGCAGGTGCCGCCGAGCAGAAATAGACATTCTTGGCGCCCGCTTCCCGGGCCATCTGAATGATCTGCTTGCAGGTGGTTCCACGCACGATGGAGTCATCCACCAGCATCACGTTTTTACCGCGAAACTCCAGCTCGATGGCATTGAGCTTCTGGCGTACGGATTTTTTCCGTGCGGCCTGCCCCGGCATGATGAATGTACGGCCGATGTAACGATTTTTGACGAAACCTTCACGGAATTTCACGCCCAAGTGATTCGCCAGTTCCAGTGCAGCGGTACGGCTAGTGTCTGGAATTGGGATCACCACGTCGATGTCATGGTGTGGTCGCTCACGAAGGATCTTGTCCGCCAGTCGCTCACCCATGCGCAGACGCGCTTTGTAGACGGAAATACCGTCGATGATGGAATCCGGGCGCGCCAAGTAAACGTGTTCGAAAATGCACGGCGAGTACTTGGGATTTTTCGCGCACTGACGGGTGTGTAGCTTGCCATCTTCAGTGATGTAAACCGCTTCGCCCGGCGCCAGATCGCGGATCAGGGTGAAGCCGAGCACGTCAAGCGCCACGCTTTCCGAAGCGATCATGTATTCGACGCCGCCGTCGGTATGGCGCTGGCCGAAAACGATCGGACGAATAGCGTCCGGGTCACGGAAGCCGACAATGCCATAACCGGTGATCATCGCAACTACGGCGTATCCACCACGGCAGCGGTGGTGCACGTCGCTCACGGCAGCGAACACGTCTTCTTCTGTTGGTTGCAACTTGCCGCGCTGCGCGAGCTCGTGCGCGAAGATGTTAAGCAACACCTCCGAGTCGGAGTTGGTGTTGACATGGCGCAAGTCCGACTCGTAAATCTCCTTGGCCAGTTGCTCAACGTTGGTCAGGTTGCCGTTGTGGGCCAACGTGATGCCATACGGCGAGTTGACATAAAACGGTTGAGCCTCGGCCGAGGTTGAGCTGCCCGCAGTGGGATACCGCACATGGCCAATACCCATGTGACCAACCAAGCGCTGCATATGGCGCTGGTGGAACACATCACGGACCAACCCGTTGTCCTTGCGCAGGAATAACCGGCCGCCATGGCTGGTTACAATACCGGCAGCGTCCTGGCCGCGGTGTTGGAGGACGGTAAGCGCGTCATACAGCGCCTGATTGACGTTCGACTTACCGACGATACCGACGATGCCACACATGCGACACAACCCCTACTGAGTGAAACTGGAAATACCGGGCACTTCTTACGGCTTTGAAGACGGTAAGAGGTGATCCTTGAACGGCAGATCAACCGGCAGGCTGATACCGCTGGCTAGCCACTTACTGGAGAAACCCAGAATCAGGTTTTTCGACCAGTCAGCGACCAATAAAAATTGCGGCAGCAGCTTAGATTGCTGCCACCATTGATCTTGCTGCACCGGTCCCAGGCTCAATAGCCCTACCGCTACAACGACCAGCAAGCCTCCGCGTGCAGCGCCGAAGACCATACCCAGAAAACGATCGGTCCCGGAAAGCCCGGTGACGCGAATCAGCTCGCCGATTAGAAAATTGACCATGGCGCCTACCAGCAGGGTGGCGACAAAAAGGATGGTGCAGCCCGCGATCACGCGCGCAGATGGTGTTTCGATATAAGTGACAAGATACTGCGAAAGCGACCCGCCGAACATCCAGGCAACGGCACCGGCTATGATCCAGGTGAGCAGCGACAATGCTTCCTTTACGAAGCCGCGCTTCAAGCTAATCAAAGCGGAGATGACGATGATCGCGAGGATCGCCCAATCAACCGGAGTAAATGGCACGTTGAGGCCTACAGACACATGAGGCGGCGCATTTTAGCAGAGCGCTTGCCCGTCGGTAAGCAGCGATTACCGACGGGGCAAGAATAGGCGGGAACTTAGTTGTGCTCAGGCTGGAAGCGCACCACAAAACCTTTGAGTTTTTGCTGTTTTCCTAACTGGTCGCGTAACCGATCCGCTTCTGCGCGTTCAATCAAAGGCCCCACAAACACCCGGTTCATACCGTCAGAAGAGCGAATGTAAGCGTTGTAACCTTGAGACCGCAGCGTTTTCTGCATCGCATCGGCACTGTCGCGATTGGACAGGCTGGCCAACTGCACCGACCAACTGACGGACAGGCCATTGACGTCGACATGACTGCTGTCTGCCTCTGCAGACTTGGCCGCAGGCGTTGCAGGTGCAGCTTTGGCGACAGTCGTCTGGGTCTTTGAAACAGGGGTTAACGTCGAGGAAGATTGCACGACGGACGCAAGTCCGGTCTGGGCCGGTGTGCGAGCAAGCTCTTCATCGGTGGGTACCGGCTCCTGGGGCAACGATTGCGGTTCCGGAACCGAAACCGGATCGACCTTGATCTGCGTCGTCGTCGGCGTCTGTGGCGTAGCTGGCACTTCGACATGTATGCGACGGGTTTCGTCCTGACGCGAAAATAGCATGGGCAAGAAAATCACCGCCAATGCGATCAACACCAGCGCACCTACCATTCGCTGCTTGAACAGATTATCCAGCAAAGCCATTTGCGACTTCCTCCTTGACGTGCCGGGCTAGCCATTCCAGGCCCTCGGCAACAGAATAAAAAGATCCGAACAGCAGAATTTCATCTTCAGCCGTCGCGTTGGCACATTGTGCATCCAAGGCCAGCGCGATACTTGAATGAGACGTCACGGTCGCGCCGAGGTTCTGTAATGCGGCCTGCAGGTCGTCCACGGCATAACTGCGAGGCGTTGGTAACGGGGCAACAGCCCACGCCTGGACGCTGGAGTTTAATTCGCCCAACACTCCGGCCAGATCTTTGTCCGATAGCAATCCGAATACCGCCAAACGCCTGCCGTTCAAGGGTCGTGCAGCAAGACGCTGGGCTAGATAATGTGCGGCATGCGGGTTATGGCCGACATCCAGCATCAGTTTGAGCGGTTTGCCATGCCAGACAATCTGACGTCGATCAAGGCGTCCGGTCACTCTGGTACTACTGAGAGCGGCGCATATCTGCAACGACTCCCAAGGCAAATCCAGCAGCGCATAGGCCTGCAGCGCCAATGCCGCGTTTTCCATTGGCAGATCAAGCAGCGGCAAATCATGCAGCTCAATGAATTGGCCTAGGACGTTGCGACCACGCCACTGCCAGGCGCTGCCGCTAACGTCCAGGTCGAAATCCCGGCCACGCAACAACAGCGGGCAGTTGAGTTCCTTGGCGCGACTGAGCAATGGCGCTGGAGGATCGATATCGCCACACAAAGCTGGACGTCCCTCACGAAAGATTCCGGCTTTTTCGAACGCGACAGACTCACGGGTGTTACCTAACCAATCAGCGTGATCGACACCAATACTGGTGACCAACGCCAGATCAGCGTCAACAATATTGACCGTGTCCAATCGGCCACCGAGACCGATTTCCAGCACTGCAACGTCCAACGCCGCACGCTCGAACAGCCAAAGCGCCGCCAGCGTACCCATCTCGAAATACGTCAGAGATACTTTGCCACGAGCCGCTTCAACCGCCGCGAAAGCCTCACACAATTCATTGTCAGTGGCTTCAACGCCACGCACCTGCACCCGCTCGTTGTAGCGCAGTAAATGTGGCGAGCTGTAAACACCTACATTGAGACCCTGCGCCTGGATCAATGAAGCAATAAATGCGCACGTAGAACCTTTGCCGTTTGTACCCGTGACCGTGATAACGCGGGGCGCGGGCCGGGTCAAACCCAGCGCTAGCGCCACCTGCTGCGAACGCTCCAGCCCCATATCGATGGCCGTAGGGTGCAATTGCTCAAGGTAGGCGAGCCAGTCGCCCAAGGTACGCACCGTCATATGGTGGCCGGGACCGGTGGAATATCAATCGGCTCAATCGGCGCGACGACGAACTTGGGCGTCGGCAGATTCATGAACTGAGCCAACAAATTACCCAGGCGTATTCGCAGCTCCTGACGATGAACGATCAGGTCGATGGCACCGTGTGCCAGCAGGAACTCACTGCGCTGGAAGCCTTCTGGCAATTTTTCTCTTACGGTCTGCTCGATCACTCGCGGACCGGCGAACCCGATCAGCGCTTTAGGCTCGGCAACGATCACGTCGCCCAGCATCGCCAGGCTTGCCGATACACCACCGTATACCGGGTCAGTGAGCACCGAGATAAAGGGCAGACCTTCTTCCCGAAGACGCGCCAGCACGGCCGACGTTTTAGCCATCTGCATCAGGGAAATCAGGGCTTCCTGCATTCGCGCGCCGCCGGAAGCAGCAAAACAGACCATCGGGCAGCGATTTTCCAGCGCGTAGTTGGCAGCGCGTACAAAACGCTCGCCCACTATGGCGCCCATAGAACCGCCCATAAACGAAAACTCGAATGCGCAGGCCACGACTGGCATGCCTAACAAAGTCCCGCTCATAGAGACTAAAGCATCTTTCTCACCGGTCTGCTTTTGCGCACCCACCAGGCGATCTTTATACTTTTTGCTGTCGCGAAACTTCAGACGGTCTACAGGTTCCAGCTCGGCGCCAAGCTCCGTGCGGCCCTCAGCGTCGAGAAAGATGTTCAGGCGTGCGCGTGCGCCGATGCGCATGTGGTGATTACACTTGGGGCAGACGTCCAGGGTTTTTTCTAGCTCTGGACGATAAAGCACCGCGTCGCAGGACGGGCATTTATGCCAAAGCCCTTCTGGAACCGAGCTTTTTTTCACCTCGGAACGCATGATCGAAGGGATCAGTTTGTCTACCAACCAGTTGCTCATGCTTTCTTTCTCCAGTACGACGGCTCGAACGCGGTCGATTTAAAACCCGCGTATGCCCTTAAGCTAAATTCATATGTGCAGCGATGATTAGGCAACACAGCGATCGACCAGTGCCGGACCTGCCTGAATTAACCTATCACCTGCCATTGTGACGACGTGCACCGCTTCGTCGCTCGCTTATTAAGTACCAACCGCGCTTTCGCTGCCGGAGGTTTATGGACGGTGGCTATACGCCAACCGTCACATCACTCTAAAACCCTGCTATCAACACCTTGCACCGCATTCATGAATGCGCGGATCTTTTCGTGATCCTTGATTCCCTTAACTGCCTCCACACCGCCGCTTACATCTACTGCGTAAGGCCGAACCTGCGCGATGGCCTGTGCAACATTGGTCGCGCTCAGCCCCCCAGCCAGAATAATGGGCTTGCTCAAGCCGTGCGGTATTAACGACCAGTCGAACGCTTCTCCCGTACCACCGGGTACACCTGCAACATAGGTGTCAAGCAGTATGCCGCTGGCCTTGGGGTAAGCGTGGCAACGCGCGGCTATGTCATCACCAGCCTGCACCCGCAATGCCTTGATGTAAGGCCGATGATAACCGTCACAGTCTTCGGCCGTTTCATCACCGTGAAATTGCAGCAGGTCCAGAGGAACGACCTCCAATATTTCCGTGAGCTCGCAACGGCTGGTATTAACGAACAAACCAACGGTAGTCACAAACGGAGGCAGGGCAGCAATGATTTCTCGCGCCTGAATCACCGAAACTGCCCGAGGGCTTTTGGCATAAAACACAAAACCAATGGCATCCGCACCTGCATCAACGGCGGCCAACGCATCTTCTATGCGGGTAATCCCGCAGATCTTGCTGCGAACGGCTGACATATAGGGAGAACCTCAGGCCTTATTCGGGGAAGTCACGAATGTTAACAAATGCTTTTCCACGCGTCAGCCGTCAAGTTCAGTGAAGCCCGTCAGGAAGTGTGGCCCTATGTATCGTTGCGGCAACGCAAACTCGTCGTGGTACTCCACTTGAACCAAGTAAAGCCCGTAAGGATGCGCCGTGACGCCGCCCGTACGCCGAACCCGGCTGTCCAATACTTCCTTGGCCCACTCAATAGGCCGCTCGCCAGTGCCAATGGTCATCAACACACCAGCAACGTTGCGCACCATATGGTGCAGGAAAGCATTGGCGCGCACGTCAATGACGATCATCTGCCCGTGCCGAGTAACTCGCAGATGATGCAATTGCTTAATCGGCGATTTCGCCTGACATTGCCCCGCCCGAAACGCGCTGAAATCATGGGTACCCACTAGATATTGAGCAGCTTGCGCCATCCGATCGACATCCAGCGGGCGATGATTCCAGGTCACTTGGTCACCCAAATGAGCCGGCCTGATCGGATCGTTATAAATGACATAGCGGTAACGCCGAGCAATCGCCTTGAACCGCGCATGAAAATGCGCCGGCATAACCTTCGCCCAGCTAACACTGATGTCGTGGGGCAGATTTATATTGGCACCCATTACCCAAGCCTTCAGCGAACGCTCAGCCTGAGTATCGAAATGCACCACCTGCCCACAGGCATGAACGCCTGCATCCGTACGACCCGCACACAACAACGAGACGGGCGCGTCAGCCACTTTTGATAGCGCTTTTTCAAGGGTTTCCTGCACGGTCAATACACCGGAAGCCTGACGCTGCCAACCGCAAAAACGCGAACCTTTGTACTCGACGCCCAATGCGATCCTGGAAAAGCCAGCGGCAGCCATTTCGGCCGCCGCATTTTCTGCAGTGCTATATGTTGAAGCCAAGACGTGCAGCCTGTTGGTTAACACAAAGGCGCCATTATAAGAGCTTCACCTGTTCTAAACGCAAACGACCGCAAAAGCGGTCGTTGTGCATTTATCTGCGGCTTGATCAGTGCAGAGTGGCAAGCATTTCCCGTGCTTCGGTTTTCTGGGCCTCATCGCCCTCGCCAACCACCTCATCGAGAATATCCCTAGCGCCGTCGCTGTCGCCCATCTCAATATATGCCCGCGCCAGATCAAGTTTGGTCGCGGCTTCGTCGGTGCCTGCCAGGAAGTCGAACTCGGGCTCGTCATCTTCTGCCAACGCATCCTCAGCGGTAAAGCTTGGCGGCTTGGCAATCGCTGGTTGATCCATCGTCTGGGACAGACGATCCAATTCAGCGTTAACGTCATCAAGCTCGGTGGTGAACGCATTGGGTGTCGCGTCGTCGTCAAGCTCATCCGGCAAGGACAAGTCAAAATCATCAGGCAAGGTCGAGGTATCACCTACAGAGTGTGCCAGCGAAGGTGAATCATCAAACGCCGGCAATTCGTGCAAGTCGTCTTGGAGACTCAGAAGAAAATCATCTTCAGCGCTCAACGCCGGTGATTCTTCCGTCAGGTCTAGGTCGAAGTCGGATAAATCCTCGGGGGACGATAGCTTGGCTTCATTCTGTTGACGCAATACCGACTCAAAACTCAGCTCATCATCTGCCAGTGTATCGGCAGCCATTGACGCCCCAAGACCCGGTTCATCACGTTGCACCTTTCTTGCAGGTACCGGCGCGACAGGTTCTTCAAGAATTGCCGGAGAAACCTCTTCCAGCTCATCCAGGCTTAAGTCGAAATCCTGATCAAACGCCTCTAACTCATCAGATTCAATCGCTGGACCCGGCGCGGGTGCTGGCACCGTAGTAACCGTTGGCACCTCAGACGTATCGAGCAGCAAATCCTTGACGTAGTCCGCATCAAGCTCAGCCGCTAATGCTGCGGCACCCACTCCTGCGCCTGCCATTATCATCAACGGAAAGCGACTTTTCAGCTCGTCGACCTCAGCATGATTCTTACCGTCGGCCGCCAGCTTGCGCTCTAGGGCAGAAAAACCACTTCTGTCGCCCTGCTCTGCATAGATCTCCATCAACTTCAGGCGCAGGTCGCTGCGCTGAGGCTCTTGTTTAATAGCATCTTCCAGAAGCTCGGCAGCTTGGTTGAAGCGACCGTTTGCGACATGGACTGCAGCCTGATCAAGCACATTAAGCGAGCGCTCATGGATCGGCTCTGAAATCACCGGTGCGGGAATAGAGACCGGCACCGGCGCCAGCTTTACGTTGGGGGGCGGAACATCCAGGCCGTCAAAACTGTGTTCCGGCAAGTCCATATCAGCGGCGAAGTCTGATTCTTCGGCCAACGCTCGGGCCATGCGTTTGTGTTTTTCTGCTTCCTGCTGCGCCCTGCGGCGCCGCGTGAAGAACAGTAGCAACAAAAGCAAGATTACTAAGACGCCGCCGCCCACCAAGCCCAGCAGCATCGGGCTGGCGAGAACCTTACTGATCGCACTGTCAGTATCGCCGTTCTCCACTAGACCGCCAGGGTTAGGCGCAATAGGAGCGACGTCCGGAGCCGCTACAGGTTCCGCAGCAGGAGTCAACGCATCTTCCGGTGCGATTTCGCCTGGTCGCTTCGCGGCGCCACTGGCAGCCGGGGTTGCAGCAACTAATGCAGCGGGCAAAGAGGGCGCGCCTGGGGCGGTCTGCGTGACGGGCGGTGCAATGCCGCCCTGGGCCTGCATTTTAGCCAACTGGTCGTTTTTCAGTTCAATTAACCGCTGCAACTTGTCCAACTGGCTTTGCAAATCTGACATTCGACTTTTAAGCTCGGCGTTATCACGACGCGTCGTATCCAGGTTTTCCTTTGCCACCGCCAGCTGATTACTTAAGGCCTTGCTGTCGCCCGACGCTCCACTTTTGCCGACCTTTGAGTTGCCTGAAACCAGACTCAGATTGTCCTTAGCCTCAACGTTGGCAGGCGCAGCGCCAGGTTTGGCGTGACGGGTCGCGTCCACTTGGCGCGCGGCGGAAGGCAGACTGCGTCGCTGGCGCCATGCAAGATTTTGTTCTCTAACTTGAACGATGGCCTGCGGTTGCGGGGTAGCGGCAACTTGTTGCTGATCAGGAAGACGCAGCACTTCACCGATTTTCAATCGGTTAATGTTGCCATTGATAAAGGCCCCAGGATTCAGTGCCTGAATGGCTAGCATAGTTTGCTGAACCGACCCGCTACTTCGTACGCGGGATGCAATTTCCCACAATGTATCGTGTTTGTTCGTGGTGTACTGAGCAGGTTTCGCTTCGACGGCAGGCGTCGGCGCTGGCAATTTGGCAGGCGCCGGAGGTGATGCACCTTCGGGAGCTGACACGGGCACTGGCGCCGGGGCTATCACCGGAAGCTGAGCACTGGAAGCTGAGGCAGCAGCGGCTTGCGGCGTAGCTTTAGGCGGGTCAAGCAGCACACTGTACTCACGCAGCAGCCGACCATTAGGCCAGAGCACTTGCACCAGGAACTTCATGTTCGGATCGCGAATCGGCTTGGTCGACGTGATCCTTAATATACTTTTACCACCGGCATCAATTACCGGTGTAAACGTCAGATCGTCAAGAACCCCGCGCCGATCAACACCTGCCTGCGCAAAATCAGCGGAGGTAGCGAGGCTCGGTACTACCTGCCCAACGGTTACATCCCGCACGTCGAGCAGCTCAATTTCCGCGACAAGCGGCTGATTCAGGGTCGACTTCAGGGTCAAGTCCCCGAGCGCCAATGCGTGCGCCATACCGGATGACAGCGCCGAGGCTGTAGCGATTGCTAATACCAGTTTGCGAACCTGAACCATAGCCCATCCCTTGTCTGAATATTCCTCGGCAACCGAGAAGGTAAAGCCTACGTTAGCCGTCAAGCCGAAGTGATTCGCCCAATTGTTGCCAAGTATCTTTTACACATGGTCTTTTATCAACAATTCAGCCACTTGGACAGCGTTCAACGCTGCCCCCTTGCGAACATTATCTGAGGTAATCCACAAGTTGAGCTCCGAAGGGTCATCAATCCCCAAACGGACTCGACCTATATAGACCACATCCTGGCCCACTGCATCGCCAACGGCGGTAGGGTAATCACCGGCTTCGACCAGCTCGATGCCGGGTGCAACACGCAGTGCGGCATTGACGGCAGCCAAGTCGACTGGCCCTGAAGCCTGCAGCGAAACGCTGAAACTATCGCCAAAAAACACCGGGGCTTGAATGCAGCTGGCGGAAATTTTCAGTGACGGCAGGGCCAGTAGCTCTCGCAACTCCGCAACCAGACGCTTTTCCAGCGGACTGTGCCCTTGCGCATCGGGAGTGCCGACCTGAGCCAAGAGATTGAAGGCCATCTGCCGGTCGAAGAAGCGCGGTTCCATCGGCCGAACATTGAGCAATTCGGCTGTCTGCCGAGCCAACTCAGCAACACCTTCACGTCCTTGACTGGAAACAGCCAGGCATGCCGTTACGTTGATGCGCACCACATCAAGCAGGTCGCGCAATGGCGCCAGGGCCACCGCCAATGCGGTCGCAGACGGACTAGGGCTGGAGACCTGATACGGCTTTTTTAACGCATCCAGCAAGACTGCATTGATTTCCGGGACGACGTTAGGAGCTTGCTCAACGGGCAAGCCGCCGGAGAGATCAATCACCGTACAACCGGCTGCCGTGGCCCGCACGGCGTAGCTACGGGTAATCGCAGGACCTGCGGCAAAGAACACCAACTGGACTTTACTGAAATCGAACTCGTCGACTTCACGCACACGCACGTTCTTGCCGCGGTAAGGCACTGAATGACCTGCCGATTCAACGCTCGCCAACAGGTGCAGATTGGCAACCGGAAAATCACGTTCTTCGAGAATCTGTACGAGGGTTTCGCCGACGGTACCGGTGGCGCCGATCACGGCAATATCAAGGGACTGGGTCATGCAAACGCCTCAAGCAAAACGGGGAGCGGCACTTTAACCGTCGAATTGCTGACAGGCAATTGTGCGTGGAACAGGTGGAGTGCTACTGAAATAACAGCACGTCAGGGTTCCAGGCCTATCCGGAAAAACGTCCCGCTACTCCATACGCCCAGCCAACGCTGCCCGTCGATCTCCCGGGCCTCTGCCAAGTCAACCAGTTGATAAAACACATTGCGGTGAATTAGCGCCTCCAGGTTGACGCGCACGTGGATATAGGGCGCTGGTTCCTGGGTTTCAGGGTCTATTTCCACACGCAAAGGATGTTCAGGGCCCGCTTCGGTCTGATCATCGACATTGGTAGTGAAACGCAGAACTTGCTGCTCGCCTTCACCCTCCACCTCAAGGCTGACGGCAACAAATGGAGCATCGTCGACTTTGATCCGGACCTTTTCCACGGGAGTGATCAGGAAATAATCATCATCGTCACGGCGCATGATCGTGGAAAACAGTCGAACCATAGGTTTACGCCCGATCGGCGTACCCAGGTAATACCACGTACCGTCCCGAGCGATACGCATGTCGATATCGCCACAGAAATCGGGGTTCCACAGGTGAACAGGCGGCAACCCTTTTGACTTGGGAATCTGTGCAAACAGGTCATTGGCCTTGCCCGGATCACTCATTTTCTTGCTCCTTTAAAGGTGCTACCGGCTAACACCCATCAGGCTACGAGCGTAATCCTCCAAAGGCGGCGCTAGCAAATCTTCAGGTTTAGTATTGCGCATCGTCAGCAATCCGCCTCGGGTATGTATGCGGGCGGTGTCGATCAAATAGCGGGTGGTGGTTTCAATCAACATGAGCTGGATCACCCCGCTGTCGACGCCTAACCGATCCACGGCTTGCTGATCAGTCCACTCGTCAGTGTTGCCAATGCGGTCATCAGCCTTGGCGAAACGGGTGTAAAGCAAATAGTTGGCACCCGCGGCTCGCGCTTCAGTCATCGCTTCATCCAGACCCATTGGCGCCTTGGCCCGACGGACCATTGGGAAGTATTCGATAAAGCCCTTAAAGGCTTCTTCGGCGACAACGTTGGGGCGTGGATAGGCATTGCCAGGCGGCACAAACGAACCCTGTGCGATGTAGATGAATGAGTCTGGTTGCAAGCGTCGGTTATTCGCTCGATTGGTGTCACTGTGATCGAGCAAGCCAGCATCGCTTAACTGATCATGAGCCCCCTGCCCCATATCGCTGATACTCATGCAGCCACTTAACGACAACAGCGTCAGTAGCAAAACCAGGCTACGCATCATCCCCTCCAGGTGCCAGTGACGGAAAACCGGCGAATGCGCGACTGATGCAGCTTCCGCGCCACTCATAAAAAAAGAGCTGAGGCGCTACCAAGTTTCGACGAAGGAGTTAAAAATTCACACACTTGCGTCAGAGATCACCCTCCAATAATCTTCATTACCATAGCGCCGCCGGAAAACGCCACTTCCTGCTTATCGCCCAAAGCCCTGACCAGCAGCCTTTGTAACGCCGGCAGGGCTTGATGGCGAGGTTTGTCCAGAAGGTCGCCGATATAATGGCGGTTGCTGGAAGATAGACAGCCATGCAACCAGCCAGTAGAGGACAGGCGCAAACGCGAGCAGGTTCGGCAAAAGGGCACGCTTTCGTTGGCGATGACACCAAAAAAACCTTTGCCGGGGATTTGATAGCGCACCGCCGTGGCATCCACGGGCGCATCGGCCTGAAGGTATTCGTAGTGATCGCCGATTAGCGCCAGCAGTTGCTGCAAGCTGACAAATTGCTGCAAAAACGCGTTCGAGTCGCTGGCCAGGTGGCCCATGCGCATCAGCTCGATAAAGCGCAGTTCATAACCACGCTCAAGACAGTAATCAAGCAAAGGCATCACCTGATCCAGGTTTTGCCCGCGCAACGGCACCATGTTGACTTTAATTTTGATGCCTGCCGCGCTGGCCTGGGTCATGCCGTCAAGCACAGTGAGCAAATCACCGCCACGGGCAATGGTGCGAAATGCCAAGGGGTCTAAGGTGTCGAGAGAAACATTAAGCCGACGAATATTGGCATCCACCAGCAGCGGCAGTTTGCGAGCCAGCAGTTGGCCATTGGTTGTCAGGCTGATTTCGTCGAGACCCAACTGCCCGATCTGAGCCATGAAGGTCTCCAGTTTTGGACTGACCAGAGGCTCGCCACCCGTGATACGCAGACGTTCAATGCCCGCGGCCTCAATCAGGTACGCCACGCCACTCGCCATGGCGTCCGCCGACAACTCATCCTGCGCGGCCACTAAGCGCTTACCATTTGGCACACAGTAAGTGCAGGCGTAATTGCAGGCAGAGGTCAGGCTGATCCGCAGATTGCGAAAACGCCTGCCTTGACGGTCAACGATCATGAATGGCTCCGGCAAAAAAAGGTGGACCGCTAAAACCTGACTCACACATCAATTTTTAGCAAGGCCTATGCCCGAGTATATTACTGGGACTCTTAACAGTGCATTGACTACCTGCAACCATAAAGCCCCCGAATGGCTTAAATGCTGGGCGGGGTATCGGTATCACGCTTGCGCTTGTTGCCCATGCGCACGCCAATATCCATCAGGAATTGAAAGAAGCCTTCCTGATCTTCGAGTACATTGCTCCAGAACGGCGAGTGATACAGCGCTACGGCGCCATGCACCAACGCCCAGGACGCGCAGAAGTGGAAATAAGGAGGCACGTCTTCAAGCTTGCCTTCGTTAATCCGGCCTTCAATCAACAACGTGAGGCGCTCAAAGTTGGAGGCACGAATCTTGTGCAACTCAACGACCATTTCCGGCACCTGGTTGCCCTTGACTACCTTTTCTTCCAAGCGATCAAACAACCGGTACCGTTGTGGATCACGCATACGGAACTCAAAGTAAGCACGGGATAAAGCTTCCTTATCCTTGTCGACGTCGGCAGAGTGCAGCAACTCATTCAAATCCCGCTCATAATCGAGCATCAAGCGCAGATAAATCTCCGCTTTCGACTTGAAATGCTTATAGATAGTGCCTTTGCCGATACCCACGGCATCCGCGATCATCTCGACGGTGACACTGTCTTCACCTTGATCGAGGAACAGCTTTAGCGCGGTATCGAGAATTTCTTGCTCGCGGCGACGAAACTCACGGACCTTACGAGGTTCTTTCTGCATAAGAAAAGGTCTGTTGGGGGGTCAAAATCGAAGCCGCGTATTATGCCTAACTTGTGCCAAATTGCACGGATCATCCGACATGTCTACGTTTCTTGATGAATTTACACAGGCTCCAGGCCTGCGATATCTAAACCACGCGGCGGTCGCTCCCTGGCCAAAACGCGCCGCAACCGCCGTCACTCGCTTTGCTCAGGAAAACGTTTTACTGGGCGCGCGCGACTATCCTGATTGGATGATAGTTGAACAACGCCTTCGTGAACGCCTGATGCGTCTAATGAATGCACCGTCGACCGATGACATTGCACTGGTCAAAAACACGTCGGAAGCGCTGTCATTCGTCGCCTTTGGGCTGGACTGGAAGAGCGGCGATCAAATCGTCATTAGTGACGAAGAGTTTCCTTCCAACCGAATCGTCTGGGAGGCGCTAAAGCCTCAAGGCGTTGAAGTCATTCAGGTCAGCCTTAAGGGCGACAACCCGGAAGCGGCATTGCTTGCGGCGTGCGGTCCTCGTACACGGCTGTTATCGATTAGTGCTGTGCAATTCGCTACAGGCCTGCGTCTTGATCTCGAAGTGCTTGGCCAAGGGTGCAAAACACGTAATGTATTGTTCTGCATCGATGCCATTCAGCACTTGGGCGCCCTGCCCTTCGATGTTCAAGCAAGCCAATGCGACTTTGCGATGGCCGACGGCCACAAGTGGTTGCTGGGCCCGGAGGGCCTGGGGGTGTTTTACTGCCGCGCCGAATTGCGACCACAGTTGAAGCTAAATGAGTTTGGCTGGCACATGCTGGAACATATGGGCGATTACAACCGCACCACTTGGGAACCTGCTCTGTCTGCGCGTCGTTTCGAATGCGGCAGCCCGAATGTGCTGGGTAGTATGGCGCTGGAAGCCAGCCTTTCTTTGCTTGAGGAGGTAGGCATGGAACACGTCGGCAAGGCTATTGCAGAGCGCGTGCTGTGGCTCGAAGAAGGATTGAGCTCTATTCCCGGCGC